>JBBRBD010000004.1:0-109896 GCA_038206135.1 Patescibacteria group bacterium | reverse complement strand
AGGCAAAAAATGCAGTAGCTGTAACCAACCTCGTCCCGGCGATCGTTAGGGTCGCATCACTGTGGGCGTGCAACGCACGCCCCATTTTTATACAATTAGAGCTTATGAACAGTGCAGACAAAAAACTCGCTAAAAGACTTTTGTATCTTAATATCTCTATTTTAGGAAGGATAGAATTGTGGCTTACCTATAAAAGTTTAAAACCTGCTTCAACAGTTATTTTACGATCAGACTTCAATCTTTCCAAGTCTAGAACAAAACGAATACTTAAGTGGCTTTATGATGCAGAAATAAAGTATGCGCTTGATTTGCGAGGAAAAAATATAATTCATGTCTCTAAAGATCAAAAACTGTCTGACAAAATGTCAGAGCTACAATGGTCAGAAACTCCAAAACATATTGTCTTCCGTGGCCAAATGTATGGGTACCCACAAAAAGCAGTTGATCTTTTTGTAAATAATCATAACGAGGTAGAAGGAAATAAATCAGTTAAAAGTTACTGGAGCCCTTATATAAGATACATGGTGAGAAAGACAAATCCGACGGAAGATGGATTGGTTGCAAAAAAATGGGCTGATGAAGTTAAAAGAAATAATCCAACACTTGATCGATGGTTTCGCTTTGCTCTTTTTCAGTCTTCTCCAAAAAGATAATTCGACTTTACTTCTGGTTTTTCTCATCCTCAATCCCAATATTTGGTTCGTGAAATAATTAAGAGGCGATGATAATGACTGTTTGCCTTCGTAAATCTCTGTTCCATTAATTATCCTATAATTTACATTTTACTTTTGCTTCAATTATAATAATGGTGTTTATTAATCGTAAATGAAAGGCTGTCTTAATGTTTCAACTGCTTGCAACTGTCTGTTTTTTTAATCGCTTTTTTATGTAAACATTATCTTGTAGTTTGAACAAATTCCAGATATAATCTCTTATCCGTAATTTGTGAGGAGGTGTATTTTGCCAATATTTTTGCAGGCCGTTTATATTGTTGTGATAATAGTCGTTGCAGCCGTTACATATCGTTTACTTGGTTGGATGTGGAAAACCACCTGTACCCTTGATCGCCTCTTATTTGGTCTGGTGACCGGATTTGCTTGTTTTTGTATAGTGATGATTGCTCAAACAGAGGCTGCCGTATCTATCCTTGGAGGAACTATCGCATTTGTGGTCTCGTATGTAATTCATCCACCCAAAGCCATAAGCGATTGGAAGAAAGTGTTTTAAAAACAAATTGTGATAAGGAGGGAGTAATCATGTCTACTCGTATAGTTGCATTAATATCTCTGGCAATCTTAAGCATGCTCGCGGCAGTCTATGAAGTTTTTTTTGAGATACCACGATCAGTAAGTCGCTCAAATCAAACGCTCGAGAACTTTCTTAACCATTCTAAAGTCGAGAAAGTGGAAACGGAGAAGTTAGCGGGTGGCTTTAGAGCAATCTTTAGTGAGTATATTCAGGCTTGCTATCGGGTAGCTCTGTCATATTTTCTGGTCAGCGTGATTCTTTTGTTTTTAGCCATTAGTTAGTTGTGTTCAGATAGCGCCACCTTAGGGTAGGCGCTTTTTTTGTGCCCGTTTATCCACTATACTAGCCACATATGAGTAAAAGTACATTAGCTGAGATTCGAGATGTTCGCTTAGCAAAAGCGGCAAAGTTACGGTCTATGGGAATAGACCCGTATCCTTCTCGTTCTAAAAAAGAATATAAAAACCAAGAAATCACTGACAAATTTGGTGAACTTGAGAATAAAGAAGTAACGATCACGGGTCGCATTATGAGTTGGCGAGAACATGGGAAGCTTGTTTTTGGACACCTTATGGATGAGAGTGGCAAAGTACAGATCTTCATTCAGGCCGATACCCTAAAAGACACCAATACAGAAGCCGGAACTCTAGGGTTTTCTGATTTATCCCTCATTGATGTTGGAGACTTTCTAGAAGTACATGGAGTTGTGACCAAAACCAGCCGTGGAGAGATTTCAGTTTCTCCTGATACTTTACGGATTCTCACAAAGTCTATACGCCCGCTTCCTGAGAAATGGGAGGGAATGACGGATCAAGAGCTTATCTATCGAAAACGATATTTAGATCTTATTATGAATCCCGACAGGAGAGCACAGTTTGTTCGGAAAAGTAAGTTCTGGCAAGCAAATAGAAACTTTTTACAAGAAAAGGGATTCTTGGAAGTTGAAGCACCAGTTTTAGAACATGTAACAGGTGGCGCCGATGCTGCTCCGTTTGTAACTCACCACAATGCTCTTGATGAAGATTTCTATTTGAGAATTTCCACGGAACTCCCACAGAAGCGTCTTATTGGTGGAGGATTTGAAAAAATTTATACACTAGCCCCAAATTTCAGAAACGAAGGCATCGACGATGAACATTTGCAAGAGTATTACCAAGTTGAATGGTATTGGGCCTATGCAGACTATAAAGACAACATGAATTTAGTCAGAGACATGTTTAGGTACATTGCACACACTGTGTACGGCAAAAGCGAATTCACGAAGGGAGAGCACACCTTTAATGTAGACCATGATTGGACAGAAATTGATTACCGCAATTCTATTATTGAAAAGCTTGGAATCGATATTGAGACAGCAACAGATGAAGAAATGCACATTGTCTTGAAGAACAACAAAGTGCATTTAACTGGTGCCATAAATAGAAGCCGATTAGTTGATAACTGTTGGAAGTTAGTGAGGCGTGGCATTGCAGGTCCTGCATTTTTGATTAATGAGCCAAAGTTTATGTCTCCTCTGGCCAAATCAAAGCCTGAAGACAAAAACTTGACTGAGCGCTTCCATGTAATTATTGCAGGAACGGAACTTGGAAATGGATATTCAGAGTTAAATGATCCAGTGGATCAATACAATCGATTTTTAGAACAGCAACAGGCACGCGAAGGCGGTGACACGGAAGCGCAAATGATGGACATTGATTTTGTTGAAATGCTTGAATATGGAATGCCTCCAGTGAGCGGCTATGGTCATAGTGAAAGAATTTTTTGGTTTTTTGAAAATATTACTGCGCGTGATGCAACATTCTTCCCGCAAGTAAAAAGCCGCATTGAGCCAGAAGTAGAAGAACTATATCCTGAGTACTACAAATTGGTTTCAAAAAAGAAGTAACCTGCTTTTTTTTTACTTCTCCCGTATCCATACGTGATATTGAGTCTCAAAGCTTGCGTTTACTGGTATTGTCATTTCCTTTACCTCAGGATGAGATTTTTGAATACCTTCAATGTCACAGCGGGGCGCATCAACAACCAAAAGTTTTCCAGTGAGCTTTTTATTGTTTAGAACATCAGCAATCGGACACTTATTATCAGTAAAGGTTATATTTTTATATTCCCAATCTCCTTTCACCCGAGTTTGTGCAAATGCATTAAACACTTTTGGACTTTTATTTGAAAAGAATGCATACCATGAATAAAAACTATCAGGTTTATTGGTTAAAACAATAGTGTGGTACTTTGATTCATTTTGAATTACAAACTGGGTAACAACTTCAGTTGCTGTGTTTCTGTATGGAGCGGCATCTTGGGATCCACTCGTGAAATATGTGACGAGCGAAAAGATGCTTGAGCTAATAAACCATAGAAGAAACAGTATCCCAAAGATTTTTTTCAAATAGCTTCCCTTAAATAAATGAAATGCACCGTATCCTGCAATGAGTGCTATAAATGGCATCATAAATAACGCTCGGTGTAGGTTTGGTGCATCTTCCCCAGTGACTGCGGCAGGAATTGGAGAAAGGAGAAACAAGAAAAGTGTAATACTACTTACTTTTCGTTTTGCCACAAATGCGACTCCTGAGGCAAAAAATACAATTGTTGCAAAGCTCACGAGTCCTACTCCAAAAACTCGATATCTGTATGGTTTTGGTGAGTCACCATTTAAAAACTCAAGTCCTAAATATTTTTCATATTCATTTTTAATTTGTGTAGGGAGTTCAAACTTACTCGTATGCGTTCCTAAAACAGTGTCCTGATATTTAGTAACGGTAACTTGAGAGAGCCTCCCTCTTGAAGACGGGGACAATAAAAACAGGGTGGTGATGATCGAGACAAGAATACAAAATAGAAAGCCGTATTTTTTTGTTTGTGTAGAAATGTATCTCCAAAAATAAAAGTAGACAGCAAAAAGCAACAGCGGCATGAGCGGGCGAACCGCATGATAAAACAACATGCTTATAAGAGAAAGTGAAATCCCTGTAGCGAAATACTGTTTTTTATTTGAGTGCAAAAATTGTATGAATAGAAGTAGCGCACAGAGTGCAAAAAACAGCGAAATAATCCCTTCACTCGTAGCTCGACTTACAAAAAGATGCCAGGGACTTAGTGCGATAAAGAGTGCCGAAAAAAGTGCGGCAGTTGTGTTTTTCTTTTGTTTATAAAGGTTAAAGAAATGTAAGCTCAGAAAATAAACAGGGAACACAGTCAGCGCTCCAAAAATAGCTGACGGAAACCGAACAGCAAAAATATTTAGACCAAAAAGAAGAATAGAAGGAATTGTAATATAGAAAATTCCGGTTGGGCGATAGTCTCCAAAGGTGTTGTAATAGAGCGCAAACTTGTTTCCCAGGTCATCTTTTCCGGTTTTTAAAATGGAAAATGCGTTCCAACCAACTTTTGCTTCGTCAACATGAAATCCAATTGGAAAACGGTCTAGTAAGATAAGTCTTACCCCAAGAGCAAGGGCAAAAATGATTACTAGCGTTTTGTGAGATTTCAAGAAATGCATTCAAAACAGCCTACCAGCTTCATTCTATAAGTCAATTCTTAACGGACTCCTGCTTGACAAGCACGTTCAAGCCCGCGTATTTTGAAGCTACTTATGAAGGAGGTGAGGACAAGATGAATGATGTAAAATTCTACAACGTCAAGACTCGTGACTTTGTAACAGTCCCTACCTCACAGGTAAAAAAGAAGAAATACGAAAAGACTACTAAGTCTGGAAGTATGCAAGTGAGATACGCTGTTCGAGCCAACGTAGATGGAACAAACTTGACTAAGTTTGTGAGTAAAGACATGTACGATAGTTTGACAGTTCCTGAAGAATAATAATTCTTTAAGACCAAGAAAAATTAAACCCTCAATCGAAAGATTGGGGGTTTCTTGGAGCTGTTTTCTACGACATTCAACCGTCGTTGTAAAAAGATAGAGCAGCAGTATGAAGAAGCCGACAATTATTGTCGGGATAGAAAGTATCTAACTTTCGTCGCATGCCTCCAGACAGGCATTTACCATTAAACTATACTCCGTTTTCTCGCTGATTTTAGTACAATATATAGTAATCTTCCCCACACTCACCCTTGCATCACAGAAATTTGAGTGATATACATAGTGGACAAATGGCAACAAAGAAACCCGAAACTCAAGCTCCACACCGTGAAGAAAACTCCACAGCTCGCATGTCTGCTATTAAAATGGCAATGGACCAAATTGAAAAACAATATGGAAAGGGCTCGATTATGCGCCTCGGTGAGCGTTCAAAACAAAATGGTGAAATTGCTGTAATCCCGACAGGTTCAATTGCACTCGATTTGGCTCTTGGGGTTGGAGGTCTTCCTTGTGGTCGCATTATTGAAATCTATGGCCCAGAAGCATCAGGAAAAACAACGATCGCTTTACATGTTGTTGCAGAAGCGCAAAAGCGCGGTGGTCAATGTGCGTTCATTGATGCAGAGCATGCGCTTGATCCAAAACGAGCAGAAGCTATTGGGGTGAACTTAGATGAACTGCTTCTCTCTCAGCCAGATACAGGAGAACAAGCTTTGGAAATTACAGAAACTTTAATTCGATCAGGAGCTGTTGATGTTATCGTCGTCGACTCAGTTGCAGCTCTCGTTCCTCGAGCCGAGTTAGAAGGCGAAATGGGAGACGCAGTGATGGGTCTTCAAGCGCGTCTTATGAGCCAAGCATTGAGAAAATTGACAGGTGCCATTTCAAAAAGCAAAACAATTCTTATTTTTACAAATCAACTTCGCCAAAAAATTGGGGTTATGTTTGGAAATCCAGAAACAACTCCAGGTGGTCTTGCTTTGAAGTTTTATGCGTCCGTTAGAATTGATATTCGAAAAATTGAAAGTATTAAGGATGGAGACTTGGTAATCGGATCTCGTCACCGGGCGAGAATTGTCAAAAACAAAGTTGCTCCTCCACTTCGCGTTGCTGAGTTTGACATTATGAACGACGAGGGAGTATCTAAGTCTGGTGGAATTTTGGATGTTGGGGTGAACCTTGGCATTATCACAAAGAGTGGCTCGTTCTTTAATTACAATGGAAAAGTATTGGCTCAGGGAAGAGAAGGTTCAAAGTCGGCACTTAAAGAAGCACCAAAGCTTATGCTCGAAATTGAAACAAAAATTCGTGAGACTATGAACACCGGAAAGAAAATTCCAACCGAACTCGGGGAAGAAGTTCCCGAAGTCGTAGAGGCAGAATAACTCCATGAGCTGGGAAGAAAAAGCAGTCCTCTCAATAGCATTCAAAAGATTAGCTCGTCGTCCTTTGACGGTTATGCAATTGAGAGAAATATTTGACAAACGAGAAGTGCCGCTCGAACTACAAGATTCTGCGATTAAAAAGCTAATTGAAATGAAGCTTCTGAATGACTTTGAATATGCGTGTGCATTCATCAGGACGAGAAACCTCATTAAACCAAAACCAAAGAAAGTTCTTGCATTAGAACTATCAAGAAAAGGAATTGATACAGAGACAGTCCAAAAGGCACTTAAGGAAATTGGGGTTGATGAAGTAGCAGCAGCAAAAAACTTATATGAAAAAAACAAATGGAGATGGGAATCGCTCGAAGCTGCTGTCAGTAAACGAAAAGCTCAGGAGTTCTTAGCTAGAAAAGGTTTTGGCTGGGATGTAGTTAAAAGTATTGTTGGGGTGGGTGTTTAGACTGTCCGAAATGTGATCAGCCATGTTGGAACTGGAACATTCTTTTTGGATACCATCTCAGATTATGGCTTCAATTGACTCTATAGCTCAGTTTATATATACTATAAACCTAGGAGGAATGATGACGAGCGCAATGATAGAGTTCAATGCTTCGTTTACAGCTTTTTTATAAAAAAAAGCATTTTCTTCTTCGTTTAAGAAAATATAAACATTTTTATGGCTAAAACAACTGATCAATTGCGCGACGAACTTCTCGAAAAATTAGAAAAAATTTCAGGACTTTCAAAAGAGGAAGCAAAAAAAGAGCTTCTTGAGGAACTTCAAAAAGATTTAACTTCCGACATGGCAAAGCGTATTCGAAACGCTGAAGAACGAATTAAACTTGATTCACAGTCTAAAGCAAGAGAGATTTTGGTTGATGCAATGAAGCATGGAGCAACAAACTACACCGCAGAATACACAATTTCCACAGTAAGCGTTCCTAATGAGGAAACAAAAGGACGTATTATCGGTCGAGAAGGTCGAAACATTCGAGCATTTGAGCGAGCAGCATCAGTTGAAATCGAACTTGATGAGACAAATGAAATCAGAATTAGTAGTTTCGATGCAATTCGTCGTGAAATTGCACGTCGCGCACTTGAAATTCTCGTGAAAGATACTCGTATTCAACCATCAAGAATCGAAGAAGTTGTTGAAGAAGTGCGAAAAGGAATGGACGATGTTCTTTTAGAAGAAGGAAAGAAAATTGTTGAAGAAGTTGGAGAATTCAATTTACCAATTGAGCTTATTCGTATGATTGGGAAATTTAAATTCAGAACAAGTTACGGACAAAATTTGGCTCTTCACACAATCGAAGAAACTAAAATTGCCATGAGTATTGCTCGAGAACTTGGAGCAGAAGTTGAAGTAGTCCGTTTAGGTGGCCTTATGCACGACATTGGAAAAGTAGTAACTGATGACGAAGGAACACATATTCAAAAAGGCGTTGAAGTTGCAAAGCGATTTGGATTGCCAAAAAAAGTAGTAAATATTATTGCAGAGCATCATGAAGACAAACCATTTTCTTCTATCGAATCAATAATTGTTTGGGTAGCGGATGCAGTCTCAGGCTCTCGTCCTGGAGCTCGCTATGAACCTCATGAAAATTATGTAAAGCGAATGAGTGCTATCGAAGATATTGCAAATAACTTTAGTGGAGTAACAAGCGCAATTGCGTTCCAAGCTGGACGAGATGTTCGAGTTGTCGTGAACCCAAATGAAGTTGACGACGATGCAATGACAGTCCTTGCTCACGATATTGCAAAGCGTCTTGAAAAAGAGGCCGAATATGCGGGACAAATTAAAGTAACGATATTGCGAGAAACACGGGCAACTGCTACAACTGCCGCGCATTAATCGTTTTTGTTATCCCCACGTTATTGACTTTTTTTCAATAGAGCTCTATATTACTTTCAATGACAAAGAAACAGATTATCGACATTGTTGCGAAAAAGGCACATCTTACTAAACGCGCAGCAGAGGAAGCAGTCGATGTTTTTCTTCTTGAAATAGGCAGAACCCTAGGAAAAGGTGAAAAGGTAGTTCTTTCAGGATTTGGTACCTTCCGAGTGATATCAATGAAAGGCAAAACGGTCAAAATTCCAAATACTGAAAAATTTGTAACAATTAAAACACACAGAGCTCCACGTTTTACTCCAGGAAAGAAACTTAAAAAACAAGTTATTCGATAAATTCTCCCAAAATAATACATTTTGTTGTCATTTGATATACTAAACGTATGCCTACAACGGGTGCAAAAGAACTTCATAGTCAAGCTGAAAATGCCAGAGAAATCGGTGCATTTTCTGATTCGTTGAAACTCACAGATGAATCATTAGTTGCATATCAAGAAGAACATAACCTTGCTGGTGTAATTAATGTTTTGGCTTCCCGTTCAATAACGTTGAGACTCTTGTGGCAAAAGACAAAGGATAAGTCGTTTCTTATTTTAGCTGAACATGAGTGCAAAGCGGCTTGTGAAATTGCAAAACAAAACACTGATGAAAGTCTTCTTGTTATGCCGCTGTATCGCCTTGCGCAGGTACAAGAGGATTTGGGAGATTTTGAAATAGCTTTAAAGTCATATGATGCTGCTGTTTCTGCATTTGTTGTAGCACCACCAGCACCACACGATAGACCTGCTGTATTCCTTGAAATGCAAATTAGAGCAGACTTGTGCGCATATCTAATTGGAGATAAATCCCGTCTTCCAAAAGCATTTGAGGAACTATCAAAACTTGAAGAAACAAATGAATGGCAATACAACAAAGATGTTTGGGTATCTGGAAGCTATATGAAATTGGCTGAGGTCCTGCGCAAAGACGATACTATGCAAGCAAGACAATATTTGGTTAAAGCGAAACATATAATAGATACCAATCCTCAACTTGTCATAAGAAAGGCCCAGTGGAAGGCGCTTTCTGCTTTATTTCATTGAATGAATACTCCACTCCTCATAATTTGTGGTCCAACTGCAACTGGAAAGACTGACCTTGCAATTTCTTTGGCACAGAAATTTAAAGGGGAAATTGTTTCTGCGGACTCTCGCCAAGTATATAAAGGAATGACAATCGGAACTGGGAAACAATATTCAGAGATCATAAAAATTTGGGGATATGATTTAGTAGACCCAAATGAAGAATTTTCACTCGGACATTTTTTAAAGTTTGCAAATGAAAAAATCATTGAAATCTCTGTTCGGGGAAATCTTCCGATTCTTGTAGGAGGCACTGGACTGTATATAAAAGGTATTTTAGAAAATTTTGAAACAGCATCGATCCCTCCAAATCAACAACTTCGAACAGAATTAGAGAACACAACTGTTGCGGCGTTATATCAAAAACTTCGTGAACTTGATAATGCTAAGGCGCTTTCTTTGAATGAATCTGATCGACAAAATCCTAGAAGACTTATTCGTGCAATTGAGATTACTGTCTCAAAGGAAAATACAAATTTGTTTAAAGAAAAATACAATTCACTTTTAATTGGATTAAGAAGTGATATCGGTTTTCTTGAAAAAAGAGTAGACGAGTCAGTCAAGAGAAGACTAAAAAATGGCGTATTTGCGGAAGTAAAGGATCTACTTTTAAATAAAACCTCGGTCAATCATATGTCGATGTCTGCAACGGGTTACAAAGAAATCTGCTCATATTTGAATGGAGAAATTTCAGAAACCGAAGCGATAAAAAAATGGAAGCTTTCTGAAAGACAGTATGTAAAACGACAACTTACCTGGTTTCAAAAACAGAATGACATTCACTGGTTCGATATTCAGAACAGTAGTTATAAAAGTGAGGTAGAAGATTTGGTCGAAAAGTGGCACAATAAGCAATGCCAAGAAAAATCGAGATTTCCTATAAAACAATAATTTTTACTGTAGTCTTTCTAATATCATTGTTTTTTTTGTACTACATAGGCGATATTGTTTTGCAGTTGTTTGTTGCACTTCTAATTATGCTTGTTTTGAATCCGACAGTCACTCGACTTGAAAAAGCACATATCCCAAGGGCCGCATCAGTACTCATTGTATATTTATGCTTTATTAGTCTTATTATTGTGTGCTTAGCTGCAATGACTCCGATTTTAGTAGAGCAAACTTCAAGTTTTGCAGCAGCGCTCCCCAAATATTTACAAGAACTTAAAATACCAAGTTTTGTGATAGATGAAACCACTCGCGAGCTAACTTCTGAAGTGGGGAAGTTGCCTTCTCAGATTTTGTCCATTAGTGTTTCAGTTTTTTCTAATATATTGGCTGTGGTTTCTGTCTTTTTGTTTGGGTTGTATTTTTCACTTGCAAGGCGAGATATTGTCAAAAACCTTCAACCTCATGTCTCAAAAGAACACATTGCTGTTTTTGAAAGGACTCTTTTGAAGATGGAAGTACGACTTGGTGGCTGGGCGCGAGGACAAATAGTTCTTATGTTTATTGTCGGGTTTGCAAACTTTGTTGGATTCACTATTTTGGGAGTTCCTTATGCAATTCCGATGGCTCTTTTGGCTGGAATATTGGAAGCAGTTCCAAACCTAGGTCCAGTAATTGCAATTATTCCTGCGGCTATCGTTGGATTTAGTGTCTCACCAATTACCGGATGGGCAGTAGTCGCTCTTGGCTTTTTGATTCAACAAGTTGAGTCATATCTCTTTGTGCCAAAGGTTATGCAAAAGTCTGCTGGTGTAAATCCGATTATTTCGCTTCTCGCACTTATTATTGGCTTCAAAATTGCTGGTGTTGTTGGAGCTATTCTTTCAATTCCTATTGTATTAGCCACAATGGTCGTCATCCAGGAAATGTACCCCACCTATAAAGTTTAAAAACCCTATAATATCGTCTCGTGTGATATACTATTAACTGGAAGCTGGGTAATTACGCCTGCAATTTGCAGGTGAGGAAAGTCCAGGCAGCTGAAAAACAGGGTGCTTTGGTTAAATCCAAAGACGGGCAACCGCTAGATAGGGCCACAGAGACTACGACTCACTTTGGGTGAAAACTCATGGAAGAGGGTGAAAAGAGGTAACCCTCCCCGCTGCAACCTACGAATTAAGCGACAAAGACGGTGTTTTTCCCGATGCTTTAAGGTTTAGGGCTTAGACAGATTATTACCATTTCACGTAAGTGGAAGAACAGAACCTGGCTTACACGCTTCCAAAAAGCAGAGCACCCGCATTATGCGGGTGTTTTGTTTTTATTTGGATCATTTCTAATCTTTTAAATTTAGAATCAGTAGTTCTGGTATACTTTGCCTCAGATGATAGCAGTTATTCAAAGAGTGTCTAATGCCGCAGTCACCAATGTTCGCACGAGCACTGTAGTTGGAAAAATAGAACAGGGACTTTTTGTATTGCTTGGTGTTAAGAAGGCAGATACCGAAAAACAAGCAATTGATCTTGCAAATAAGCTAAAAAAAATTAGATTGTTTGAGAATGTACCGGGAAAAATGACACATTCAGCACTCGACTTACAGCTCCCCATTTTAGTTGTTTCTCAATTTACACTTCTTGCAAATACCAAAGATGGAAATAGACCATCATTTCTGGATGCTGAAAACCCGGTGCGAGCAAAAGAACTATACGAGTTATTTCTAACCGAACTGAAAAAAGATTTACCTGTGGAGCACGGGACCTTTGGTGAATATATGAAAATTGAAGCAACACTCGATGGTCCTGTTACCATTGTTTTAGACCTATGAAACTAGTATTAAAACTTATTTTGTTTATCTTCGGTGGTAGTCTATTAGTATTTCTTATAAAAAAAGGATATGACATGGGATATACACAGGGCTATAACAATGCGACAGCAACGGCTCAAGTCGAAATCGATAATGTAATCGCGTTGGTTAAAAATGGTGCAGTTTCTTACAAGAAAGCTACGGTGGCACCAACCCCAACGCCGGTTGAAACCCCAGTTGCAACTTTAGCTCCTCATCCGGTAGATTGGACGGGTCCACAATTGTGGGACTCAGTTAACAAAAGAAGAGTTCAGCTCGGAGTGAACGCACTTCAACAACGAGACGAGCTTTGCACGATTGCATCTATTCGCTTAAATCAGTTATTAGAACTCGGGAAGCTCGATGGACATGAAGGGTTTAGTAAACTTCCTGCAGATCGTTCTGACTTAAGTTGGATATACGATAAATATAATCTATCCGAATTTTTGGTCAGCGGTGCAACAAGTGCAGATGACGCAGTTTCTTTATGGGAAAACACTCTTGGCCACAAGAAACTATTAACCGGAGGAGAATATGTGTGGGGTTGTATTTATGCACAAAACAACTTTGGGGTGGCGATTGCAGCTTACTAGAGGACGAGCTTTTTAGAAAAACTGCCTTTTTGTAATCTGAGCGCTTTTCTGTTTTCATTTTTATATATCATTGGAGTTCCGATTAATGCTTTGCATTTTTTACAATATAAATTGGTAAACTCGATTACCTCATGAATTCTGTCAATATATAATCTCAAAATTGAACCAATTCCGTCTTTTTGATATGTAAGCAATCTTTCTCCACAGCTTGAACAATAGATTTCATATATGTGCGTATTGCCACCTCTTGATTTTCTATATCGGTCTTTTTTAATTGTCTTCATGTATCAAGTTGTTTGTCCTCAAAAATTCTTCTAGTTTTTTGTGAGATCTGAATTGTCTACCAATACTTACAAATAACCGATTCAATTCAGGCCACATTTCTTTTGGAATAATCCTCATAAGTTCAAGTTCTGTTTTTTCTGGTGTCTTTGTATGAACCCAGCCGATCATATTCGTAATTCGGTGTACATGAATGTCAACTGCGATGGCGGGGATGCCAAATGCCCGATTTAAGACTAAGTTTGCAGTTTTACGCCCGACACCCGCTAAGCTCATCAGTTCTTCTCTCGTCTGTGGAACAGTACCACCAAAGTCTTCAATCAATTTTTTTGCTAAAAGTTTTAAATGCTTAGCTTTTGTTTTGTAAAAACCAACAGGATAAATAAGTTTTGCAATATCAGCCTCTGAAAGTGTATTTAGTTTATGCACATCGGGTGCTTTTTCAAATAATCTATTTGCGGCGATTACTGTGGTGTCATCATTAGTTCGAGCACTCATCATTGTTGCAACAACGCTTTTATAGGGGTTATCTGCATATATTTCCAAAGGAACGAGCTGATAGTGCTTTTTGAAAACCTCGAATGTTTGTTTGTATTTGGTGTTCACAATACGTATTTTACCATTGACAGGTAAAAGGGAAATCAATTACACTGTTTGAGCTGAAAAATTACTCAACGTGCTGATAGCTTTGTTTATTATTCTGATAGTTGTTCTTATTTGGAACTTCTACCTTACACAAAAATTACAAAAAACTGTAAGTTTGTTTGAGAATCTCTCGAGAGTGAAAAAAGGAAGTTTGTCCGAAGTGCTCACTGAGCTTATTAGGTCACACACGGCAAGCAAAAAAGAGTTTAAGGAACTTTATCAAGAGATTGAGCGACTCGATAAAGAAAAAACAAAGTATATTCAAAAACTGGGAGTTGTTCCCTTTAACCCATTTGGGAATCATGAATATGAACAGAGTTTTTCATTGGCTTTGTTGGATGCAGTCGGGACTGGAGTGGTAATTACGAGTATTCATACAAATAGTCGAACGAGAATTTACTCAAAGACAGTGGTTCGAGGCCAAAGTAAAATTGAGTTGTCACCTGAAGAGAAAAATGCGATACAATTAGCAATAAAATCATGACAGACAAAAAACCGAACAAAACGTTATATGTTTCCCTTATTGGAATTTATTTGATAGTATCTGCGTTTTCGTATCTTCTCTTTAAAAAAGTACTCCCTGCTATGAATCACGAAATTGCCGCAATTCCTTCAGCACAGGTGGGAACAGCTCGAGGTAAAATTGATCTGAGTCTTCCAAAAACTGAAGCATGCCCAATAAACGGTGAAATGTACACAACCGTTGAAAAAGGTATCTGGAAGAATCGGCGCCCAATTACTGCGATAATTGAAAACCATATCGATTCGAGACCACAGTCTGGGCTTTCTAAAGCTGACGTTGTATATGAGGCAGTTGCAGAAGGTGGGATCACTAGATTTTTAGGAGTCTTTTATTGTGGAGCAGCTGCAGAGGATGTTCGTATTGGGCCTGTCAGAAGTGAACGAGTTTATTTTGCAAAATGGGCACACGAATATGGACTTGATCCAATTAACGTTCACGTAGGTGGAGCAAACAACGTTGACAATCATTCTGCAAACGGACGGAAAGCACTTGGGCAAGTAGACAAAACAGTTGATGCTTTCCAACTTCTTATTGATTTTGGCTGGAGAGTACCAGGTGGTAATGATATGGATGGAGGAACCAGTGTTGGCTATCCAACTATGTGGAGAGATCCAGAACGTATCCCCGGGGCCGCAATGGAACACACTTTTATGGGATCAACAGATAAGCTATATGATGAAGGCGCAAAAAGAGGATTTGGTGCGACCAACGCGGATGGTACTGCATGGGACAAGACATTTATTTCTTGGAAGTTTGTAGACGGTAGTAAAGTGGCGGCACCTGATGCGACAGACATTAGCTTCGAGTTTTGGAAAAACCAACCGAGCTACAATGTCGAGTGGAAGTACGATCCAACCACAAATCGATATTTGAGATTTAATGGGGGTACACCACATGTAGATATGGATAATGGAAAGCCACAACTTTCAACTACAAACTTGGTTGTACAGTTTGTAATTGAAAAAGGTCCGGTGGATAAGGAGTATCATATGTATTATGAAAATTATGGAACTGGAAAGGCAATGGTATTTAACAACGGAACTGTTGTTGAAGGAACTTGGAAGAGAGCAACTTTAAATGATAGAACTATTTTTTACGATAAAACTGGAAAGGAAATATCATTTGTTCGAGGAGTAGTGTGGATAGAGGCTTTGCCCTCCGACAACACTGTGAGCGTTAAGTAATATCTGCCTGCCCCAATTTCTTATATATGGCAGACCTAGGAGACATAGTAACATCAAAAGTACGGATTAAGCTTCTGGAGCTTTTCTATGGCAATCCCAACGAACTGTATCACGTTCGTGCTGTTGTGCGTGAAGTTAAAGAAGAAATAAACGCTGTTCGGCGTGAATTGTCGCGCTTGGAAGGTGCTGGAATTTTAAAAAAAGAACAGCGTGGAAATAGAGTGTATTACTGGGTTCGTAGCGATTATCCGATGTACGGAGATCTAATTTCATTGGTTGCAAAAAACACGGGTCTCGGGCTTTCCATCATTTCAAATAAATCAAAGCTGGGAAAATTAAACCACATTATGTTTAGTGGAAAGTTTGCGAGATATAAAGATCGAAAAAAAGATGATGAAGTAGATATTTTGGTTATAGGAGAAGTTGTACTTCCTGAATTAGCAACAATAATACGTGCAGAAGAAAGTAAGCGAGGTCGTGAAATTAATTATACGGTCATGAGTCGGGATGAATTTGATTTTCGAAAGAAGCGCAGAGACCCATTTCTTCTGGGGATTTTGGCGGGAAGTCGCGTCATGATTATCGGTGATGAAGACACTCTTATTGGATAATAAGTTCTATGAAATACATAAAACGAAAACTCTTCTTTATACTCTTAGTGACACTTTTTGCAATTTATATTTCAGTGCCTGAAAAACTTCCAATTTCAATTAATTTGCCACATGTTAGTTTTAATAAGGAATTTCAAAAAACATTTTTAAATAAACCACTTCTCTTGGGACTTGATTTAGTAGGCGGAGCACGATTAACGTTTGAGGCAGACACCTCCCAGCTTGATGCATCTCGAAAGCAAGAAGCGCTTTCTTCATTGCAAAATGTCATAGAGCGGCGCGTGAATTTATTTGGGGTTTCAGAAAGTAACGTTTTACTTTCTCAGTTTGAAGGTAAGGATCGGGTAATTGTAGAACTTCCCGGTGTTTCAGACACAAAACAAGCAATCGCGGTAGTTGGACAAACAGCACAACTATCATTCGCTGAAGTTTCGAGTGATGGAAAAGATTTAAAGAAAACTGATTTAACAGGAGCAGACTTAAAAAGCGCGCAACTAGCATTTGATAGTGTAGGTGGAAAACCGATGGTGTCTTTGACGTTCACAGATGAAGGTGCTAAAAAATTTGCAGCACTCACCGAGAAAAATGTTGGGAAGGTAATTCCTATCGTTCTTGACGATCAGGTAGTTTCAGCACCAGTTGTAAATGAGAAAATTGCCGATGGAAACGCTCAAATTAGTGGTAACTTCACACAAGATCAAGCGACGCAATTGGCTGTTCAATTGAATGCTGGAGCACTACCAATTCCAGTGAAACTCATTGAGGAACGCACAATTGGAGCCACGCTTGGAAACGCAGCAATCGCACAAAGTGTAAAAGCTGGAGTTCTCGGAGTGACTTTAGTTTTTATCTTCATGCTAATCATTTATGGAAAACTGGGGCTCATTGCTGACATAGCATTGGTCATCTTTGCAGTGATATCTCTTTCACTGTATAAACTTATTCCGATTGTTGTTACTCTTCCTGGAATTACTGGATTTTTATTATCTGTTGGTATGGCGGTTGACGCGAACATTCTGATATTTGAAAGATATCGTGAGGAAAAAGCAAAGCAACTGTCAACAGCACATGCACTAGAAGTTGCATTTGGTAGGGCATGGAATTCTATTCGAGATGCCAATGTTGCAACTTTGGTAACTGCGTTTGTTCTCGCAAATCCGCTTGATTGGCCATTTTTGAATACTTCAGGTCCCGTTCGAGGTTTTGCTTATACCCTGGCACTTGGTATTTTAATTAGTCTATTCACCTCACTTTTTGTTTCACGTAATTTATTGAGATTTTTTATTGTTGAGAAGTCAGTTGACGCAAATCCAAAGAAAACTAAATTTTTTGCTTTTATGCAAAAATAAATATGAAAAAAACAGATACAACAGAAAAAGCACAGTTTAATTGGATGAAGCTTCGTAAGTTTTACTTTGCTTTGTCGACAGTTGTAATTGCTGTTGGGATTTTTAGTATTGTTAAGTGGCAATTTGTATTAGGAATTGATTTTGCAGGAGGAACAAATATTACTTATAAGCTTGAAAAAGAGGTAACTACTGATGAGCTCAATCGTAAACTACATGAGAAAGGGATTGATACTACAAACATTATCCAAAATGGAGACAATGTGTATGACTTTAAATTTGGTCAAATAGATGATTCTCAAAAAGAATTAATCATAAAAACTGTTTCAGATATTGCAGGTAGTAAATCAGTGCAGTTAAGCTTTGAACAAGTTGGCCCGTCACTGAGTCGTGAACTTTTGCAAAAAACATTCTATGCGATATTAATTTCAGCAGTAACTATTTTGTTGTGGATTGCATACCAATTTAAAAGTATAAAATTTGGTCTATCTGCAACTGTAGCCACCTTTCATGATGCATTTGTTGTTGTTGGATTGTTTTCCTTGTTTGGGCATTTCTTTCATGCTGAGGTAGATTATTTATTTATAACTGCACTTCTCACCATTTTGTCTTTCTCTGTACATGACACGATTGTCGTTTATGATCGTATTCGTGAAATTCGCAGAAAGCATGGGGGAAGTGTTGGTGAAGTTGCAAACAGAGCGCTTTCCGAAACAATGCGAAGATCTGTTTTTAACTCGCTGACAATCATTATTATGCTTGCATGTTTAGCAGCTCTTGGTGGCAACACAATTCGCTGGTTTGCCGTGGCCCTTTTAGTGGGAACTATTTCGGGAACCTACTCATCGCCATTTGTTGCAGTTCCCGTTTTAGTCACTTGGGAAGAGCTGCAAAAGAAGTTTAAGAAGCAGTGATTTTAGGGTGCGATCTTGATATCTCATTCAATAAAACTTCTCTTTCATTTTCAATTTCTTTTTCTTCTACTTTTTTAAATAAATTATTTAAAATTTGCCCAACTTGTTTACTCGGGGGAATAGAAAGAACTTCCATAACATCTGCTCCATTTACTTTTAAATCTTTAGTTGAGAACGGCTGTTTTTGTACCTCAATTAAGCGTGCTTTAAATTCTTCAAGTCGCCAGCTTGTTTCTCGAGCTCCTCCGCCTAATCTATCTGCAACCCGAAGTGTGAGCATATCTTCAATGTTTTCCATTCCAACATTTCTAATGAATCTGCGGATTGCTGAATCTGTTTGATGTTCATCGACGGTAAATTGATGAAAACGCACGAGCTTAAACATCTTCTCCGTGTCAGCTTTCGAAAACTTTAAACGCTTCATTATGTTATTTGCAGTTCTACTGCCTACTACTTCGTGGTTATAAAAAGTCAAAACACCGTTGTCTTGTTTCTTGAATGTTTGTGGTTTACCAATGTCGTGTAGCAGTGTTGCAAAACGGACGATGGGGTCTGTTGACTTACATTCTTTGAGTGACATGAGAAGATGAGTCCCAACATCATATTTGTGATGTCTCTGTGGAGACTTTTGCTCAACACCAAACGACTTATCAAGTTCTGGAAGAATCTCAGTAAGTAAATTAGTTTCTTTCATCAATTCGATTCCGTGAACTGGGTTATTGGATGCCAATATCTTCATGAGTTCATCGCGCACTCGCTCGCTTGCAATTTTGTGAATGAGTGGAGCATGCGTTTGAATAGCTTCGAGTGTTTTTTCTTCAATAGTAAATTCAAGTTGTGTAGCAATACGAACAGCTCGCATAAGCCGGAGTGCATCTTCTTGAAAACGCTCAATTGGGTCACCTACAGCTTTAATATGTTTTTTCTTTAGGTCAAGTTGTCCCTCCCAAGGATCAATAATTTCGCCTTCTTTATTTAGAGCCATTGCATTTATGGTGAAGTCTCGTCGCTCCAAATCTTCGTTGAGTGTTTTTCCCCATTCGACACTATCTGGTCTTCTAAAGTCGGTATATTCTCTCTCTGTTCTGTAAGTAGTTATTTCATGAACATCAAATTCAGGGTTTGTTGCAGGAATTCCTACTGTTCCGAAATCATTGTTATAGAAACTGTCTGGAAATAAAGATTGTATCTGTTCGGGAGTTGCGTTGGTGGTGAAATCCCAATCTCGTACTTCACGCCCCAATACTAGGTCACGCACTGCTCCGCCAACTAAAAATATCTCGTATCCTGAGTTCAAAAAAACATCAAAAATGTGTAGAACTTCATTTGGCAACTGCATGTTACTTTGATTATACGGTAGAATGTGCCATGTTACCTAAAAAATGGGAAATTAAGGATAAAAATCCAACAGACATTTTAGAAAGTTTATTGAAAAACCGGGGGATAGAAGACAGAGAATCTTTCTTAGATCCTAAAAACCCGTTAAATTTCACTTTTGATGAACTTGGTGTTTCTGAAGAAAATTTACAAAATGCAGTTGAAAAAATTATTTTAGCAAAAGATAAAGGTGAAACAGTAGTCATATATGGAGATTATGATGTGGACGGTACGTGCGCCACGTCCCTTTTATGGACAACACTTCATGATAAAGGTTTAAAGGTCTTTCCTTTTATTCCAGATCGCTTTAGCGATGGGTATGGTATGACAATATCAGGCTTAAACAAAATTTGTGAGCGATATTCAGATGTTAAGGTTATTGTCACGGTAGACAATGGTATCGTGGCGCACGAGGCTATTAAAGAAGCTCAAACACGAGGGATTTTTGTAATTGTGACGGACCATCATGAAATTTCTCAAAAAAATGAAGCAGACATTCTCGTCCATTCAACTAAGATTTGTGGTACTGCAATAGCCTGGTGTTTGTGTCGTGAAATTCTAAAAGACTCTAAAAAAAGCCAACAAAATTTGGATTTGGTTGGAATTGCAACAATTGCAGATCAAATGAAACTCGTGGGGGTAAACCGTTCATTTGCGTATCACGGAATAGCTGCCATTCATGATTCAAGTCGCGCAGGCATTCGTGCCTTATGTGAAACTGCAGAAATTGTACTAACAGCTGTTGGAACCTATGAAATTGGTTACATTATTGGTCCTCGCATTAATGCAGCAGGACGACTGGGAGATGCTTTAACTGTGGTCAGACTCCTGTGTACTGGAAAGATGGGGTTAGCCCGTGATATTGCCGCAGAACTATCTGATCTTAATTTAAAGCGGCAAGACATTACCAAAACAGTCCTCGATGCCGCTCGAGAACAAACTAATGGTAAATCAAAGATACTACTTGTTGTTGGTGACTTTCATGAAGGGGTAATAGGATTGGCTGCAGGAAAGCTTGTTGAAGAAACTGGACGTCCTGCAATTGTTTTTTCAAAAGGTGAAAAACATACCAAAGCATCTGCGAGATCGATCCTTGGCTTTAATGTCACGAAAGCACTTCGAGAATTTGAAAAGATGTTTGTTAATGTTGGTGGGCATGAGATGGCGGCAGGACTTACAATTGAAACAGCAAAGTTACCTGAGTTCTTAGAAAAGTTTGAAATGTATGTTCAGGAAAATTTATCAGATGATCTATTTCTAAAAAAACTGATAGTCGATTGTGAAGTTCCTTTTTCAGATGTTACAAAAGAATTGTTTGTGCAATTAAATAAAATGGAACCATTTGGAAATGGAAACCCAAAACCTATTTTTGCAACCTTTGATACAACGGTTCGTTCGCTTAAACCGTTAGGTAAAACGGGAGATCACCTTAAATTGAATATTCGAAAAGACTCAGTCACTTTTGAGGCGCTTTTGTTCCGGGCCAAGCAGTGGTCGATTTCGCCAAAAGTAGGCTCAAACCTTGACTTGGTGTATAGTATTGATGAAAACACTTGGAACGGCAATAGTACGTTACAGCTGTTAATAAAAGACTTTCATGAACACGTTGAAAACAAACAAAGCGATAGAAAAAAAGTTTCAAAATCTTCAAGATCTGCTCCCCAAAAAAACTGATCAAAAATTGCTAATTAAGGCCTGGGAGTTTGCAAAGCTTGCGCATGGTGACCATGTTCGTAAAAACGGTGATCTGTACGTTGTGCACCCTCTTGAGACAGCGATACTTCTTGCTCAGTGGCATCTTGATGTAACAACAATTGTTTCAGGCCTTTTACACGATACCGTTGAAGATGGAGGTGCCAATCCGGAAGACTTAAAGGAAACCTTTGGGAGTGAAATTGCCACACTCGTGAATGGTGTGACGACAGTTTCAAATCTTCGTTTAAAGGGAAGTCACGAGGATATGTTTGTTGAGTCTTTGCGCAAAATGATCCTCGTTATGGCCCATGATCTCCGGGTGGTGTTCGTCAAACTTGCGGATAGAACGCACAACATGCAAACGCTTGCAGCGCTTCCTGAGGACAAGCAGCGAAAAATTGCTCGAGAGACACTGGAAATATTTGCTCCACTTTCAGAGCGTCTCGGAATGGGAGCGGTAAAAGCACAACTTGAGGATTTATCCTTCCCCTACTTATATCCAGATGACTATAAAAAGCTTGTGAAGGTATCTGAAAAAAACTACGCTCAGGCTAAAGAACACACTGAAAAAATGATGAATGAAATACTTGTGAACTTACAGAAGGAGCAGATAGAAGGGAAAGTTCTGGGAAGACAAAAACATTTGTATTCGCTTTGGAAAAAACTTGAACGAGATGAAATTGCAGGTGACTTTGAAAAAATCCACGACATTGTAGCGCTTCGTGTACTTGTTGACCGGGTAGCCGACTGTTATGCGGCCCTAGGAATTGTCCATTCGCTCTATAAGCCCGTTCCAAGCATCGGGATTTCAGACTTTATCGCGCAACCTAAGCCGAATGGCTATCGCTCAATTCACACAAAGGTTTTTGGACCTGAAGGCAGAATTGTGGAGGTTCAAATTCGTACATTTCAGATGCACGAAGAAGCAGAACATGGAGCAGCGGCACACTGGGCATATTCGGAAGCAAAAAGCGGAGGAGCAAAAGACGCTCTACTCGAAAGTGGCAAGGCAACCCTTCCCTCTCAAAAACTTACTTGGGTGAAAGAGCTTGTCTCATGGCAGGATCAAATTTCAGATTCTGAGGAGTTCTTGAAAGCGGTTAAGTTTGATGCCTTTCAACACAGAAACTTCGTGTTTTCCCCGAATGGAGATGTGTACGATTTGCCAAGTGGTGCCACTCCAGTAGACTTTGCTTTTGCGGTCCATACAAATTTAGGGTTTTATATTTCAGGGGCGAAGGTGAACGGAAAAATAGTTCCGCTCACACACAAGTTGAAAAGTGGCGATGTAGTAGAAATTTTAAAGGCAAAAAACATTCATGAACCAAGCAGACATTGGCTTGAGAGTGTGGTGACAACGACGGCAAGACGTCAGATAAATCGTTTTCTTCACAAAAAATAATGGTATACTAGCCCCATGAAACGTACGCTCATTTCGGAAACATTACAAGAGATCGACAAGAAGGTTGTACTAAAAGGTTGGGCTCAAACAATTAGAGATCATGGAAAGATAACCTTTATTGATTTGAGAGATAGATCCGGGACAATTCAGTGTGTAGGACAAAACCTAGAAAAAATCACTGAAGAAAGTGTATTGTATTTGCATGGCACTGTCGTGAAACGTCCTGAAAAGTTAGTGAATAAAGAAATTGCAACAGGCTCAGTTGAGTTGCAAATTGAAAAAGTCGAGGTAATAAATGCAGCTGCTGAACTACCGTTCGATATGGGTAAAACTGATTTAGATTTAGAACTCCCAACTCTACTTGATTATAGATCGCTTACCTTGAGAAACAAGAAACAGCAATCTATTTTTAAAGTTCAAGCCACTGTGATCGACTCATTCCGACGAGCACTCCAATCAAAAGACTTTGTAGAGTTCCAGTCTCCTTCTATCATTTCCTCAATTCCAGAAGGTGGATCTGAGGTTTTTAAAGTTAAATATTTTGACCACGAGGCGTATCTCTCCCAAAGTCCACAGATGTATAAATCACTTTTAGTGAGTGTTTATGAGCGGGTGTTTAGTGTTAATAAGGTGTTTCGTGCAGAGCCTTCCGTTACAACAAGACATCTTACAGAAGTTGTGAGCCTAGACGCTGAAATGGGTTTCATTGAGGATTATTTGGAAGTGAGAGATATGGCAGAATATGTAATCAAATTTATTTTGAAGGAAGTATCTGAAAAGTGTAGTGAAGAATTAGCGCTCTTTAACACTTCAGTTCCGCTTGTAAGTGATAAAATTCCAACTTTAAAACTTCGTGAGGCTCAAGAAATCATTTTTGAACGTACCGGGCGTGATGTTAGAAAGGAAAAAGACCCCTCACCAGAAGATGAGCGAGAAATCACTAAGTGGGCAATGGAAACGCACAATTCTGAGCTTGTATTTATTAGCCACTATCCAACGCAGTATCGTCCGTTTTATACATATCCAGATGATGAAGATCCAGAATACAATCAAGGCTTTGATCTTATTGGCCGAGGAACTGAATGGATGACTGGAGGACGAAGAATCGATAATTATCAGACGCTTGTTGAACACGCTAAAAAATGGAGTATTAATCCTGATGATATAGAGCTTTACTTACAAGCATATCGATATGGAATGCCACCGCTTGGAGGTTTTGCGTTTGGAGCGGAACGAATCACGATGCATATACTAGGCCTGAAAAATGTAAGAGAAGCTTCTCTCTTCCCACGAGACATGGAACGGGTCGACGTTCGGCTTACTACTCAGAAGAAAAAGTAAATAGATGAAACTACTGCACCTGTCAATTGTTTTGTTTGCATTTAGCGTTTTACTCTTGTTTGTCACTCAAAAGGATCCCTCACCGACTACGAGTCCATATACTTCAAATGCTCAAGAACTTCCGACACCAACAGAAACTGTAAAGCCTACATTATATGCAGAAGCACCTAATATAACGGCACATGGAATTTATGTTTTTGATATTGCGTCTAATGTTGTTTTGTATCAAAAAAACTCTGATGAACGAGTAGCCCCGGCTTCAACTACAAAGATGATGACTGCGCTTGTTGCTTCTGAAGTATACGATCCAGATTTGGTTGTAACAGTTCCTGCATTTAAAATAGAAGGTCAAAAAATGGGAGTTTTTGCGGGTGAGAACTTAAGCATTGAGAGTCTTCTTTATGGCACATTGGTTGATTCTGCCAATGATGCGGCAGAAGTTTTGGCGCGCGTATATCCCGGAGGTCGAGATGCATTTATTTTATATATGAATACGAAAGCAAAAGCACTTCACATGGATAACACTACTTTTCGAAATCCAACAGGACTTGATGATTTTGAACACTTGAGTACTGCACACGATATGACGCTCTTGGGTGAGGAAATCATGGGTAACCCGCACCTTCGACAAATAGTCGGGACAACAAGTGCCTCAGTCTCCAGTGTGAGTGGAAAAACGGTTCATTACTTTAAGGCAACAAACGAATTACTTTCAACAGTTCCTGGAGTACAAGGAATAAAAACAGGATGGACTGAAGTTGCGCACGAGAACTTGGTGACATACATAACACGGGACAATCATCCAGTTATTATTGCGCTCTATGGAAGTGATGATCGTTTTGGAGAAACAAAAAAGCTTATTGATTGGATATATTCTAAAACTCAGTGGTAGTTAGTTACTTTCCGTAATATTGAGCGGTAACTGCGGGCACATATGCCACGAAATCGCGATCTCCATTAAACACATAAACGGGTTGATAAAACTGCATTGAATCTTCTGAATCATAGTATGCAAGAGTGACGTCTCTGATTGTTACATTGCCATCTTGATTAATTCCTAGATTGGCAATATATGCTTTACCTGCCTTCAACTCATCAAGTGCCTGCTGTGGAGTTTTGATAGGATAAGTCTCAAACTTTTTTTCATCAATTGGATAATACCGAAATTGTCCAGCTATAACACTTTTAGCCTTATCTCCTCCACCTGCCACAATAAACCAGATAGGTGCGCGATTAGGGTCAGCGGTTACTGCGTGCAATTTACTGTAGTCCTTTCTAAACAGGTTAATCCTTACAAAGTTTGCCTCTGAAAGGGAGAGCGCATGTACGAGGTTTTGTCCTTCAACTTTCAAGTATTCACTCTTCATTGAACCAGTGTTAATGTCGTCCGGAAGAATACCAGTTGTTGAGAGGAGCTGTTTCATTTGAGCATATGCAGCGTCCGCAGTTATTGGAATTTGAGAAAGCGGGGCAGGGTTTGCATTCAGATTGTAACTAATAGAAAACGCATTTGTTACGATGTTCATCTCTAATGTCGATGGCGCACTTGTACTTGTGTATCGGTAGAGCGTTTCAGATAGCTGAAGTGGTTGTCCATCAAAGCCCATTGCTTTAGCTTTTTTCTGTGCATCGTCGTATGAAAATAAGTTTGTTGCATATGGCGGCATATAATAGACATCCGCTTGTGTTGGTAGGACTGGTAATTTACCAGTGGCTGTTTCAACTGAAATGGTAAGCGCGGGGAGGTTTTGATTTGCGGCAGGAAAAGGTAATGCCGGTAATGGGCCGAAGCGCGCAGTAGGGGGTAGCGTTGGTTTTGGGACGACTGCTTTATAGATACTAACTCCCACTCCGAGTGCACCTCTTGCAAGTATCATTAAAATGATAAAAAGTACTCCGTAGCGAATAACTTTGCGTGTTTGGATTGCAACAATGGTTAAATTTGCAGCCATACTTTGAGTATACATGTGCTCAGTGTTACAATCCATGCATGAACGAAAAACAAATTGCGACCAGAATGGCACCGAGTCCGACGGGAGAATTTCATATAGGAGGAGTACGAACACTGCTTTATAATTGGGCACTTGCTCGAAAAAATAATGGGCGATTTGTGATTCGAATTGAAGATACTGATAGGACTCGTTTCGTAGAAGGAGCGACAGAACGACTTTTGGCAGTCATTCGAGATTATGGTTTTTCATGGGATGAGGGACCAGAAGTTGGCGGTCCACATGCTCCATATGTGCAATCCGAGCGACTGCCTTTATATAAAAAACACGCTGAAAATCTTGTTTCAACTGGCAAGGCGTACTACTGTTTTTGTACCTCAGAACGTTTAGATAAAATGAGAGAAGATCAAAAATCGAGAGGCATTACTTCAACAAAGTATGATGGGCATTGTACTTCGTTAAATACAGAGGAAGTTTTGAAAAACTTATCGAGTAATATGCCGTATGTTATTCGTTTGAAAGTACCAGCTGGTCAGGAGATTTCATGGAATGATGCAGTTTTAGGGAACGTAAGCTTTATGTCAGATGAAATCGATGATCAGATTCTTTTGAAGTCTGATGGGTTTCCAACATATCACTTAGGAGTTGTAGTAGATGATCATGAAATGGAAATCACCCATGTGATGCGTGGAAACGAATGGTTGCCCTCAACTCCAAAACACATTTTGTTATATGAAGCATTTGACTGGGAAATTCCAATCCATGGACATTTACCCAATCTAAAGGAAATTGGCAGTAATCAAAAGCTTTCTAAAAGACATGGTCCAGTAGCTGCACGAGGATTTCTTGACGATGGATACTTGCCAGAGGCACTCGTAAACTACTTAATGTTTTTGGGATGGAATCCAGGAGGAGAGAAGGAGATTTATTCGCTTGAAGAGTTTGCACAGGAGTTTTCCCTCGAGAAAATTCACAAAACTGATTTGGTTGCATTTGATCGGCAAAAACTAGATTGGTTTAATACCCAATATATAAAAGCAAAGCCAGACCATGAACTTGCACAAATTTTACTTACATACGCACCTTCTGGAACAGACATACTCTTATTACAAAAAATTGCACCGCTTGTGAAAGAACGCATGAAAAAACTATCTGAATTTTCAGATCTAACAGCATTTTTCTTTTCAAAACCTGAAGTTGACAACACGTTGTTTTCGGGCCTACAAGCTGATCACGTTCGTTTTGCACAAGAAGCAATTGAACAAATGTCAGACTTTAACACGGTAGCCATTGGTGAAGTCTTACAAAAACTTGTTTTAGATAACTCACTAAAAGCTCGAGACTTTTTTATGGATTTACGAATCGCAGTAACTGGCAAGAAAGTTTCACCTCCATTAAACGAAAGTATGGAAATCCTTGGAAAGGCAGAAGTACTCGCTCGATTAGTGAATGCACAAGATTAAAAGTCAGTTTACAATGAAGTATGGATTCTGCCCAAACCTCTGATACAATACGGACCAAGTTAAAGTTAAAAACACTTGAGACTCGAAATACCTTTACAAAAAAACATTCTGAGGCGTCAATCTTTTTGGAAAGTAAAGGTATTCCACTGGGAAAACTGAGAGCACATTCCGCAAAACTATTAACGGCCGGCATGATGTCTGGAGCACTTCTATTGAACCAACCCTCAATTTTGAATTATTTACCGAGAACTGAAATGGAGATGAAAGCGCTCCCACCTGAAGCTACTCCAATTCCAACGCTTTCATCATATGGAAAACTTATGGATGCTTTGCACACTATACTTCCTGAAAAGCCTCGGCCTTTGGAGCGTAGTCAAGAAAAAGCACTTGAACAAGTCTTTGCCGAGACTCTGAATGTTTCTGCAAAGGGAACTCTAGAAGGTGAGCATTTAAACACGAGCTACGGGTATATTGGGGCAGAACAGCATTTACGCAGATACCCTGGTGACACTATGGATCAGCATGAAGGGGATGCTGCCATCAAAAAAGAAGGTATGGCTCCAGGACTCGGAGCATGGGGGTATTTTGCTCCTTCTAAGGAAGCACTAACACCTGACTTAGCTCAAGACGAAGAATGGTACGCTGTTGTGCAAACACTATATTTACCTGATTGGGGGACCCGGACTCGTTATTTACGGGATTGGTACAAGTACAGGAAAGTTCTGATCGTAAATACAGATAATGGAAAAGCAGTGGTTGCGGATATCGCAGATTCGGGACCTGCGGCCTTCACGGGAAAGCAGTTTGGTGGAAGTCCTGAAGTCATGAATTACCTAGGTGGAGCGAAGTATAAAAAAGGCGCAGTTCTGGTGTTTTTCGTAGATGACCCAAACAACACCGTGAAACTTGGTCCAGTGAGCTATAATTAAATATGTCTAAAATCTTCTACGATCACCTAATAGATCTTTCCGAAGTTGAAAAAGAAATTAAGAAAAATGTGAAAGATCCAGAAGAGCGAGCAGAGGTTTACCAGCTCGTCGACGAGATAGTTCACCATCGAATTGTCGGGTGCATCTTAGATGAGCTTCCACAAGCGCATCATAAAGAATTTTTGTCAAAGCTGACACAAACCCCACACGATGAAAATATACTTTTCTATTTGAAAGACAAAGTTTCAAAAGATTTAGAACAGTTTATAAGGAGTGAAATGTACAACATAGGTTCAGAATTACTTCAACTGATAAAACCGATAGAATTTAAAAAATAAATGGACCCTAAATTTGGTGGAGTAATTTGGACAAATCACGCGCTTTCCCGATTATCTGAACGTGGTATTAAACAAGGTGATGCTTGGGCTACCTTTCAACGTCCCGATCAAAGTCGTTTTGCAAAAACACAAAATGCTTGGATTTATTACAAAACGTATGGAAATGAAAAAATTGAAGTGGTTGCTAAACAAAATGAACGAAAAGAGTGGCTCATCTTGACGGTATGGTCTCGCCCCGTATATGAAGGACAATCGAGAAGACACGCAGAAACAGGACGAGGACTTATGTTTTGGGTTAAAAAACTGTTAGGTCTATGACAAAATTTTTTGTATTTGTTTTAGTTTTGATTGGAGTTTTTTTTGCAGTACGGAGTCTGCAAAATAGGGGTTACTTTGAAACACCAATCCAAACTCTTCCTTCAGCTGGAGAACAAGTGATACTCGCAACACCCGATCCGAAAGTCAGGAATGGCAAAACCCCAAAGGTAGTCGCTTACAAAGTTGTTCCATTTGTCACTGGGCTCAAAATTCCCTGGACAATCGTTTTCACTTCTCAGAATAGAATGCTTGTTACAGAGCGAGAAGGAGCACTGCGACTAGTTGAAAATGGAAAGTTAAATCCAAAGCCGCTTATTACTTTTGGTGAGACTTCACATTCAGGTGAAGAAGGACTTTTGGGAATGGTACTCGATCCAAATTATGAAACAAACAAACTTTTGTATGTTGTCGTGGCGTATGGAAAAGCATCAAAAACTGTTGAGAAAGTGGTACGGCTTCGTGATCTTGGTGACTCAATTATTGAGGACAAAAACATCTTGGATGATATTCCAGCCGCGCAGTTTCATGATGGGGGGACACTTCGCTTTGGTCCTGATGGCAAACTCTACGTTTCAACTGGAGACGCATTAAATAAGGACAATGCACAAAGCATGAATTCTCTTTCTGGTAAAATACTTCGAATAAACTCTGATGGTTCAATTCCCGTCGATAATCCGTTTCCAAATTCTCCAGTTTATACATACGGCCACCGGAATCCTCAAGGGTTTGATTGGTATCCTTTGAGTCACGTTATGTATGAAACAGAGCATGGCCCTTCAACCTATGACGGCCCTCCAGGAGGAGATGAAGTAAATGTTATTGAAGCTGGAAACAATTATGGATGGCCAGTAGTTGACCATGAACGACACGCGAATGGTTTAATAGATCCAAAAATATTGTTTACTCCTGCATTTGCACCTGCTTCAGGGATGTTCTATTCAGGAAAGGTGTTTCCTCAGTTTTATGGAAACTTCTTTTTTGGAGGACTGGTAGGGGAGGGAATAATGAGAGTAGTTGTTGAACCAAGTAGTCCAAGCAAGATATTGTCATATGGAAAGCTCTCCGACATTACTGTTGGAAGAGTTCGAAATATTGCACAAGGACCTGATGGGTATCTTTACTTTTCAACCAGTAATCTTGATGGCAGAGGAAAGTCTCATCAGGGTGATGACCAAATTTTTCGTATAGTTCCTCAGTAAAAAATGGAAAAACAACTTGTATCTACACTTCCACCGACAAAAACCTTTTGTCCTTATTGTTTCCACACACTCACTGGAAATGATTACTTTTGTCCGTTTTGTGGCAAACAAATCAAAGAAAAACCGATTGACTTGAGTGTTATGAAACAGATTTCGGTATATTTAGTCAGTGCCTTGCTTCCTCCAGCCGGACTTTGGCCAGCCGTTAAATATTTACAATCAAAAGATCCAAAAGCTAAAAAAATTGGAGTGATCGCTATTATACTTACTGTTTTGTCAGTTTTACTTTCTATATATTTACTTTCAGGTCTGGTTAACACGGTAAACACACAAATAAGTAATCAGATGACAGAAGGACTCCTTGGAAATTAAGACTTATTCTCAAGTTATTCTCAGACTATCACGCTACACATACAGATGAGAGGTGGTGATACGTATGGAAGAACAAGAAGAAATTACTCCAATTGAAACTGAAAAGAAATCAAACAACATGATGTATGTTGGCATTGCTGCAGTCGTTTTGGTGTTACTCGGGGGCATATTTTTGATGAATAGAAAAAGTAGTACCGAAGAAGCATCTGAATCAATGGGCACTGATCAAATGGCAGAGTCCACACTCAACACAATGACACCTGCAGTTGAGGGAGCTTCATCGAGTGCACGGGTTGTAACTGATAATGGAATTACAACCGTGACTATGGAAGCCGGTAGCTTTTATTACAAACCAAATGAAGTTAAAGTGAAAAAAGGTGACAAGGTAAAAATTGTCATGAATAGTGTGGACATGCTTCACAACTTTAATATTGACGAACTTAATGTACATTTGCCGATGACTAAATCGGGCGAAACAAACACAGTTGAATTCACCGCAGACAAAGTTGGTACTTTCCAATATTACTGTTCTGTTGGACAACACAGACAACACGGGCAAGTCGGAAACTTAATTGTTGAGTAAACTTGAAGCGCCAGCAATCAAGCGCTCTTTTTGGAGTTTTGAAAATTGTTTCAGCTCATATTCTCGCTTGAGAGCGGCGCTGCGTGTTTCCAATTCTTCTTTATAAACGAGGGCAAATGACGAAAAGGCTTTTAAATACTTCGAACCTTTTTTTGTTTTGTGTTCGAGAAGCCGTTTTTCTAAATTGTTTGTTTGTCCAATATACAATGTGTCTTTGTTAGTGCGCAGTATATACACGGTAAACATATGTTTTCTAAACAATAGTCATCACATCCTTTGTGTTCTTACATTCCATCAGTTTTGTTCTGAGTTCCCGTGCTCCGTCAAAATTATTAATATACATTTTGAAAAACTTTTTCATGATATCAAAGTTTTTTGTTGTACCCCAAGTTTCTTCAAACAATTGTACATGTGCTTTTAATACAAGAATGTATTCTTCACTTGAATGAACCACTTGGCTTTTATCAAATGCCCATGGATTGTGAAATATTCCTCTCCCAATCATGACCCCATCAACACCGGTTTCTTTATGCCTTTCAATTCCCTGCTCATAATTTTCAACATCACCATTTCCAACAATGAATGTTTCTGGTGCTATTTCATCTCTTATTTTTATGGCCTTTTTAATTTCATTCCAGTCAGCGGGAACATCAGACATTTGTTTTGCGGTTCTTCCATGAATAGTAAGAGTTGCAATCTTTTGTTCAAGAAGAAACGGAATCCATTCTTCAGTTTTTACTGAGTTATATCCAATTCTTGTTTTAACGCTTACTGGGGTGTTTTTGGCACCACGTTTTGCAGCTTCTATAATTTCTTTTGCAAGGGAAGGGTTATTCACCATTGCAGCTCCAGCGCCTGCCTTCATAACAGCGCGGTCAGGGCATCCCATGTTTAGGTCAATTCCATCAAAACCAAGTTTTTCGCACAGCTTTGCAGATTCTTCAATCGTCTCCGGGTGTGTTCCCCAAATTTGTGCGACGATTGGACGTTGGTTATTTGTAAAGTTAAGGCGTGGTATTGTTTTGTCATACCCTTTGGACATTAAGCCATCTGCATTAGTAAACTCTGTAAAAAGTACATCAGGAGAGGGAAGTTTTGTTGCCATGATTTCTCGAAAGACGACATCAGTTACTCCCTCCATTGGGGCAAGGATCATAAACGGTTTATTAAGTTTTTCCCAAAAATTAGTCATGAGAAGTATTATACTAAAATATGGTCCGTTATTTCAGAAAACTCTCAAAAAAACGGATTTCTGTTGTTGACGACTTTGGGTATATTGCATCTGCAATTGGACTAATTATGACGATCCCTCAAGTTTTAACTATTTGGGTTGATAAAAAAACTGATGGAGTTTCAGCCATTACATGGATATCGTATTCGATTTTGGGAATCTTTTGGATCTATTATGGAATTGTTCACAAAGCAAAACCAATAATCTTTGGAAACATAGTAGGCCTCCTTCTGAACATTGCGGTTGTTGTCGGATTATTACTAATTCGATAGTTCACCTTTTTTTTGCTTCTTCAGAACAGCATTAATAAGAAGCAACTGTTTCTGTCCAAGCAAGGGTAAAGCGTTTAATGGGAAAAATCCACCATCTGTAATCTCTTCACTTGCTTTAAATTCTCCGCCTACGAAGGTACCTACAAGAGAGAAGTCAAGACGTGCAGTGTCACGATCTGTTCTGACTCTCACGTTGTCTGTAATTCTCACGATGTATCCAGTTTCTTCTTCTATCTCTCGAACAAGTCCTTCACTGGGGTGTTCTTTTTGTTTTATATATCCGCCAGGCAGACTCCAATATTCACCATCACGATAACTATGGTTTACCAGAAGTACTTCATTTTTGTCATTAAAAATAACCCCAGTTACTCCAATTAAAAATTCATCTTGAGTAAATCTCACAATAAAAAGCTTTACTGTTTTGGAAAATGGCAGATGTTTCCATACGAACAAAAGTACACTCTTCATAAAGAATCTTCCTGAAGTACATCGTTTTCAAGCTTTCCCTCGAGCTTTGCATTTTCAAGTTCAAGCTGATTCACTTTTTTAGTAAGATCCAAAATTGTTTTACGAGCTTCATTAATCGTGCTGTCTTTTCCTTTAAGTTGAAACGCAACGAAAACGTTATCGATAAGGCTTAATATCCAAGAAATTGCAAGACCTAAGAGAAATGTAACACCGAGCACAATATACATGGGGATTTGCTGCAAAGTGTAGTTTGCAAGGGTTATCGAGATCAGTTCTGTGTTTTGTGTGGCAAAGTAACCGAATACGATGGCGAGAATGAGAAATACGATTGTAGTGAACATTATTATTGTGTCTTCTCTGTAGTATAGACTATTTTGTACCCGGCATTACCTAAAACCGCTTTAACTTGCTTTTCATCAACTTCTGTATCGCTAAATACTTCTAACGTTTGCTTTGCGTAACTACATTTTGCATTTATGCCAGCGTCTTCCATTTCACTTTCAATTACCATTGCACAGCTTGCACAGTGCATACCTGCTATTTGAAAAGATTTTTTTGCTTTGCTTTTTTTGAATAAATTAAACATATTAAATAACTTGAAATTCTCCTGTGTACATTCCCATTGCGCAACTAAATGGCAGTCTACCTTTTTTGGTGGGGGTAAAAGTAATTTCATCAGTTCCATTCTCTGGAAGTAACTTTTTGATATTATAGGTGGGTATCGTAAATACTTGGACACATCCTGCAACATTAGTTGATTTAAATGTAAGTTTCACTGGGACACCTACTTTTAATGTGTTTTCTTTTGTTGTGTATCCGCTTGAAGTTACATTGATAGTTACATCTTGAATGCCTGATATGGTAGTGGCTGCAAGTGTTTGTGGGACTGAGTTGTTCGTATTTGTGTTTGTGATTGCCTTCCAATAATTTTGAATAGTTTGGTTTGAACCACGTAGTACGTTCCCTGCATTTATGGAGCTTATTCCAAGAATTACAACTAATGCACTTGCAATATATACAAATGTTTTCCTTTTCATAATTGTTTCGGCTGCCAGTCCGAGAGCAAAAAACAACGGACTTGCGCCAATGGTGAACGCTGCAAGGATTAATGCTCCCGTCAATGCATTTCCACTACTAATAGCAAGAATCATCATACCCTGTGTAATTCCACAAGGAACAAGAACAGTGAGAGCACCTAACACAGCAGTACCAAATGCAGCCTGATGAGACTCCTTTTTAATAAGTTTGTACGCCCACTTGGGAGGTTGTATTACTACATATCGAAATATTGGATGAAGTTCTAGTAAATTTGCGGCAGTTGCGAGCATATAGATGCCTGCAACAATTTGTAACCATCCTTGTACATTTGAAGTAATAGAAAGGCTACTCCCAAAAAAGCCAAGTAGTGCGCCGAGAGTTGTGTAAGCCAACACTTTACTAACAATAAATATTGCGGTACCTGCGCGTTTACTGTCGTTCGGAATTGAAGAAAGACTTGAAGTGAGAAGTCCTCCTTGGACTGCAAGACAAGAGACTCCACCCGCGGTAAGCCCTGTTATAAAAGCAATCCAAATAGTGTTCATCTTGACAAAGAGTATTCCACAGGTCTAAGCTTTGTCAATCCCCATATGGGGGGGTAAAAAATATGCCAAAAGGGATACCTCGAAACAGTACAACAAAAGCACAAGCGTTGAAACGCTTGAAGGTGGCGCGTGGACACTTAAATAAAGTTATTAATATGGTGGAGGACGATGAGTACTGTATTGATGTCGTTCACCAGTCATTGGCAGTTTTTGCAGCACTAAAAAAAACAAATGAACTGATTCTTGAGAATCACTTGAAAACATGTGTTGCTGATTCGATAAGAACCGGCGATGAACAAATGGTAATAAGTGAAGTTATGGCAGTTTTAAAGAAAAGTTAATATGGGAGCACTAATTGTAACAATACTTGGAATCATACTTATTATTGGTATCATCTGGTTTTTCTTCATGGCTCCTTCTGACTCTCGACAATACGTAACAAAAATTGTTGTTTCTGGTGGTTACAAGCCTAAAACTTTATTTTTAAAATCTGGTATTGAAACGACACTTACATTTTTAAGAACTGATAAAAATACTTGTTTAGAAGAAATTGTAATTCCAGATTTTGGTATTAAAGAATTTTTACCGCTAAACGAGGTGGTTCTTATAAAAATTAAACCTCAGAAAAAAGGTATATATGACATTCACTGTGGTATGAACATGTTTCATGGGACGATTCAAGCAATATGAAAAATCAATCTTTCCCAATCATTGGAATGCACTGCGCAAGTTGTGCAAAGCTCATTGAAAAAAAATTGAATAAAACTTCAGGGGTTGAGTCTGCATCAGTCAATTATGCAAGCGAACTTGCAACAGTTACGTTTGACAGTAATCTTTGTACAAATGAGAATTTAAAACATGCTGTCGAGGAGGCAGGATACAAAGCAATTGTGGAAGAGAATTCTGAAAAAGATACATCTGCAATTCAATCGATTGAATCGATGAATCACAGGAAAGAAGTGACCAAAAAGAAGGAATTACAATTGCTTAAGAAAAAAGTAACAATCTCATTATTTCTGGGAATATTAGTTTTTTTAGGTAGTTTTCCCAATTGGTTTCACTTTGTTCCTTCAGTATTATCAGATCCACTTCATGTGATGATATTGGCGGCAATTGTACAATTTTGGGCCGCACAGGATCTATACCGGGCAACGTGGTCTGGTCTCAAAAATAGGACTGCAAGTATGGACACCCTTATTGTGATGGGTACTTCAGCGGCATTTTTCTATTCAGTTCCGTTTGTACTTTCCCCAAAGTTTATGATGATGATAGGACTTCCAGAAGCAATGTATTTTGATACAGCTTCTATCGTAATTGCCCTTATACTTCTGGGGAGATATTTTGAATCAAATGCTAAAGAACAAACAGGTGGTGCTATTAAAAAACTTCTTGGCATGCAGGCAAAAACTGCACGTGTAGTAAGAAACAATGAAGAAATAGATATATCAATAGATGCAGTTAAAGAAGGTGACATTATTCGGGTACGTCCGGGAGAAAAAATTCCTGTTGATGGTGAAATAATTGAAGGTGAAAGTTTTGTAGATGAAAGCATGATAACCGGAGAATCAATGCCGGTTAGTAAAATAAAAGGAAGCCCAGTTGTTGGGTCAACTATAAATAAAAATGGCAGTTTTTTGATGAAAGCCACCAAAGTTGGACGAGAAACTATGCTTTCGCAGATTGTAAAAATGGTGTCTGAAGCACAAGCATCCCGTGCTCCAATTCAAAGACTTGCAGATTTAGTATCTGGATATTTTGTTCCAACAGTTCTTATCCTATCAGTTGCAACATTCATTTTTTGGTTTGATATGGGAAACCCCGCACAAGCCCTGACAAATATGATTGCAGTTCTGGTGATTGCGTGTCCGTGTGCACTCGGTCTTGCAACTCCTACGGCCATTATGGTGGCAACAGGTCGTGGTGCAGCGAAGGGGATTTTGATTAAAAATGCAGAAAGTTTGGAGAGGGCAGAAAAACTTTCAGCAATTGTGTTTGATAAGACCGGAACATTAACAATTGGAAAACCTGCTGTTACAGATGTTATTAAGCGATCTGACACCATATACAGCGAACAGGGGGTCTTGGGGATAGCTGCAAGCTTGGAAGTTGGTTCAGAACATCCACTCGGAGAAGCAATCCTTGAAAAAGCAAAGAGTGAACACATTGAAATTCAAAAGACATCAAATTTTAAAAGCATAACTGGCAAAGGAATTTCAGGAACCGTTTCTCACAAAATGTTTTATTTTGGAAATAGAGCTCTCATGGAAATGAAGCATATTCCTATCACTTCATTCGACGAAATTTCAAAGAAACTTGAGTCAGAGGGGAAAACAGTTATGTTTCTTGGAAGACTTAAAAAAACAGTTGGTATTGTTGCCGTTTCTGACACTCTGAAAGTGGGAAGTAGAGAAGCCGTAGCTGCGTTAAAAAAACGAGGACTCGCCGTGTGGATGGTAACAGGAGACAATGACCGAACAGCACAAGCTATTGCGCGTGTTGTAGGAATTGAACACGTATTAGCAGGAGTTCTCCCTGATCAAAAAGCAGTAAAGATTAATGAATTAAAGTTGCAAATGCAAAATTCACAAAAGAATAATGCGGTGGCATTTGTAGGAGATGGGGTAAACGATGCGCCAGCACTCGCATCAGCGGATGTAGGCATTGCAATGGGAACAGGAACGGACGTTGCAATTGAATCTGCTGGGATAACGCTCCTCAACAAGGACTTACGAACAGTTGTGTCAACGCTGACTTTGTCTCGCAAGTCGATGCGGATTATTAAAGAAAATCTTTTTTGGGCATTTGGATATAACGTCATTTTGATTCCGGTTGCCATGGGGGTACTTTCTCCAATTGGAATAAATCTAAATCCTGCATTGGCAGCGTTTGCCATGGCTGCAAGCTCTCTCACCGTTGTCACAAATTCTCTTCGTTTAAAACGAGTTCAAATTTAAATATAAAAAAGGTTTTTTTATGATGAACAATTTATAGAGATATCAGTGACGTAGCTCGAAGAAGTCACGCCATGAGCGCATTCTGAGTTTCCCGAAGCCTTTGGGTTTAAATTTAGCTTTTCCGTGATCATATATAAATTTAAGTCTCTGATATCCGATATAGCTTAAGACAATTCCAGTACTTGTCCCAAGATTTAAACTTTCGACTATTCCTCCCATTGGAATTTGGATACACAGATCGGCACTTTCTATAGCTTCGTCAGTTACACCCTTTGTTTCATTTCCAAACCACACAGCTAAGCGCTTTTGAGTAAATGTACCCTCATATATATCAGTGTTTTTAATGTCCTTTTTGTGAGACGAAGTTACAGCAATTGTATACAGATTCTTTTTAAGGTGAGCGATGCATTCGCGAGTTGTATCAAATTGTTTAACAAAAACCCATTTGTTCGCGCCAACACTTAATTTAGTGAGGTGTTTGTTTTTCCGAGATGACTCAAAGTCATTAAGAATTTTAGTTCCTCCAATTACATACAATTTCTCAACACCAAATGCGGATACATTTCTGAGTGTTGCTGCAATATTCACAATGTCATCTGGGTTTTCCAAAACACAAACAAAATATTTGTTTTGCAGATGTTTTATAGTTCTAATTCGTTCTCTAACAGACATGTTGGAAGTATACCAAGAAATTATTATTTGTACTTATTTAAGGATATAATTTAGAGATATGAAGTTATCAAGTAATCAAATATCAGAGCTTATTATTTCCATGGCTGAGAAGGATCAAGGCGCAAGATTTGAAAAACCTATAAATTGGAGTGAAGTAGGTCTTGTAGATAAACAGAATAATAAAGATATTAAAAAGCTTGTAAATGAATATGGATTGATTGGTATAGCTGAATATGGAGCTGAAGCATCTTCCAAAGCATGGTTGCTTATTCAACACATGTCGTTGGATGAGCTTCCTTTTATGAAAAAATACCTTAAATATATGAGTGATAATTTAAATGATATAGATATTAAAAACTATGCATATCTTACAGACAGAATATGCACATACGAAGGGCTACCACAAATATATGGAACACAATTGAAATCTAGTGATGATTCTACTCAATTAGAATTTTTCACCATTAATAATTTAAAAACTATTGACGAACAAAGAAAAGAAATTGGACTTGATAGTTTAGGTGATTATGCAGAATCAATGGCGAAAATGTGTAGTCAAAAGGTAATTCTGCCGAAAGGGTATTAACTCTTTTGAGCGTTTACGATTTGTTCTTGAATTTTGTTTAATTCTTCATCGGTCATTTTTGGTCCTTCTACTGTTGTAAGGTATCCCACATATTCAGGATAAAATTCAGTGTGTGTGCTCCAGACTCCTGTTTCGCCGGCGAGTTTTCCGTGAAGCGGATAGAGTTTTGCATGAACATGAGCGACACCAGTTCCTTCAAAAACCAAGGCAACTCTCGGAGTGTTAAACGCTTTCTCTAAGACTTTAGCTACTTTTTTTGTTGCACTCAAAAGTGCGAGATACCGTTCTTCAGGAAGATCAAAAATATAGTCTCCGTCATTTTTTTTGGGAATGAGGATAGTCAGTCCGGGAGTAGTTGCAAATGGTGTTAGGAATGCCAAATAATGTTCATCTTCCCAAACTTTCCACGACTTAAATTCGCCACTCAGTATTTTGTCGAAAATTGTTTCTGCCATCATGTAAGTATATCAAAAGAATGAAATTAAAAGAGAATTAATTATAAAAAAATTATTGTTTTTTTTGTGTATAACGAGATTTTGCTAAATCACTATTTCGCATTTGGATTTTTTAATTCCGTATTTCATCGCATTCGAATGTGTCGTCAAAATAAAATACGGATCCTCAAAGTCATCTTCCTTAATTAAGTCATTCAAGTATTTTGACATTTTATTTAAAATGGCTTGAGTGGGGAATACTAAGATACAAGAGAGAGACTCAGTTGAAGTTACAATCGTTTGCCTGTTTCCTGCTTTATACAAACTCAAAAATTGTCTTATTTTGTATCGTATTGCATACCGAGGTACACGAGGGTCAAACAATTCTACAAAATAAGTCACAGACTCTATTTTATGATCTTTAGTTTCTGTATATTCATAGAGTGCCACATCTGGTACTAATTTTTTTATATGTATGTATTCTTCGCCTCGTAGCTGTAATAAAATGAGATGCTCTGATTTTGTATACAGCTCAAATTTCACGGTTGTAGTTTTTCTTTCAAACTCCAAGAACTGTATACATATTTCACAAATTGAAACACAGTGTTTAACAAAAGTTGTTGAGGCCCGTTTATCTTTGTAGTATTTTTTGACATATATAAAATCGAGTAGTCCCTCTGAATGATTAATTTCTTCTGCATTGAATCGGTTATACAGTATTCCATTGTTATGCAGAAAGTATATTGCAGGTTTCGTGTTTTCGAGTAACTTATGAGAATATATTCTGCCCAGATATTGTTTTTCCACTAAGTCCTTCAGCCAAGCATTTATACGCTTTGGGTCTTTGTGTTTTAGGTACCTTTGTATCTGTACTCTATTTGCGAATCTATATTGAAAGACTAGTTTTACTATTTCGGATTGTTTCTTTGTGATATTTGGAAGTTCTTTGTAATGCATTTTTTAGAGGGAAGGGTTATCGAGGTCAGGATATTTAGGAGATTATAGATGGTTTTGATTCTTCGTCAAGTTCTCTTCTGTTTCCTCCTCTCCCTTACGTAGTAAGGAAAAGAAGAGAAACATAAATCACACTTTAGCCGTGATATTTGTGACAAGGTATGCATGGTCGTGTCCTAGCTGGTTAGGACAATAATTTTTGAAAAAGAAAGTTTTTTTGATATGAAAAACCGCCACATTGGTATTACCCAAACATGGCGGTTCATTGAACGCAGCTTTTGCTGCTATAACTTTTCTAACAGATAGTCCTTTATTTCCTCATATGTGGCGGTATCAGGTAGCCCACATTTGCGAGCAAATTCTACTCGGTGAATTTCTGCATCATGAGCAGCTATCTGCGCGTATGTCGCATCTTCGCTCAGGCCACGACCAATCGCAAACTTGCGACGGTTTTTTTCAATGATGAAGTTACAGATATCCGTATATGACGCGGTATCGGGCAACCCATAGCCGCGGGCAAATTGGACTCGACGTTCGTCGGCTTGATAGCCCAAAAAAACATTACTTACGGTTAGAGGATCTTGTCCTTGTATTTCGGCCTTGTTAACCTGCTTGCTCATTACAATCTCCAGTTCAGTTAGAAAATGACAAGAAACATTGATGAAAGCGTCTCAATTGAAGTAATTATATATTAAAACGACGAACACGTCAAACTATGGGTATATTTGCTGCGATTGTAGGACGGTGTTGGAACTATTTTATATTAACAAAAAAGAGCGCACCTTAGTGCGCCCTCAGTATTTATCTTCTAGCAATCACCAGAAATTTGGCCGGGTAGATGATAGAAAATTTTGGAACCGTACACGGTTGAATCGTAAAACATCTCCATCTTTAGGATTGAGTGGTCCTTGTTTCCAATATGCTGCACCGAAGTCGGTACCAGGAGGATCACTCTGCATTTTTACACCGATTGCTCTCCACATCCAACGATCATAAGCATTTTGTTGAACAGTTACATTGACATTGAGCCTAAGAGTTGGATTTCCCCAAACCCAGTATTCAAAATCAAATTCACGTTCCCAATCACTTTTTGCATGTACTTCTGACATAGGACGTTCGAAGCTCAAAAGCGTTGGCACGGCAAGCGAATCGACCCATTCACCATTTCTCTCCAAGAGCTTCGCAAACATATATCCAATGGCTGAACGCGCAACTGAAACTGCCTCTGGCGACTTAACTTGGTACAACTTCGTCTCAATAGTAACAATCTGCCTTTTCTGGAATAACATTTCAGACTCCCTTCCTCGTTTGGAGGAAATATCAAGCACGTTTTGTGCTTAGGATGATATGTAAATATATCACAAATTGAAGCACGAGTCAATAATTATGGGGTAATATTGTATTTGCTGCCCGACAAGGATTTGAACCTCGGTTTTCGCATTCAGAGTGCGACGTCCTGCCACTAGACGATCGGGCAATATGTTCTTGTTCTGTGACAATTTGCACAAACCAGGTCACATTTGCTTACTTCTTCTAATATTTTCTTTTTAGAGTAATAGTGCGTACTAGCCATCATACAAATAGTTGAAATTTTATTTTTTGGATCCCTGTGATCAAAGTCCATTACATAAGGAGGATATTGAACTCCACAATCGGCACAAGGCATTTGCTTTAGCGAGATCACAAATTCAATTAGTTCTTTTCTTCTTTTAATATTCTTCTGCTTGTATAATCCTTTATTTCTTTCGTAATATCGCTTGTGACACGCACGTCTTTTTACAATATCTGTATACGGCATTACTTAATTCTATGGCGTAGGAACAATAAATTATATTCAAATCCTTTGTGAAAGTGAAAAACCGCCGGCTGACATATTTTACCTCACCTTGGAATATAAGTCATTTATTGCGTCCTATACTCAGAAACTGCATACTGAGGAAAGATGAAATATACTCGTAATAATGGCTCAGCTGTAATTCCGATTATTATGCTTGTTGTGTATATTGCAGCAACAGCGGTTGTGGTTTCAAACTTAAGTAAACCAACTTTTGAAGTTTTTCAGGCCAAAGGCCTTTCAATGTTTTCACAACAGGCGTCATTAACCAGCTCACCTCAATTGACCACAACAACTCCTACTATTACAGAAAGCCCAACTGAGATGCCAACTCCAACTGCAAGTCCATCTCCTTCTCCATCACCGACTCCCAAGCCAACTCCAGTCCCAACTGTTAAACCTACGGCTACGCCTATTCCTGTTACCAGTGGACCTGCAGGATCTGGATTTAGTGTGAAGCGAGTGCACACACCATCAAATGGGGACTTTACTGTATATGTAATTGGAGCTGATTTGGGTTCAACAAAAGTGATAGTGGATACAGCCTCTGGTGGAGACTGTGCCGATAACTGTCCTGTTTTGTCGCTTTCTGACTATGTTTCTAGAAATAGCGCATATGCCGGTGTAAATGGTGGATACTTTTGTCCGACATCTTACCCTTCATGTGCTGGAAAAACAAATAGCTTTGATACACTTCTTATGAATAAAGACAAAGTATATTTTAATTCAAGTAATAACGTGTATAGCACAAATCCTGCAGTAATCTTTCAAGGAGGTTCTATCCGGTTTGTTAGACAAGCCTTGGAATGGGGGAGAGACACTGGGGTTGATGGAGTAATCTCTAATTATCCAATGCTTGTGTTTAATGCGCAAAACCTAAATCCAGGGAGTTCTGACCCAAAGCTGAGTTCAAAAGGGAACAGAAGTTTTGTAGCGAATAGGGGAAACACTGTATATATCGGTACCGTACTTTCTGCATCTATAAATGATTCTGCAGCAGCTCTTACCGCCCTTCAAATGGATAACGCGTTAAATCTAGATAGCGGAGGCTCAACTGCTTTGTGGAGTGGCGGATACAAATTAGGACCAGGCCGGAACTTGCCTAATGTAATTTTGTTTAAAACGAAATAGCTTTTTCAGGCACCAGAAAATCCCACTTACGTGGGACGTTCTGTCTTTAGTGTACTAACCCGTTTTTAATATCTTCTTCCAGATCCGGAACTAGAACCTCCTCGATTTCCTCCGAAATCTCGGCGTGGTCCTCTAGAAAATCCACCATTGTCTCTAGGAGCTCTTTCTTCCATAGGTCGAGCTTCATTAACAATAATTTTTCTTCCATCCATTTCTTTTCCATTCAATTCTGCGACTGCTTTATCAGACTCTTCATCAGTAGACATTTCTACGAATCCGAATCCTTTTGCACGCCCCGACATTCTGTCGATGATTACTGTAGCCGAAGCCACGGTTCCCACTTCTCCGAAAAGAGTTGCGAGAGAGTTATCATCTACACTGTAGGGTAAGTTTCCAACGAATAAACGTTTTGCCATTAATATTCACCTCCATTAACGCTTGCGAGAGAGAAACTGTTTTAGAAGTGAGAAAAAAGAAGTCACTAAAACGAATTACTATCCAAGCCACAGTATTGTACCATAATTAGATCCGTTTGAACATTTTTTTAAGTTCACGCACCGAAAGTACCCTTTTAACTGGTCTCCCATGCGGGCAAGTATATATCGAATTGTGCTCAGTTAGCTGTGAAATAAGCTTTCTCGCTTCATTTTTGGTAAGACGGTCGCCAGCTTTAATAGCTGACTTGCAGGCCAAAAACGCAAGCATTTTATTGTTTAGGCGGTCCACACTGGGGTACTTAGCTGTTTCAAGGTATTCAAGGATTTCTTTGATATGAGAGGCAATATTGTGTTCATTCGTAAGCTTTGGAATAGTAAAGACTTTAATCGTGTTTCCTCCAAAATTTTCAATTTCAAATCCTAAATTTTTCAGTACTTCTTCATGCTCCTCAAATGCAAGCATTTCCGATCGTGTGAGAGTAATAAGCAAACTTTCCTCTAATTCAGTAGTTTCGGATTTGTGTTTTTCAAAAGCTGTAACAAATGCTTCAAATAATAATGCTTCATGCACGGCATGTTGATCAAATAAGAGTAAACCATCTTTGTGAGGAATACAGAGAAATGTATTATCTATAATTAAAATATCATCGCTTTTTAAATCTTCAGTAATGTTAGAAACTGCAAGTTCTCTGACTTCATCTCTGAGTGTCGAAACAATCTCTCTATTTGTAGTATTAAAACTTCCATCTGAACCAAACGTTAGATTATATTTGGTTAGAAGTGCAGTTGCAGCCTCTTTTATCTGGTTAAACACAAGGTCTGGGCTTTCAAAACGAATATCACTTTTTGTTGGATGCACATTTACATCTATAAATTGTGGAGGGACAGAAATTGAAATAATGCCTTGAGGGAATGAATGCGGATCTAATAGTTTTCCATATGCTTCTTTAATTGCCAAAGTTATTAAATTGTTTTGTACACGTCTATTATTTACAAATTGAATCAGCTTATTGTTACTGGGAAGTGAGTCTTCTGGATGCGATAGAAAAAGATCCACTGAGATCAATGAGTCTACAGAATTTGCATGCATAAATTTTTCTGAAACAGTTTTTCCAAATACGGTTGCAATTCTATCTTGATCTGATCCATTGAAATTTACATACTCTTTATTGTTATGTGTAAGCTTGAAAGAAACTTTGGTGTAAACAAGTGCAAAAGCACAAATATAGTCATAAATAAGTTTAAATTCATGACGCTCTGTTTTTAAAAATTTTTTTCTGCCTGGAACATTGTCCATGAGTTTTAATGCAGTTACATGAGTGCCAATAGCCATCCCAATGTCGGAAATTTCTTTTGAATTGTATATTTGGTGACCTAAAGGGGAAACTTTATTTCGACTTGCAATGGTAAGCTCAGATATCGAAGCAAGGCTGGACAATCCTTCTCCTCTAAAGCCTAAGGTACGAATTGAAAGTAAATCTTCACTTTTATTAAGTTTACTGGTGGTGTGAGGCAAAACAGACAAAACTAAGTCCGCTTTACTCATTCCAATGCCGTCATCGACTACTGTGATTTCAGTAAGTCCTCCATCTTTGATGAATATGTCAATGTTTTTAGCCTGAGCATCAATTGCATTTTCGACAAGTTCTTTTACAGCAAATGCAGGGCGCTCTATAACTTCGCCTGCTGCAATATGTGCAATTACTTCTTCTGAAAGCTGTTTAATTATTGGCATTATCTAAGTATATTTTAGAGAGAAGGTTTAAGGCTTCTAGTGGGGTAATACTATTAATATCTACCTTTGGTAGGGTATTGTTGTTTTGAGAGTTTTGTTTTCCATGAAACTCCAATAATAATTCTTGTGCTCTTGTCACTACATCAATAGGAACACCTGCAAGTTTCGCAACCTCGACTCCATAACTTTCATATGCAGGTCCATCCATGAGAGTGTGTGTGAACACAGGTTCATTGCCTTTATGTGAAACTTCCATGTGTGCGTTGCTAATCTTTTTAGGGTACTTTTCTGCAAGATCGATTAGTTCATGATAATGTGTTGCAAATAATGTTTTTGGTGAAGGTGAGAATTTTTTTATTAAATATTCAGCGACTGCCCAGGCAATACTTACCCCGTCAAAAGTACTTGTTCCACGGCCAATTTCATCCATAATAATTAAACTGTTGCTTGTTGCGTGATTTAATATGAATGCAGTTTCAACCATCTCAACCATGAATGTAGAAAGTCCTGAAGTTATCATGTCAGAGGCTCCACTTCGTACAAAAATACTATCAACTATTGGTACTAATGCCTTTTTTGCAGGCACATATGAGCCAATATGAGCGAGTAATGTGATCAATGCTACTTGTCTTAGGTATACAGATTTCCCTGCCATATTGGGGCCAGTAAGAAGAGTTAAGGAGCGTGTTGGGTTTCCAAGTCTTGTGTTATTGGGTACAAAAGTGCCACTTGAAAGTACCTTTTCAACAACGGGATGTCTTCCTTCTGTAATGATGAGTTCATGTGAATAAACAATGGTAGGTCGAACATATCTTAAGTTTTTTGCAGTAATTGCGTTTGAAACAATGCAATCGACGATAGCAATAGCATCGGCAGCTTTTTGTATAATTTCTGCCTCTGAAACTATTTCTTCTAGAACAGATTTGTACAGTTCATATTCAATCAGTTTCATTTCATCTTCCGCTCTCAAAATTATTTCCTCTTTTTGTTTTAATTCTTCAGTAATAAACCGTTCTCCATTTACCAGCGTTTGTTTTCGGAAATAATGATTGGGTACTGCAGCAAGATTTGATTTGCTTACTTCAATAAAATATCCAAATACTTGGTTATACCTAATTTTTAAAGTATTAATCCCAGTTTGCTTTCTTTCCATCACTTCTTGCGCTGCAATCCATTCTTTCCCTTTATTCACGATTATCCGTAATTCATCTACTCTTGAATCGATGTCTGGTTTTAGAATTCCGCCATCTTTTAATTGTATCGGTGGGTCTTCCACAATAGTTTTTTCAATTAAATCGATTACTTTGTGAAGTTTTGTTGAGATATTCTTTTGCGTCTTGTTAAAAAGAATTGATTTAGTATCTATCAATGAATGTTTTACTGACATCGTTAGTGTAAGTGCTGCCTTGAGTGATATAAGATCTCGGGCATTCCCCATTCCTACACCGACTCGAGAGAATGTTCTCTCAATGTCTGTAACCTCGGATAGAAATGAGTCTAATTTTCGAAACTGCATATCGTTTTTTAATATTTCCTCAGTTGCATCCAATCGTGATTCTATTGTTTTTTTGTTTTTAAGTGGGTGAGTGAGCCAAGACCGAAATAATCTGCCACCCATTGCGGTGTGTGTGTGGTCTATAACTTGTAGCAAACTTCCTTTTCCATCTCGCTCTCTAATAGTAGTAAATAGTTCCAAATTGATAATTGTTGAGCGATCAAGAAGAACGTAATCATTTGAAGGAATAAGAACAATACTATTTATGTGAGGGAGCGAACTCTTCTGCGTTTCTTTTAAATAAGAGAGAAGCGCATTACATGTTTCTTGTGCAAATTGTTTATTCTCAATTTGAAATGCTTCGAGTGTTTTTACTCCGAAGTGTTTTTTTAAATCTGTATATGCGTATTTACGAGACTTTTCCCAAGAAGGAAATAAAAAAATGGTGAGTTCTCTGATTGTTTTAAGAATTTTTAAAACTTCAGGATCGTTATACAATTCGTCAGGTAAAATACATTCTGTAGGATTAATGCGAGCGAGTTCGTTTTTAAGTACTTCTCGCCAATTTTCAGATTTATATTCTTCAGTTTGCATCTGTCCAGTTGAAAAATCAGCTATAGATATCGCAACGATCTCATTGTGTATAGAAATTGCGGCAATATAATTGTGTTCCTTTTTCTCAAGTGCACGCTCATCCATAATTGTTCCTGGTGTCACGACGCGAATTACATCACGCTCTACAATGCCTTTTTTATCAGGTTCTGATAATTGCTCACAGATTGCAACTTTATAACCCGCTTTAACAAGCTTATTTAAATATCCATCGACGGCATGATACGGAACTCCTGACATCGGTATTCGCCCATCTTTACCTTTTGGTCTTCCTGTTAGAGTAATTCCCAAAATCTCTGAACCAATTTTTGCATCGTCTAAAAACAGTTCGTAGAAGTCTCCAAGTCTAAAAAAGAGCAAACAATCGGGATATCTTTTCTTTATCTCTTGGTACTGCATCATCATTGGAGTTGAAAACTGCTGCATAGTCAGAACAATATAACATGAAACTGAGCTTTGCCTCTTGGATTTTGAAGCAGAATTAGGTACATTGAGTTTATTCATATGAATGACTTATCAGTTGAGCCACAAACAAACACAGATGACGCTAAAGTGACTGGTGTTGTACAACCACGACTTGAATCACTTTTATTAATTGAATCGGCTATTAAGGACAGAATTTCAAAGGTCGAACTTCTTAAAAAAGAAATGGAACCGCACAAAGAAATGCTCCAGAGTTATCTAGAGAACGACCCTGTATATAGAGAACATAATGAAGCTGCAAAAAAAGCAACAAAACAAAAATCTGCAACAAAGAAGCAATTACTTTCGGTACCAGCGGGTAAAGCAATTGTTGAAAAGCTCACTGAGTTAAAAGCCGATATGCAAGAGCTTGAAGAAGGACTTTCTTATTATTTGAGAGAATTTCAAGCGGCGACAGGTGCAAATGAAATTGAAGGACTGGACGGAGAACTTCGACAAATTGTTTACATGGCAAAACTCATTCGAAAAACGCAATTAAATAAATAAATTTGGCATTTTTATGCTAAATAATTTTTAAAGGAGGTGACGACACTATGAACCCTACAGATCCAAACATGACACAACCAGTTGGAGTTACAGCAGCCCCAATGGCTGATGCAACAACACCAGTTGTCCCAATGATGCCTACTGAGCCATCAATGCCTGTTGCCTCAGCTGTAACAGAACCTGCTACAACTATGGCTTCGGAACCAATGGTGACTGAACCAGTAGTAACCATGCCTGAACCAATGGCACCTGCAACAACAGAAATGCCTGCAGTACCAATGGCTACAGAACCGACGGTACCTGCCGCAACGACACCTATGGCAGATGGTACTCAACCTGCTTAATTAGCACATACTTACGAAAAGTCGTAGCCAAAGTCTCGCCTTCGGGCGAGTTTTTGGTCTTTAATAATATTTTTGACCACAAAAAAGTGCGGGAGACCCGCACTTAGACACTTATCCAATTCCTATTGATATGCAATGAGAATTTTCGTTTAGCACTGCATTAAAAACTACTTCTGGCGGATCAGTTTGAATTTCACGGTTTGCTCGAGGATCTTTTGTGGTAACTACAAACCAGTTTGTGTATCTGCTAGTAGAAGGTCCGTCAAAGAGCAGCGAAACTCCAGCTTTCACTGAAAGTGTATCTGGGAAAAAGTAAGCGTAATTTACCGAGCACTGCCCTTTTTCATCAATTTGTATAAGAAAAATGCTGACAGCTTCACTTAGATACTTCTGTGGTAAAGTATCTTGCGTAATTACGGCGACAAGTCTTACACTTTCAGTATTTGTACTAACTAGACCAAGCAGTAATGCCAAAACAACAGGAAGAATAATAGAACGCATTGTTCCCTCCAAACCCAATTACTATACTCATAGTTTATCAAGTTTGAGTATGATATACTACATTCATTCGTTAAACTGTTCTTACTTCTTTTGCAGTAAAAGCATTTTGAGTTCATTGGGAGGGAAGTTCTGACGAAAAAAATACAAAAACTATACACACATGGAAAATAATAACGAAAAAATCCGAAATATTGCAGTTATTGCTCACGTCGATCATGGAAAAACTACACTTGTTGACGCACTTTTGAAACAAACTCACACATTCCGCGATAACCAAGCAGAAATGCAACAAACTACTATTCTTGATAGTAATGATTTGGAACGTGAACGAGGAATTACCATTTTGGCTAAAAATTGTGCAATTAAATATCACGACATAAAGATTAATGTAATAGACACTCCTGGCCACGCTGATTTTTCTGGAGAAGTTGAACGAACACTTGGTATGGCAGATGGTGTTCTTTTGATTGTTGATGCACAAGAAGGGCCAATGCCTCAGACTCGGTTTGTTTTGAAAAAGGCTCTCGCCTTGGGACTTAAGGTAATTGTTGTTATAAACAAAATTGATAAGCCATACGCGCGCGTCCCAGAAGTGAAAGACAGAATTGAAACACTATTTTTGGAACTTGCTGCAAATGAAGCACAACTTGAATTCCCAGTTGTTTACGCAATCGGTCGTCGTGGTGTTACTTTCTATAACATGCCTGCTTCAATTGATGAACCTGGAGATGTTACTCCTCTTTTGGAAACCATCGTAAAAGAAGTTCCAGCTCCAAAAAACAGTTCAGAAGGTACTTTTAAGATGGTTATTACAACCATGGATTATGATTCTCATTTGGGACGTATTGTTATTGGGAAAATTCATCAAGGTAAACTTGCTTTAGGACAAAAAGTAATTCTTACTGATAAACCATTTGAAGTATATAAAGTTGAGAAACTTATGATAAATCAAGGACTTACTCGTGTAGAAGTTCCTGAAGTTTTTGCGGGAGATATCGTAACCTTCACAGGAGTTTCAGAAGCTCAAATTGGAAAAACTGTATCAGATCCTTCTGACACTGAAAGTTTGCCAACAATTGCAATTTCAGATCCTACGCTTCACATGCTTTTAGGGCCAAACACATCTCCATTTTCAGGAAAAGAAGGTGAATTTACAACAAGTAGACAGCTTGAAGAGCGATTGAAGCGTGAGCTTGAAAGCAATCTCTCCTTGAGAATTGAAATATTGGGAAATGGAAAATTTACTGTCTCAGGTCGGGGAGAACTTCATTTGGCAGTGCTTTTGGAAACGTTGCGTCGTGAAGGTTATGAAATGGAAGTAGGGAAACCAGAAGTTATTGTAAAAACAGTTGATGGTGTGAAGCAGGAGCCTCTTGAAGAAGTAAACATTATCGTTCCTACCGAATTTACTGGGGTAATTAACCAAGAAATGGGTAAACGGTATGCCACTATGATTCATATGACTCCTATTTCTGATGTTGAGGTGGAATTTGTGTACCATGCACCAACTCGCGTTCTTATTGGACTCCGCAGTTTGCTACTTACTCTGACCAAAGGAACCGTTCTATTTAGCTCACAACTTATTGGATTTGAACCGCTTGGAAAACCGCTTCCAAAGCTTCGCAAAGGAGTTCTTATTTCAGATCAAACAGGAGAAGCACTTGCATACGGATTAGAAAATGCACAAGGGCGTGGAACAACCTTTGTTGAACCAGCCACAAAAGTATACGAAGGAATGATAATTGGTCTTAATGCAAAAGAAGAAGACATTACGATGAATATTTGCAAAGGTAAGAAACTTACAAACATGCGTAGTAAAAGTAGTGATGGAGTTTTGCATTTAACCCCTGCTCTACACATGAGTTTAGAGCAATCACTCGACTTTTTGGAGAATGATGAACTTTTGGAAATTACACCAATTTCATTACGTATGCGTAAAAAGTATTTAACTGAAATTGATAGACGACGTTTTGAACGCTCAAATAAGTAAAACTTTTTAGAAGTTTGAAGTGTTTTTTTATGGTCTGTATGACTGAAGTTTGTCTTTATAATCTCTAATTTGCATTTCTACTTCTTTTCTTAATGCGATTAACAAATTAATTAAATCTTCCCCTTCTTCCTCGCTATATATATGTCCATTTGAACCGGGAAGTAGAATATCAAAGTTTGCTTTAAATCCGTGGTGTGCCAGTTTTTCGATTCTAACTTTTGCTTTTTGGAAGTCTTCATTGAAGTCAGTCAGATATTTTTGAAGTTCATTCGTTATTTTTACTTGTACAAGTTCTTTTATACGCTCATCAATTTCAAGCCCATCTCCGATAATCTGAATCTCCATGACTTTATTGTAGCAGAAACTTGCAACATGAAAATCAACTCGTTACTATGTGCATATGAATACTTCTTTGTATAAGCATATATTTATATCAATACTTAGTGTTTTTGTAATATTGTGGCTTTTGAAATATCTAAATCTATCGCTGCCTGTAATGGTTCAGACCTCTCAAGTTTCATCTGAGCTTGCAGTTGTTGGTGAGGGGAAAATTGATGTTTTGCCTGATACCGCATATATAGATGTAGGTGTTTCATTTGATAGCGTCAATAGTGCGGATGAAGCACAGAAAAAGCTTTCAGATCAAAACAATAAAATAGTTGTGGCTATGAAGTCCCTTGGAATTTCTGAGGAAAATATTAAAACCACAAATTATTCAGTATCTCCAAATTATGTCTATGAAGGCGGAAAGAGCAAGCAGAGCGGCTTTTTAGGAAACGCTACGGTAACTGTTAAAACTGACAAAATAGATTTAGCTGGTAGAATTATTGAAACTGCAGCTAACGCTGGAGCAACACAAGTTGGTAGTGCTCGGTTTGTTGTCGATAAGCCTGAGAATTATAGAGAACAAGCTAGAGATAAGGCTATTGCGAATGCCAAAGATCAAGCACAGAAACTAGCAAGTTCATTGGGGATCTCACTTGGAGCTGTTACCAATATTGTTGAATCTACTCCATCTTCTCCTCCAATTCTATATGCTGACAAAGCAATGACGTCAGGAGCACTTGGTGGTGCTGCTGGAAATGCACCTGATCTTCAATCTGGTCAGCAAACGATCACTTCAACTGTTACTTTATATTTTTCAAAAAGGTGAATATTCGCAAGAAAATTTTGTTTCTCGCTATTTTGTACTTTCCAGGAACTGTTTTGCATGAACTCTCACATTATTTTGCTGCAAAAGTTTTAGGCGTGCCAACAGGTAGAATTTCGTTGCTCCCAAAATTTGAAGAAACACAAGTAGAACTTGGACATGTTGAAATTGCTCGAACAGACTTTGTAAGGCGTTTTATTATCGGAATTGCACCACTCATTACAGGCATTTGTATTATCGCTGCTGTATTATTTTTTTCATTTAAATATTCATACCAATGGTGGATATATATATTATTTGGATACATTGTTTTAACTATATTGAATAGTATGCATTTATCTAAAAGTGACTTGCATGGTGCGTGGAAAATACTGGTGATATTGGCTCTTGCATTGGCTCTAATAATTGCGCTACATTAATATATGGATATTAGAAAAGAATATAAATTTGCATTGCCAACATCACTTGGTCTTCTCTTTGGAGTATTAACCGGTTCCCTTCTTTTTTATTTGGTTGTAGGAACAATTATTGGCTTAGTATGGGGATATTCTGAACATATGATTACTGGAGGTAAAACTCAAAAAATGGTTTCTAAAAAGGCTTCCAAACCACGCAAAGCTTCAAAAAGTAAGAATCGTAAAAAATAGTTTTTTTAGGTGTATAATTTCAAGTATGAATAAAAAATTTTGGTTTGCGTCCAAAACTTATGGATGGGGTTGGACACCTTCTTCATGGCAGGGTTGGATTATATTACTTATGTTTATTTTTTATGAGGTGGCTATTGCAAGTCTCATTGGAAAATCTTTTGATTCGAGAGCTGGAATTACTACTTTTCTTTTCTTGACGACAATAGGTGTTTCTGTTCTTATTTCAATTTGTTATCGATTTGGCGAAGTTCCTACTTGGAGATGGGGAAATAAAACTCAACCAAAACGTTCGCGTTGAATGTTCTCATTAGGTACTTGAAGTGATATGAGAATCTTGTACATGTCTTCCACAAATTCACTTCGTCCACAAACAAAAAATTGAATTTCACTTTGTTTATTTAAAATAATCGATTGTAAGTAGTCATTATTTATTCTGCCCTTTCGTCCATTCCAGATATTACTAGTATCCCTAGTTAAGGTTGTTGTGAATGAAAATTTTTTATTGATAAGCATTTCATTTTCTAATTCGTTTTTATACGCAAAATCTGCAATTGTTTTAAAACTTGAAATAAGCGTCACTCTGTTTCTTGTTCTCATTCGAATCATACTCATGTACGGAACAATACCAGCCCCTCCAGATATCAAAACAATAGATCCTAAATATTTTTCATTCCAGTTGAAATAAATACCAACTGGTCCTTTAAGAAATATTTTCGCTCCGATCTCAAGATCACAAAGAACATTCGAAACTATTCCATTCGGTATTTTTTGTATTCCAAATTCTAGCAATGACTTGTCACTTGGCACATTTGCAATAGAGTATTCCCTAGAAATATCGCGATTATTATGTCTGATTTTCAATATATAAAACTGTCCAGCAATATGGGGTTTTTGTCGTTTAACTCTAAAAAATAACGTATGAATATCTCGAGATATTTGTGTGTTCTTAACTAGTGTTGCAGATTGCCACTTTTCTGTCATATATTTTGAGGCTTGTCTTTAGATATGCATGCCTTGTATACTCCCAATTATGGCAGCCGCAAAGAAAACGACAACCAGAAAATCCAAAAGTGTAAAGGCAGTTTCAAAAATAAAAACTTCAAAGCCAAAAAATGAAATGATGATGAACGATGTTATTGTTGAAGAAACAATGATCGATACTTCGTCAGTTAAAAAAATGAGCACAAAACGCAAAGTGTCCCTTCTTGTTGCACTTATCGCCATTGGAGTAATTTTATACGTCTCAAGAGGTCTTCTATTGGCAGCTTCTGTAAATGGAGAGTTTATTTATCGCCCTACAGTTATTTCTGAACTTGAAAAGCGTGGCGGAAAACAAGAATTGGATTCTTTAGTTACTGAAATTCTTATTAACCAGGAAGCAAAGAAACAAAACGTCAATGTAAGTGATGATGAATTGAATAAAGAAATAACAAAAATTTCGGATAGTGTAAAAACACAAGGACAAGATCTAAATACGCTTCTTACAATGCAAGGTATGACTCAAGATGATCTTAAAAAGCAAGTTAAGACTCAAAAAATTGTTGAAAAACTTTTGGCAGACAAAGTAACTCCAACTGATCAAGAAATTGCTGACTATATTAAGACAAACAAAGCGACGCTACCAAAAGATCAAACTGGTGATGTTTTGAATGCAACGGTAAAAGATCAACTTATGCAGCAAAAACTGAGTGCAGCCTTTCAAACATGGCTTGATGGCGTAAAGAAAGACGCTTCGATTAAATACTTCACGAATTACTAAAGCAAATTTGTTAGTTACTTCAAATATTGAAACCCGCAATTTATATAATTATTACAAATTATAGATTCACACAAGATTACTCGGATTGATTATTAGATATGAAGACTGTGGCTGTAAGAAACCTTAACTTGGTTCTCCTGCAACTTTTGATATTCCCAGCACCTGTGAATAATAAGGATAATATTGGTTTGTTCCAGGTATTTTCCAAGAGAATGAATTAAATGGCTTCGCGTCGTATCGTAGTAAGAATGGAGTGACTGCAATCACATTTGGATTGTTCCAAGCTTCTGTAAAGGCTTGTTTGTAATTTTGGGCAATCATCTCTTGATCGTGACCATTATTTCTCCAGCCAGTTTCTGTAATGAAAACGGGAGAATTTGTAGGTAAGTGATACTTTGCAAGATAATTCACTTCCCACTCGAACCCCCTTACAGACATCTTCCCGTTTTCAGAAGGCTTACCAGAGAACCCTGGATTTGGATAACTATGGCTGGTCCAACCATCAAAAAGTGTAAAAATAAGTGGATCAGCCTGTTCCATCTTATCGAAAAACTCCTGTGAGTTTAGAGTGTCGCGTGTGTCTGATGCAGCTGCATCCATCCCTGCGGGAAGGACAAAGAAATTAAAGGAATTTTTCTTCAGTTCTTCCCAATATCTTCTAGAAATCTTTGCATATTCATCTGGTTGAATTGAACCACCCCATTCGCCGGCATGGTTTGGTTCATTAAATAAAACGATATATCGAGCTTTTGTTGGCCATGGAAGTGATCCTAAAAATGTTGCCCATTTTTCAGCATCATTTATATCTGGCTTAACCCAAGTACCATCCTTTTGCAATGTTGCGATACGAACGATGGGAATGACTTGTAGCTCCTTCATTTGATTAAAAGCTCGTGTCCATCGATCAACATTCATTTCATCTTCTCGAATCACAATAGTTACATAACCCCACTTCCCCCCATTGCTGTTTACTAGTTTTGCAGCGTCAGTCAAATCACTTTCGTCTAAGATGTGAATACCAAAGTGGTTATTTGGAAGTGGCACCAAATCTTGTGCCATGGTTTTTGTAGGCAACAAAAGAAGAACAAGAAAACAAAGGGCAAAAAAAATAATTCGCTGCATATATTCATTATACAAGACACATGCTACACAAATGAGAATTGATAGTGTAAAATCTTTTTATGGGAGGTGAAATTAGTGAATAAGATGGAAAACGGAGGTGGATACCAACCAGATAAGGATTTTTTAAATCGTGGAGGTGAACAGTTTGCTGCTGAATCAGGACAGATGAGTGAAGCTCAGAGAAGGTCAAATGAAGTGTTGCAAGCTCAAATTCGAGCTCGTGATGCTCAAATTAAAAAAGATTCTGAACAGCAAACACAACCAATCAAGCCTATTGTCCCAGGAAGTGCAGCGTCTCGTTGGGCAAAAAGATAACTAAATGTTTGAATTACAAAAACTTAATTTTGAGGTGAGTGCTTTTGAGCCTTATATTGATGCACAAACAATGACTATTCATCATGACAAGCATCATGCAGGTTACGTGGATAACTTAAACAAAGCACTTGCAGAAAACACCGAACTCCAGCAAAAAGAACTTTGGAATTTACTTTCTGACTTGGATACGCTTCCAGAAGAAATTCGCACGAAGGTCCGAAATAATGGGGGAGGACATGCGAACCATACTTTTTTCTGGAAACTACTATCTCCAGCTTCAGAAAGTGGAATGCCAACTACTACATTACAAGCTATTCTTGAGAAGAATTTTGGCAGTATGGATGAATTTAAAACAAAATTCAAAGAAGTTTCTTTGGCATGTTTTGGCAGTGGGTGGGCTTGGGTTGTTTTGACTGGGATCGACACCTTAGAAATTGTTTCAACTGGGCGTCAAGACACCCCTTGGAATGACAAGAAAGACGCCATTTTAGGACTAGATGTATGGGAACATGCATATTATCTCAAATACCAAAATAAACGTGCAGATTATATTGACGCTTTTTGGAATATTGTAAACTGGAAACAAGTGGATGAGAATCTTCAAAAAGCGCTTTCGTATTTAAAAGCGTAAAATACGTTCATGCTTCTTTTAATAGACAAGCCAAAAGGCATTACTTCACATGATGTGGTGGGTCGTGTAAGAAGAATATTCAATGAGCGTCGGGTAGGCCATGCCGGGACTCTTGACCCTAATGCAACAGGCTTATTAATTGTCGCTGTTGGGCGTGAAACCACTAAAACCTTAGGATTAATTACTACAAACACCACAAAAACATATATCGGTGAAATAAAACTGGGCACAAAGACTGATACAGATGACAGTGAAGGAAAAGTCATTGAGGAAAAAGACGTAAGAAGTATGAGTGAGAAAGAAGTACTTACAATACTAGACACATTTCTAGGTAAGCAGTCACAGATTCCTCCAATTTATTCGGCGATTAAGAAAAATGGAAAGAAAGCCTATGAACAAGCTCGACGTGGAATTCAAATTGAAATGGAGCCTCGGGATATAACCGTTTATTCACTTAAACTGTTGTCCTTTGATTCACCTATCTTAACGGTAGAATGTGAAGTAAGTGCGGGAACATATATTCGTGCACTCGCACGAGACATTGGTGAAAAGCTTGGAACTGGTGCTCATCTATCAAACTTGAGACGCACCAAAATTGGAGACTATTCAATAGAGAATGCCGTGAAGCTGGAGGAGCTTCGGAAGGAAGAGTAAGACGCCAATAGTTACAGCAGTAATTGCCGATAACAAAACTGCTGCTGCCGCCACATCTTTTGCAATTTTTGCTTTAGGATGAATTGTTGGACTAGCGAGGTCGACCAATTCTTCAATAGTTGTGTTTAAGAGCTCTAAAATAATTACCATTGAAATAGTAATCACTAGGATTGACCACTCAGTTGTTGAAAGATGAAGGAAGAGCCCCGCTACAATTGCTCCAATTGCCACTACTAGATGAAAGCGTAGATTGGGCTCCTGTTTAAATGCAGTTTTAAAGCCATCAAATGCATATCTAAAGCTTTTCAGGAGTGGATGATTATGTCCCATCCTTCGATTATACAATTTCTTTTGCAATTATACTTCTGTCTCATGTAGCATGAACTGTGACCAAACACGCATATAAAAAGATTCGCCCATATTTGTATTTAATTCCCGTTCTCTTCCTATTTGCCATGGGAGTTTTATGGAGAACTACAGTCAAGACTACAATGGTTGAAGCAGCTCCAAGCGCGTGTGAAACAAACGATACGACGGGCATGATTGATCCAACTGCAAGTATTGCGTATTGGGAAGGAAAACAAATGAGTATTCCAAATGATTATCTAGCAGATAGCGCTAACACAGAAACAAAAGTTTTAGGGGTAGCCGATCCATCAGAGCGGTGGATTGAGGTAGATTTATCTGAACAGAAATTGCGAGCATGGGATGGAAAAGATTTGTACCTAGAAACTCCAGTTTCAACCGGACTTCCCGGTACCGAAACACCCACGGGAGAATTTCATGTGTGGATGAAAATTCGAGCTACCAAAATGGAAGGTGGAGAGGGTAGTAGATACTACAACCTCCCCAATGTGCCTTATGTAATGTTTTTTGATAACAGTAAGGTGGCCGCGTCATTAGGATACGGACTACATGGCACATATTGGCACAACGACTTTGGGAAGGTACACAGTCATGGATGTGTAAATTTACCGACGCCAATCGCAAAAGTTTTGTATGAATGGACAACTCCTGTACTACCCGATGGGAAGAATATGGTGAGAGCTTCAGACGAAAATCCAGGAACCCGGATTGTAATACATGAATAACCCACTCATCTATTTTTTGAATACTAACGGAGTTTTCTTACTCGTTGCACTTATCCTGGCGATACTTTATGTAAACAAAAAAGATAGAGAAGTGTTTTGGCACGTAGTTCTCGTTTTCTTTATAACTCTTGTAGTTGTAATTATCCTGAAGGAGCTTTTTATTGTTCCACGGCCATTTCAAACTGATGGCTCTCTTCCTGAGGCTGGTCTCACACTCTTCCCAAGTTTTCCTTCGGCTCATGCGGCGATTGCATTTGCTGTTTCTACTATAACTGCACTTCACAGAAAACGCTTGGGAATTTTCTTTTTAACTATTTCAACACTTATTTCGATAGGACGAGTTGCAGCACAAGTTCACTACCCAATAGATATCGCATTTGGAATGTTGGTGGGAGTGACAATAGCCTTGTTTTTTGATACTGTACACGTTCAACTCAGAAGAAACAGAAAATTAAGGGGTTGACAGAATAGCACTCATATTGTTAGACTGCTAAAGTTTCTTATGGAAAACCAAGTCACTTCTAAACCAATTCCAGTTGTTCCTGTTCGTGGTTCTGTTGTATTTCCACACACTGATTCACTCCTTTCATTTGGTCGACCGAAGTCAATTGCTGCAGTTGATGCTGCATATCAAGATGATCGCGTCGTTGCTATTTTTACTCAAAAAGAACCGAACATGCCTGACCCAACACTTTCAGACTTATACCCTATCGGAACTCTAGTTGTGATCACACAAATGATGACTACAGATGGCGAAATTCATGCGATGGTGCGTGGACAACACAGAGTGCGATTAGTCGAAAATTTGTCAGAAGAACCATATTTAGTTGCTCGAGTCGAGGAACTATCAGAAGAACATTTTGATGACACTGAAGTTGAAGCTATGAGCAAACGGCTCGTAGAGCTATTTAGAAAGGCTGTAAATCTTGGTAAGAGTGTTGAGATTACGACAATTATGAGGATTCTTTCACAACACACAGATATTGTTGAGTTGGTTGATTCTGTTGCTGCAGTATTGGAAATTAAAACAGAAGAAAAACAAGCACTTCTTGAAGATCTTTCCGTGAAAAATAGACTCGAGAAAGTTTTAGAATTTACAACGCACGAAGTTTCTGTATTAGAGCTTGAACGCACCATTTCCGTCAAAACTCAAAAAAGATTTGATGACCAAATGAAGAAAAGTATTTTGAGAGAAAGGAAGCATGCGATTGAACAGGAACTTGGAGAAGGTGGAGAAGATGAAGAAGATGACATTTCAGAATATAAAGCAAGAATTCGTAAAGCAAAAATGCCAAAAGACGTGTACGAAAAGGCAATGAAAGAATACAAGCGCCTATCGAATATGTCACCTCACAACCCAGAAACTGGATATATTCGTAATTATTTAGATTGGTTATGCGATATGCCGTGGAACGTAATTACTCCAACCAAAGTTTCAGTAGAAAAAGCTGGTGAAACTTTAGACCACGATCATTATGGTTTGGGGAAAGCAAAAGAGCGTATTTTAGAGTTTTTATCTGTAATGAAACTTAAAGAAGATTTACGAGCTAAAGATGCAAAAAAGGGAGAAGCAATGGGTTCGCACCCAACAATTCTTTGTTTTGTTGGACCTCCCGGGGTTGGAAAAACTTCGATCGGTAAATCTATTGCTAAAGCTATAGGTCGTGAATTCCAAAGAGTTTCATTGGGCGGCATCCGAGATGAAGCAGAGCTTCGAGGTCACAGAAGGACTTATGTAGGTGCTCTTCCAGGTAGAATTTTGCAGAGCATTAAATCGTCTGGCACAAGAAATCCTGTATTTATGCTTGATGAAATAGACAAGCTTGGAATGGATTATAGAGGAGACCCTTCTGCCGCACTTTTGGAAATATTAGACCCGGAACAAAATAAAGAATTTTCTGACCATTATTTGGAAGTTCCATTTGATCTGTCACAAGTTATGTTTATTTGTACAGCCAATGTTCTCGACACAATTCCAGGACCACTAAGAGACAGACTTGAAATTATTCGATTTGCTGGATACATCGATGACGAGAAGTTCCAAATTGCACAAAAATACTTGTGGCCAAAGCAGCTAAAGGCACATGGTCTGGAAGAAAAGAAAGTAACAATTTCTGAAGAAGCGCTTCGAGATGTGGTAAAAAATTACACACGTGAAGCTGGGGTACGTGAACTTGAGCGTAATATGGCAGCAATTTGTAGAAAAGTGGCTCGTGCAACGGCTGAAGACAATAAATTGAAAGTAAAAATTGAAGTGGATGATTTGCCTAAATATTTAGGTCCTCGTAGATTCTCATCTCAGATTGCCGGGAAAAGCGATGAAGTTGGAATGTCGACAGGTCTTGCCGTCACTTCAGTTGGAGGAGAGATTTTGTTTGTAGAAGTAGCTCTAATGCCAGGAACGGGGAAACTTACGCTTACTGGACAACTTGGTAGTGTTATGAAGGAAAGTGCAAAGGCTGCATTTACATGGACGAGAGCTCATGCTGAAGAACTTGGAGTAAATAAGGACTTCCTCAGAACGATTGACGTTCATGTACATGTGCCTGAAGGAGCCACACCAAAAGATGGTCCATCTGCAGGAGTTGCACTTACAACTGCTTTAGTTTCTGCAGTAACCGGGATTCCAGTGAAACGAGATGTGGGTATGACCGGTGAAGTAACACTAAGAGGGAGAGTTTTAGAAATTGGGGGAGTCAAAGAAAAAGTTGTTGCAGCTCACAGAGCAGGATTAAAAACAATTTTACTTCCGAAAGATAATGAAAAAGATATGGAAGATGTACCAGAGAATGTCAAGAAAGATATCCGATTTTTGTTCAACGATAATGTGGTCAGTGTTTTAGAGACAGCGCTTGTTCGAGATCCATTTGTGGGAGTAGCAAAAAAGAAACGAGGAGCCAGTTCTTTTATAACTGCAACATAAAAGACTCCTCAAGAAAAAGGAAAAACCGCCATTTATTTGGCGGTTTTTTTTAATGCTTCTTCTTTATATTTCTGATACGACCATCCCATCCGACACAATAATACATATATCCTGTTATCACCTAAACCAATTCCAATAGTATTAATTGCCACTTTGCCAATTGTTTTAACAGTCCAAATCTTCGCGTCAAAACCAAAGTCTTTAGGTGTCTTCTCATCAATCAACAAAATAAGCTCTTGTAGCTTTGCATCGATGTTTATCGATTTGTTACTCCTCACGGGGATTATTCCGTGAACCTTTAGGATCCGTCGCATTGTATCTGGTGAACTATATCTAATGTTAAATCTCTGCCGAATGTAGACAGCAACCACACCTGTAGTCCATTCATCATCGGTAAAACCATATCTGGTTGGCGGAACTTGCATAGCTATTCTTAATTGATCTATCTGTCTAATACTAATCAGTCGTTTACTACTAACGTCAATCGAGAGTAATGCATTTATCCCGTGCTCCTTATATGTTCGAATCCAAAAACATGCAGTCGCGTGTCGTATATCTAGATATTTAGACAGCAACTTCCCTGTGATAAGGGAATCTTGTTCAATCATCCGTGCTGCTTTAACACGCAATCTGTAATAATGCTTAGCAGTTTTTTTACTCACTCTTTAATTCCTCGTTTAATTGTGATTACAGGAATTATAAGGTAAAATATCGAGGTTATCTAGTATTTTGGCCCCATCGTCTAGTGGCCTAGGACACCAGATTCTCATTCTGGGAACTTGGATTCGAATTCCAATGGGGTCACATTTTGTAAATATTCTGCTTCTAATTCTTGTTTCATCTTGAAGGACTGCATGTTGGAGTGAGTCGAATTATTTTATTCTCACAAATAAAAACGAGCGATATAATCGCTCGTTTAGTTTGTTATTGAGAATTGTTACTGTATGTAACATTCTTCAGATGTTTGATCTACAACAGGCACCTGAAATGCCCAAACATCGTTTATTGTTAAATGACTACAAATCCAGCCAACAATTCCATCTGCTCGGGAAACTTTTAGGAAAGTTCCATTCATGTTTTGTCCAAGAACCTGCACTGCACCGTCACCTGTTTTTAACGCGGCTACTCGTGCTCCTTTGAGTGTTGGGTTGTCAAACATTCTTTGACCTTGAATACTCATAACGCTTACTGCTGTTGGTTGAACGCTAGTAAATGCAGGATATGAAACAAGTTCAATACCACTTCCTTGCAGTTGATACAGCGTTGTTGAGTTGTTTACTTCATCCTGAACCCAGGAAACACTTTCAGTCGGGATTGTTAGACCGTCTCGTACAAAGGAATACCGATAAGAAACTCGCCACCACATCCCAATCTCGTTACAATATGGGCCTTGGATAATGTGCAAGACTTTTCCTGTTTCATAATACGAAAGTGGTTTGCCGTCATTGGCATGAATATCCATATTAGGTTTCATCCAGCCGTCGAGACCTCTTGTTGTCGCGACAGTCATACCAACACTCAATTTTGCACCTACTGAACAGGCATTAGGGTCGTTAAGCTCAACTGTTTGAACTGTAAACTCGGTTGTTACATTCACCGGAACATTCTGATATCCAATCAAGAATTGGTAGAGTACTGTCGCGCTACACTTTATTTGATCTGTAAACACGAACGACCCAGTATTTGTCGTAGTTCCGACCAAAATATATTGATAGTTCATCTGTGAATCACATCCTCCACTTATAATCTGTGAACTCACAAATATTTGGGTATTAGGTTGGAAATTAATACCGGTAAATGAGACTTCTCGGTGGTTCTGATAATTTAATATCGAATACCATACTGAACCAAACGGACTTTGTGCATCGGCTTTGAAAGGTGCGACCAACATGACTAAAACTGCAATCAGTTTGAAAAACTTAAACATGATATACTCCTGTTTTTGTTACTGTCTGATACCCATAGTGTACTCTTCACTTATATAACAGGCAAATATTTGTCCTGGTAGTCAAATGTATATTTTTTTGTCATTATAAAGATATGAACATCGAAAATCTGATTTCTGGAATTATGCATGCACCCTCGTTTTTTTTAGAAGTATTAATTGTGCCAGTTACGCTACTTGTGCTACCTGAATTTGGCCTTTTTAGTTTTTTTATGAAACGAAAAAAACTAGAAATATTACGACTAAAAACATATTTAGTGTATATGCTCGTTGTTTTCCTTAGAATAGTTCTAGTTTTTGTAGCGGCTTATATATCTCCTTCATTGTTTGATTTGATACAATCGGAAACTTACATAAACGCTTTCGTTTTGTTGCTAGTTCCTTCACTCGTTGTATTGCCACTTCAACAGTTTTTGATGCGTAAATATTCGTTGCAAAACAAAAATGTAGACTTTTTGAAAGTATCGCTTTTCGCACTTATCCCAACACTACTACTCTATTCGTGGTTTGCAATAGTTATTACTCAAGGTTGTGCTCATGGATGTTAACCCCCTATCTCTCCGCAGTTTCTTTTAATCATGTAAAATACGTTCACGATGAATCAAACTGTTGAGAGTTTTGTGCAAATATATCGAACTAAGAATAAAATCACACAAGAAGAGCTTGCGCGTCAAATTGGAGTAACTCGACAAACTATTATTGCAATAGAAAAAGGAAACTATACCCCCTCAGTCTATTTGTCACTTAAAATTGCAAGATATTTTAAGACTTCTGTTGAAAAATTGTTTAAAATAAAGGAATTATGATAATTGAAACTTTGAGCGCAGTTGTAATTTTGGGAATCGCAGTCTTGTTTTTAAACCCAGGGAATCTTTCAATGCCTCAAAACATGCAATCAATGCTTATTTTGATAATTATTATTGCGTTTCTTACATTTGCTACATACTTATTTAAAGAAAAGTCCTCAGACGAGAGGGAAGCTATGCATGTGTTAACTGCAGGAAGAATTTCATACCTTGTTGGTGCAGGTATTTTAACTTTAGGAATAATTGTGCAAGCATTGCGACATGCAATTGATCAGTGGATCGTAATTGCACTCTGTGGAATGGTTTTTTCTAAACTCATTTCTCGCATATATTCACAGAAGAAAAGGTGAGTCGAAATGTTAAGTATCCTTGACATTTATTTTTAAACTCTTTATGCTGATTTCATGTTAAAAACCTCAAAGAAACTTTTTGTTTTAGTACTAGTACTTCTTATTAGTGTCGGTATCCTGTATCTTTTTTCTAAAGATAAACCTCATGTCGAAATGATGAATGTTGAGACTACGGGACAGACAACCGATTCTGCTAACAAGAAAAATGCTGAGGAACCAATGACTGGAGATGTCATGAATAATAATCATTATCAAGAATACACAAAGTCAGTATTTTTAAATACAGCATCAACTCAAAGAATCCTATTCTTTTATGCAAACTGGTGCCCAACATGTAGACCTGCAGATGCGAATTTTAAAGCAAATGCAAATAAAATCCCCAAAAATGTAACACTGTTACGTGTGAATTATAATGATACAGATACAGACCAAGATGAAAAAGGGTTAGCAGAAACGTATGGAATTACATATCAACATACTTTTGTTCAAATTGACGAGAATGGGAATGTCGTAATGAAATGGAATGGTGGTCAGATAGACGAATTACTTTCTCATATAAAAAATATCTAAATGTTACTTATACTTGCATTTGCATTTTTAGCTGGAGTTATTACAATTCTCTCTCCTTGCATTCTTCCAATTCTCCCAATTATCTTGACTTCAAGTATTGCTGGAAAAAATACTGGAAAGTCACGACCGATTGGCGTCGTGCTTGGTTTTATATTAAGTTTTACTTTTTTTACACTATTCCTATCAACGATCGTTCAACTAAGCGGAATCAGTGCAAATTCATTAAGGCTTGTTTCAGTCGTTGTTATTGCTGGATTTGGAGCAACACTGTTGGTGCCACAGTTTCAGGTACTCACAGAAAAATTATTTTCAAAAATTGTGAGGTTTATGCCCACTGGCCAAAATAAAACTGGTTTTTGGGGAGGGATTCTGATCGGGCTTTCAGTTGGATTATTATGGACTCCATGTGTCGGGCCTATCTTAGCTTCTGTAATTTCACTTGCTATTACTGGAACTGTCACTTTTGACGCCTTTCTTATTACTCTTGCTTATTCACTCGGTACTGCGATTCCTATGTTTCTTATTATCGTAGGCGGTCAAAACGCACTTCGTAGAGTTCCTTGGCTGCTGTCTAATTTAGCAATTATTCAGAAAGTGTTTGGAATAATTATGATATTGACGGCAATTGCAATATTTTTTAATTTCGATCGAAAATTTCAAACATTCGTACTTAACACTTTTCCTCAATATGGTGTCGGACTGACCAAATTTGAAGATAATCCTCAGGTCCAAAATCAACTGAATAAAAATAACCCTAACGGACAAACAATTCAAAAAGAAGATATGGGCAAGTCTATTTCAGATCTTTTACCAAAAGGCCCAAAGGCCCCTGAGATTAAGGCCGGCGGTGAGTGGTTCAATAGTGATCCGCTTACACTTGCAGCTTTGAAAGGAAAAGTTGTGATAATTGATTTTTGGACGTACTCTTGTATAAATTGCCAGAGAACATTACCGTACTTGCGCTCATGGAATGAAAAATACAAAGACAAAGGACTGGTTATTATTGGAGTCCATGCACCAGAATTTGAATTTGAGAAAGATGCCAAAAATGTAGCACAAGCGTTAAAAGATTTTAAAATTACATATCCAGTTGTACAAGACAACAGTTTTACAAATTGGCGCGCATACAATAATCAATATTGGCCCGCAAAGTATTTCATAGACAAAGATGGACTTATACGATACACCCATTTTGGGGAGGGTTCATACGATGAAAGTGAAAAAGTAATACAGCAGCTTTTGCAAGAAACAGGCGCTACTGGGGTGAACACAACGATCCACAACCCTACATATGAGGTGAATGCACAGTCACCTGAAACATATCTAGGTTCAGCAAGGGTAAGTTATTACTATCCTAGTGGAAGTCTCTCAAATGGAGTATTTACATATACCTTGTCACCCATTATTTCTAAAAACTCATTTAGCTTAGGTGGAGAGTGGAATATTACAGATGAAGCAGCAATTGCTTCAAAAAACGCTACCTTAAACTACAGTTTTACTGCAAGCAAAGTATTTTTAGTATTAAGACCAGGTACTAGTACAACCGCAGGAAGAATCCATATAATGCTTGATGGAAAAGAACTCGACAGTTCAACTGCGGGTGCAGATGTGAAAAATGGAATTGTAACAGTAGATACTGATCGACTATACAATCTTATTGATTTGAGTGATTCACCAGGTAGCCATACTATACTGCTTGAATTCCAAACGCAGGGAATCGAGGCTTATGCTTTCACCTTTGGATAAGCTAAAACGCTTTTCTTGACATTTACATTATGAAACAATATAATTCTTCCTGTTAGTGAAACACCCCCCTTATGAAAACTTACCTTAAAAATGGATTTTTTGATAGAGTTTCCTGAACTCACGGTAGGTTTAAACACCGTACAAAAACATTTTGGTGGGTTTTTTTTGAGCCAACAATAGGAGTAAAATACTAAAATTAATATGAACGATCAAGTAAAGCAAGTACAAGTAACACAGTCTGGATTCGACCAAATTAAGGTTGAATACGAAGAAATGGTGAATGTTAAGCGCCCCGCAGTAGTGGCGCGGCTTGAGCGTGCTCGAGGAGAAGGAGATCTTTCCGAAAACTCAGATTACACAAGTGCAAAAGATGATCTTGATCTTCTAGACGGTAGAATTGATGATTTAAAGCTCGTTGTGGACAACGCGTTGATCGTAACCGATGAACCAAAGAAAACTGGAAAAGTTTCAATGGGTACTGTTGTTATGGTTGAAGTTAATGGAAAAAAGCATGAATACAAGATTGTAGGCGAATGGGAAGCAGATCCATTGAATAAGAAAATTTCGCATGAATCTCCTTTGGGACAAGCACTCTTGGATAAAAAAGTTGGGGAAATTGTAGATGTTGACGCCCCAGCTGGAAAAGTTTCATATACTATTCTCGAAATAGTATAATATTGATATGACTCTTCAAGAATCGCGCGAATTTCTTCACTCTAAAATGGAATCAATTAATTTAAGAAGGCATTGCTATGCTGTCTCAATTGTCATGGGAGACCTTGCAGATCGATTAGGTCACAAGGTAGATCAGGAAAAGTGGCAAGTGGCAGGAATGCTCCACGATGCCGACTATGAAATAACTAAGACTGACACTCAGAAACATACTCACTTAGTACTTGAATGGCTTAGAGAACATACAGTAGATGCTGAAATACATGGTGCAATTTTGGCACATGGTTGGAATTATGTAGATGGTAACCCTGAGCCTAGAACTGATATTGAATGGGCACTCTATTGCTGTGATGAATTAACCGGCCTTATTGTTGCAACTGCCTTGTAAAGCCAGATAAGAAGCTTTCGTTAGTAAGTGTGGATTCTGTTATGAATAAATGGAGTCAAAAAAGTTTTGCCGCTGGTGTCGATCGTAAACAGATTGAAATGTGTGATGAAAAACTTCATATTCCACTTCGTGAATTTATATCAATTGCCCTGACTGCTATGCAGAAAATTGCCCCTGACCTCGGATTGTAATATAATTGCCCCATATGCTCGACCCACAGTTTATTCGTGATAATACAGACCTGGTTAAAAAAGGTGTTGCCGCGAAGCAAAAAGAAACTTCACTAGTAGATATCTTCTTGGAACTTGATTCGAAGTGGAAAATCCTTTTGCAGGAAGTAGAAAAGCTTCGATCTGACAAAAACACTGCTGCTAAAAACAAAGATATTGAACTCGGTAAAAAAACAAAAGAAGAGCTTTCTACAAAAGAGCCAGAACTCACGGAGCTTGAAGCGAAATGGAAAGAAGCTTTATGGGCTATTCCCAATATTCCTTCAGAAAAAGTTAAAGTTGGACGTAATGAAGATGAAAATACTGTTGTGAGAACCTGGGGAACTCTCCCTAAATTCGATTTCTATCCAAAGGATCATATTGCTTTAGGCGAAGCCCTCGATATTATTGATGTAGAAAAAGCAGCTAAAATTTCAGGTGCACGATTTAATTATCTTAAAGGTGATGCTGCTTTGCTAGAATTTGCACTAATTCAATTTGCATTCTCAGTCTTAACTAATGAAGAAACACTCAAGGAAATTGCGAAAAAAGCAAAGCTAGATGTTTCTACAAAACCATTTGTCCCCGTTGTTCCTCCTGTTATGATTCTGCCTGAAGTTTATGATCGTATGGCTCGAATGCGTCCAACTGAAGAGCGCTATTATATTGATTCGGATAATATATATTTAGTTGGTAGTGCTGAACACACACTTGGGCCGCTACACATTGATGAATTGATTCCGGAGAAACAGTTTCCACTGCGTTATGTGGGTTTTTCCACAGCGTTTCGTCGTGAAGCAGGTTCTTATGGTAAAGATACTCGGGGTATTTTGCGCGTTCATCAGTTTGATAAGTTAGAAATGGAAAGTTTTACATTGCCTGAAAACGGAGCTGTTGAGCAAAATTTTATTGTGGCAATCCAAGAACATTTTATGCAAAGTTTGGAACTTCCATATGAAGTTATGGAAATTTGTACAGGTGATATGGGCCCAACTGACTACAATCAAACAGATATCAATACGTGGATGCCATCTCAAGGTAAATACCGTGAGACTCACACGAGCGACTACAACACTGATTATCAAAGTAGAAGATTAAATACTCGTGTACGGAGAACTACAAATTTAAATGAATTTGTTCACATGAATGATGCAACAGGGTTTGCAATAGGCAGAACTTTGATTGCAATAATCGAAAATTACCAACAAAAAGATGGATCGATTCTTATTCCTCAAGTTCTTCAAAAGTGGATGGGTAAAGAAAAAATTGAAAAAAAGTAACTCCATATGAAAACTCATTTTCAAGTACTCCTGTACTATCGATACGTCCAAATAGATAATCCTGAAAAGATGATGTTCGAGCAGCGAGCGTTATGTGAGAAACTTCATCTTAAGGGGAGGATTATTGTTTCTTTTGAAGGAATAAATGGAACGATAGAAGGCACTATTGAAAATACTGAGAAATATATTTTAGAGCTTAAGAAAGATGTTCGATTTTCAGGGATAGATTTTAAAAAAAGTGAAGGAACTGGGTCTGCTTTTGGAAAGCTTTCTATAAAAGTTAGACCAGAAATAGTAGCTTCTAATATTCCCAATTTAAATCCAAATTCTGTAACAGGGAAGCACTTGAGTGTTGAAAAATTGCATGAGTGGTTTTTGGATAACAAAGAATTTTATATTGTTGATATGCGAAATGACTACGAATATATTTCAGGTCATTTTGAAGGAAGCATCTTATCTGGTTTTCACAATTTTAAAGATTTACCGGCGGTTGTTGAAAAACTGTCACCTCTTAAAAACAAAACTATTGTGACTGTATGTACAGGGGGAGTGAGGTGTGAAAAAGCATCCGGTTTTTTATTGCAAAATGGATTTAATGACGTGTATCAACTTGAAAATGGAATTCAGACATATATGGAGGCTTACCCGAATGAACATTTCAAAGGAAAACTATATGTGTTCGATAATAGGTTAACTATTGGATTTAATACAGATTCTCCAGATCACGAAATAGTTGGACAATGCATGCTTTGTAACATTTCTTGCGATACATATGTAAATTGTATGAATCATGTGTGTCATCTGCATTTTATTTGTTGTGAAAATTGTCGTGATCATGATACTGGACTTGCATTTTGTTCTGATGAATGTAGACAGATCACTCTATCGAGAAGTATAGGAGTATAATAGGATCATATGGGATTTTTATTTGGAACACTTCTAATTATTGTTATTGCAATCTTGGTAACTTCTGTGCGTGTCGTTCAAGAATATGAACGTGGTGTTGTTTTCTTTCTAGGTCGTGTAACTGGTGTCCGGGGACCAGGACTTATTATACTTCTACCAGTGGTCGAGCGCATGGTGACAATTGGACTTCGTACGATAACAATGGAAATTCCTTCACAGAAAATTATTACTAAAGATAACGTTTCTATTGATATTGCAGCGGTTGCTTATTATCATGTTGTTGACCCTAAAAAGAGTGTCATTGGTATTGAAAACGTTCATTCTGGAGTAAACCAGATTAGTCAGACTACTGTGAGAAATGTAGTTGGCCAGTTTTTGCTTGATGAATTGCTGACTGAAACTGTACAAATCAACGACAAAATTAAAATTGTAATTGATAACCATACTGAACCTTGGGGAGTGCAAGTAACTGCAGTTGAAATTAAAGATATTTCGGTACCTGACAATATGCAACGCGCAATGGCTAAGGAGGCTGAAGCAGAACGTGAACGTAGAGCGAAAATTATTGCGGCAGAAGGTGAAATGCAAGCTGCTGCAAAACTCGCAGAAGCAGCAGACATTATTGGTGCACATCCAGTCGCACTTCAATTGAGAACTCTTCAAACAATGAGTGAAATTGCAACAGAAAAAAATTCAACGATTATTTTCCCAGCTCAATTTATGACTACAGTTCAAGAAGCTGTAAAAGTGGTTGCAAGCGATATGATTCAAAGCTTGCGTAAATAATGTGTTCTTCAAAAAACTAATAAAGCCTTTAGATAACCATTTGTTTAATCTGCATTAAGCTTAAGAATACGACCACAAATCGATGCTCAACAGTGAGTCCTATTGCACGTAATAGTATGTGATATTGAACTTGGAAATTTCAGTTACTTTAAATTACTTCAAAGCTTCCTACATGCAGACCCTGGTTACATGAGTATGTCAAAAGGCCTTTTTGTGGGGCTGTAAAACTAAGTGTTTCGGTGCCATTTTCAGGAAGTTGTTTGGTAATTCCCAATGAGGGGATAGAGAAGTCTCTTGCACATCCCTGAACTCCCGTCGCATTCAAGGTTAGAAGAACTGGTATTCCCGCCTTTAGAACATGAGAAGACATTGCATATCCGTTTGTCGAAACAGCGACATTCACAATCTGAATGCCACTTTCTGTTGGGGCTGCAAGTGCTTCATTAGGAGAACTATGTCGCAAAACATATGTATAATTTTGAAATGTATGAGGTGAACCTCTGAGTATTTGCCCGGTATTGATTGAAAGCAACCCAACATATGCCACTGCCAGAGATGCTCCTAATCTAAATATTTTTTTCGAGAAAAAAATGCTTGCTGTCACGCCTATAGCAATAAATTGGGGGATTGTAGCTAAAGTAAAAACTCCCATAAGTAATGCCCCATTTAATCCACTTCCCGTTGATAAAGCCAAAAGCATCATACTTTGTGTAACTCCACATGGAAGAAAAATAGTAAATGCACCCAAAATTGCCGGGGTAAAAATTGATTCTGTCTTTGTAGTGTTTTTAGCTAATTTAAACAAAAATTTTGGTGGAGTGATGACTGTATATCGAAAAATTGGGTGAATTTCCATGAGGTTTGCAGCGCTTGCAAGCATATAAAGTCCTGCGAATATTTGAATCCATCCTTGTATAGTGAAACTAATTTGGAGTCCACTACCAACAACTCCCAAAAAGAATCCAAGAAGAATGTATGCAATAAGTTTTGCAATCAAGAAACTTGCGAGTCCAACGCCCTTTTGAGGGACTCTTGATAGAGCAGAACTCATGAGTCCACCTTGAATTGCAACACAGGAAAATCCTCCGCTGGTGAGACCGGTAAAGAAAGCGAGGGTTATGAGAGAAAGTGGAAGCATCGCAATCCATTGTACCCTAATCAACTAAAAAATTCCTTTAAAATTTAAGGGTACAGTATTTGCTGTACCCACGTTGAAACCACTTATTCACAAAGATGAATCAAAACAACTGCATTTGGGTGATCTTCACAAACTGCTTCTGCAATAGCTTTTTCCCAATACTTTAATGAGATATCAAGATTAAGTTCATGAATCTCTGTTCCGATCTCATTTTCTATAGTTGAGCGATGTGGTATGGAAGAAGAATACTGCCCCGAATGTGTGAAGACTATCTTCAACTGATTAGTTTCACTTATAGATGTTCTCCTTTTGTGGGGGTACCTTTCTCGCACTACACCTCTCTGTTCAACGTATATTTTTACTGTCACTTATATACCTCGAAAATATTAAACGTTACAGACATTATATATGAATAATGTAAAAGAGAGTGTGTGATCTTCAAAAGCTCACACCCAAGTGGACAGGAGGAGAAAACGTCTATACAGTTGTCAATTCCTGTGTTATGTTTGCGACTGGTGCAACTTCTGAATTATCTTTTAAAATATTTCTTTGTTTTTAACTTTTCAGGTAAATAGCTTTCGTTATCGTACATTTCATAATCTTTTCCATAGTTTAATTTCCTCATTAGATTTGTGGGTGCATTTCTCACTTTTAAAGGGATAGGGAGGTTTCCCAAATTTCGTACATCTTCTTGAGCTGCTCTCAAGCCGTCATATGCACTTCTGTCTTTTTTCGCCTCACATAAATACACAACACCATGTGCTAAATTTATTGAACATTCAGGATAACCAATAATTTCACATGATCGAAAAACTTCATTTGCTACAACTAATGCTGTCGGTTGTGCAATTCCAATATCTTCTGATGCAAAGATTACCATCCGACGAGCTATATATAATGGGTCTTGCCCAGCCTCTATCATACGAGCTAGATAATAAAGTGATGCATCAGGTTGCGACGCACGCATGCTTTTGATAAACGCTGAAATAACGTTGAAATGTTCGTCACCCTGTCTATCAAAACCAATGCTTTTTCGCTGAAGAGCTTGTTCGATTAAATGAATTTCAAGTTTTTTCTTTATCTCTATATTACCTGCTATTTCTAAAACATTCAGTAAAATTCTTGCATCACCATTTGCACTTTGTATTAAAAACTCAAGAGCTTCTTTCGTAATCGTTTTATCTAATAAAGCAAGTGCCTTATTCGTGACTGTCTCAAGATCTATTTCAGATAATTCTTTCAAGACAAGAACACGAGAGCGAGATAAGAGTGGGCGTATTACTTCAAACGAAGGGTTTTCAGTCGTTGCACCTATGAGAATCATTTTTCCTTGTTCGACTAAAGGTAATAGTTTATCTTGTTGTGCTTTGTTGAATCGGTGAATTTCGTCTAAGAAAACAATTGGAGTTTCCTCATCAGAACTCAATGCGTTGCCAATATCCTTCGCTGATGCATTCACAGCTGAAAATTCATAAAATGGTCGTTTTAAATCAGTCGCGATTATTCGTGCAAGAGTTGTTTTTCCAACGCCAGGTGGACCCCATAAAATAATCGAAGGGAAAAATGCATTTTTCTTGGCATTAGTTAGAAGCAATGGAATAATTTTTCCAACACCCATAAGGTGTTCTTGACCAATATAGTCTTCTAGTTTTCTAGGTCGTAAAATCTCTGCTAGTGAAGTACCCATTTGCTCACTATACCACAAACTAACAAAACCCGAATGTGTTATTTTGATACAATACAAAGGTGAGACGCTTCCCTAAAAAGACGATCAGTAGAATTAACCAATTTCTCTTTACATTTCATGCTGTTTTTAAACTTGCATGGGAAACACAGCCTAAATTTTTAATCGCGGTTTTTTTAATTGGAATTTTATCTGGGCTTTTGGTTGCTCCAACTTTATATATTCAAAAGCTTATTATCGACACGTTAGTTAAAGGTGCAACTGACGGAAATTTTCTTGAAATTGAACATAAACTTATCTTGCTTGTTTTAGGATCTGTTAGTTTAGGTTTTTTACAAATTCTTATCAATCAAGGTAACTCATTTATGCAGAGTATTTTAACTCGAGGATTTTATGCCGAACTTGAAGTTAAAAAATCAAGGAAACTAGCAAGTTTAGATCTAGCAACGATTGAAAGCGCTTCATTTGAAGACAGGTATACCAAAATAGATCAAGAATCAGGAAGAGCGTATAGTCTTATTTCACCTTTAATTGATATTCCTGGAAATATTGTTTCTCTCGTAACTGCAATTGCGTTACTTGTTCCATTAAGCCCTATTGCCGCACTTGCAATTTTGTTGTCTACACTACCTCGAGTATTCACCAATTCTAAACTTGTTAAAGAAAGATTTAATTTGTCTACAGAGCTTTCTCCAATTCAAAAAGTTCAGGGCTGGCTCCACTATTATCTCCTTAAAAATAGAAATTTTATGGAGTTGAAAATTTTAGATTTAGTTCCATTTTTGTCTAAAAAATACGAAAAAAATTCAAATAAAATATTAAAGATGAGAGCTGACTACGATTGGAAATGGGAAAAATCTACATTGCTGAGTTTTTTGCCTCTCACCATTACTGATGGTGCGCTTACCGTTTGGATGGTGTATTTAACGCTGCTTCGTACTATTTCAATTGGTTCTTTCCAGTTATACTTTTCTGCGCTTAAACGAGTTCAAGGTGAATTCCAAAACTTTACGAGTTCTCTTTTTGATATTTATGAAAATTATTTGTATGTTTCTGAACTAGTCTGGTTTTTAAATTTAGAACCACAAATAGGAAAAGTAGGTGACGAAACCTTTCCTGAAAATGAGCCGCTTACTATTGAATTTAAAAATGTTTGGTTTAAATACAAGAAAAAGCAAAAGTGGACGCTTAAAAATATTAATTTGATGCTTCGGGAAGGTGAACATGTAGCGATTGTAGGAGTAAATGGAGCTGGGAAATCTACGCTACTAAAACTACTTGCACGATTCTACGATCCTCAAAAAGGAGAGATTTTGGTGAACGGTGTGAAATTATCGTTGATTAACCCTGATCTCTGGCGTAAAAGGATGGCTGTGCTTTTTCAAGAGTTTGAAACCTATCCGTTTTCTGCACATGAATCGATTGGGTATGGAAGTATATCTGACATCAACAATATGGAAGGAATAAAGGAAGCTGCAAAACGTACTGATATTGATTCTTTCATACAAACGTTGCCAGGCAAATATCAAAATCCACTTGACCCACAGTTCTTAGGTGGAATTCGTCCTTCAATGGGGCAATGGCAACGAATTGGAATTGCACGTATGTTATTTCGTAAAAATGCTAGGGTAATTGTGATGGATGAACCAACAAGTAGTGTTGATCCAGAAGCTGAAGAACAAATATTTAATGAGCTTGGGAAAATTGCGGCGAACAAAATTCTTATTTTCGTAACCCAGCGATTTTCAACGGTACGTATTGCGGATAAAATCATTTTACTAGGAAATGGGACAATACTAGAACAAGGAACACATAAGACGCTTATGAAGAACAATGCAAAATATCATGAATTATTTGAACTGCAGGCGAAAGGATATAAATAGTCTATGAATAAAATTCTTGAATACATGAATGATGGCTCAGTCACTTTAAAAACGATTGACTCTCCAATTAATGGCAAACTGACAGTCAAGTGGGATCTGTTAAACGGATATCAAATCATGGGCGGAGGTTTGTGGCAAGTTGGAGGGCCTGTAGAAACCGTATGGCGCAGCGGTATAAAAGTGACAAAAGGAAGAAACCTCTCTGTATCTAAGGCATTAATTCTTGGAGTTGGTGGTGGAACAACTGCAAAACTTATTAGAGAAACATGGACAAAATGTGAGATTGTTGGAGTAGATATTGATCCCGAAATTGTAAAACTTGGAGAAGAATATTTAGGTCTCAAAAAGATAAATGTGAAACTCCATATAGCAGATGCCTTTCAATTTTCAAAAAACGATAAAGGAAAATATGACCTCATTTGTGTGGACACTTATGTGGGGAGTTCTTATCCTGAAAAACTTGCGAGTATTGAATTTCTAACTCAGGTTAAAGAATTAATGAATAATAACGGTATCGTCATTTTTAACCGAATCTTTGGAGAGAAGGACCACAAAAAAGCTACAGAATTTGAAAGTAAGTTAAAAACTCAATTTGGAAACGTAATGGAAAAGGCACCGTCTCAAGAACTCGTAAATATTATTTATGTTTGCTCAGTGCCGATTATTGCGACTAAGAAGTAAAAAACCAAAAGCAATAAGAAAGAGAGGCCACAGGCGAGAGAGATTGTAAATATGGATATATCCAAAGTTACCAAGTAAGAAAATTACTCCAATAACGAGGAGAATTAAACCGGCATTTGGTCTTTGACCTTTATTGTATCTAAAATCTTTTGTAAAAGTGTGCACTCTATCCTTCATTTCATCAATATTCTCTCTGATGTTCTCATTTGAAGTATTCGCTATTTTTGAGCGAGTTGGAATTACTGCCCAAAGCACTACATAGAAGAACAGACTAGATCCACCAAAAATCATTGTCAATACAAACAGTACTCGAATAATAGTTGGATCAATATTAAACACTTCTCCTAAACCACCACATATGCCACCCAAGACTTTGTTTGTTTCTGATCGGTACAGAATCTTTGAACTTTTTTCTTTAGATTTTGTTTCTACCTTTTCTGTCGTTTTCTTTACCATAGGCCAATTATATTTCGATAATGTTGAGAATGCAATGAAAAAGACAGGCAATCTCTGCCTGTCCTTTGAGTGAATGCTTAGACATCCATTTCAGAAATGCTACTTACAAAAACAAGGGCTTTCAGTAACGGCTCTGATCCACCTCCAACAGTTGTCTCATAGTAGAAGATAATATTGTCTCCATTTCGATTAAACGCTTGCAATTGGTTGTTAATCCAATCTTGAAGCGATTCACCGGTGGAATATATACCGTCTGGAGCAATTATAACGCTGCATTTCAACATAAGAAACCCTTTCTAATACACTCACTTTAAATTATAGGTTGCAAGGGTGTGGAAGTCAAGTTATCTATTTTTTTCGTTTCGGATGAAAAAGAATGTTCCAACAACAATAAATACCAACGAATAAATTCCTACGACCAGCAAATCAAAACCAGTACTAAACAGAACAATTTTGTTGTAAGCAGGGTCACCAATAAAATATATACTCCGTATCAAATCGACTACATATGTCATTGGAGCAATGCGCGACAAGATATACAAGATTGGAGGTAAACTTTTAATTGGACTAAATACTCCGGCCAAGAAGAATTGAGGAAACATAATAAAAGGAAAAATTTGGTTTGCACTTCGTTGACTTTTGAGGTTTGAAAGTACAAAAATTCCGAATGCACCGCCAAACATACATGCAATTAAGAAGAATGGAAGCAATCGAATAAGACCGAAGAAATCAATAGGAACGCCAGCTACAATTCCAAAAATAATTATGCCGATGAGTTGAGTGAGTGCAACAAACGACTCGCCAAGCATTTTTCCGATAATAATAGAATATCGAGAAATTGGTGAAACAAAAATTTCTTGAGAAAAATCGTTTTCTCTGTCTTCAATCAACGAAATCACTCCAGATGCTGTGGATTGGAACAAAGTTTGACCCAAAACTCCAGCAAAGATAAACGACAAAAAGTTATATCCTGCAGCGCCTGCTAAGTTTGATTGTAAACTGCCCCCTAAAACACCAATAAAAATAATAGGGAATACAAGGCTAAACAATAGTCTCGAGCGGTCACGTAACAATTTCACAAAGTCTCGATATGCAATGGTAAAGATGGCATTTAGTTCGTGTGTCATTTTTCTTCGTCTTTAATAATTTTAATATAAGCAGATTCAAGAGATTTTGCGCCATGTCGTAATTCTTTAGGACTTCCGTTTGCAACTACTTTTCCATGATCAATTATGCAGACTCTGTCTGCACCTTCTGCTTCTTCTAAATAATGAGTGGTCAAGAATATAGTTGTTTTTTCTCTTTTTCTTACATCCTGCAAATATTCCCAAAGAGTTGCGCGAGACAACGGGTCTAGTCCGCTAGTTGGCTCATCCAAAAATAGAATTTTTGGCTTATGCATCAAAGAACGCACAATTTCAAGCTTTCTCTTCATTCCACCTGAAAACGTTTTGATTTGATTAAAAATACTGTCTTGAATACCCAGAATTGTTGCAAGTTCCATAACTCGGTCTTTGTACTCTTTTGGCATTAAGCCATATGTGGGACGAAATGGGTACAATCCATACAAAGTTGCATGGAAGCGAATATTTTCTTCTGCGGTCAAATTAATGTCGAGGCTTTGGTTTTGAAAAATAATTCCAATATTGCTTCTTACCTTACTGTCTTGTTTGTCGATATCAAAACCCGCAATTTTAACATCACCAGAAGACTTATTGAGCATTGTAGTAAGAATTGAGATTGTGGTGGTTTTGCCAGCACCATTTGGGCCAAGAAGTGCAAAAAACTCACCCTCCTTTACAGAAAAAGATACACCATCAACGGCGTTTTTTTCTGCCTTTTTATAATGCTTAACAAGATTTTTTACAACAATAATATCTTTGGACATAACACTTTATAGTGTACACTAGCACTAGCCTCAATCAAGTGATAAAATATTCTGTTCTTTGGTTATCTGAAAGGCCTAAAAATGAAGAGAGTACTAGTTTTGAATTTGGAAAAAGAACAACAGATTCGTGCGATTCTGCAGCCGTTACTTGATCAAGTTGCCGCCGCATTTGATCGTCTGGAGAGTTTTCCTCCGGGGACACTTCATGATGATCTACATGGTTCTGTGATGGTGATCTCACATGCATCACATTCAATTAATACAACGCAGTTCCGGTTGCATGAATCAAATGACTTATCAAAGACTGAGAACACGATCAATATACTTGTTCAGTGTTTGAGTACAGAGTTGCAAAAAATTGTTGAAGCAATACCAATTGTTGCGGGATAAGAAACAAACCTGGGGAGGGCAAAATGCTCTCCCTCCTTTTTTTCTTGCTATAGTAGGTATATGCCCAAATCAATAAAGAGGGTAAAGCGCTTTCGATACCAACATCTTCTGATTGCTTACATTTCATTTATTTCAATCGTTTTGTTTTCATTGACGCCGCTACTCGAAAAACTCACGAGTACTTTGCAATTACTGGGGCTCATTGGTGCTTTCTTTGGAGGAATGTTATATGTTTCGACCTTCACTTTTTCTGCTGGGATTCTCACACTTTTAGTTTTGGCTCCCAGTAATAATATATTTCTGATGACAGCAGTTGCCAGTGCTGGAGCTTTAACGAGTGATTTACTTATTTTTAAGTATATTAGTGACGACCTTGATACAGAAATTCGCGATATTTTTAACCGTCTTGGAGGGAAACACTTAATGAGAATGCTCCATTTGAAATTGTTTTCTTGGGTTTTACTACTTATTGGTGCAATTATTGTCGCTTTACCGCTTCCTGATGAGTTAGGAGTGTCGTTAATGGGCCTTTCAAAAATGAAAATAGAGCGTTTTATGATTCTCGTTTACACATTGAATGCAATTGGGATTTTCCTGATAATTGCGTTTTCTGACGTAGTTACAAGTCATATCCGTTAAAACACTACTGCACATTTAGCACTCAATTTGGTACAATGCTTGGCAACACGCATACATGAAATTCTTCTCAAATTTTCTCGATTCAAACGTACGCGAAATCAAACGACTTGAAAAAGTTATTGTAAAAACGTCTGAGCTTTCTAAAAAATATGAAAAGCTAAAACTTGAAGACTTTCCCAAAGAGTCGTTAAAGCTTAAATCTAGACTTCAAAAAGGAGAGAAACTCGAAGACTTGCTGCCTGAAGCATTTTCTTTAACTCGAGAAGCTTCCTTTCGGGCAATTGGATTAAAACACTATGATGTACAACTTTTAGCAGCTGCGGCACTATTTCAAGGTAGCGTAGCTGAACAAAAGACAGGAGAAGGTAAAACTCTTTCTGCTATTCCTGCACTGTTTTTGCGAGGGCTCACCGGACGTGGAGTTCACTTAGTTACTGTTAACGATTATTTGGCTCGCCGTGACGCAGGCTGGAATGCGCCAACATTTGCACTTTTAGGAATGAGTGTAGGAATAGTTGCACAAGAACAAAAAAGCTACATTTACGATCCAAATCACAATGATACTTCACATGGAGATGAGCGGCTTGCTCACCTAAAACCTGTTTCCAGACGTGAGGCGTATGCTGCTGATGTAACTTATGGTACGAACAACGAATTCGGATTTGATTATTTGAGAGATAACATGGTGAATTCCTCTGTCGAAATGGTGCAACGAGGGCACTATTTTGCAATAGTTGACGAAGTCGACTCTGTACTTATTGATGAAGCTCGAACTCCTTTGATTATTTCTGCACCTGACAGTGAACCAACTGACAAATATTACACATTCTCAAAATTGGTAGAGAAACTTGAAGATGTGAAAGACTTTGTGATAGATGAAAAAATGAGAAGTGCTTCACTTACGGAAGAAGGCATTGCCAAAGTTGAAAAGCTTTTACACGTAACTAACTTGTACGAAAAAGACTTTGAAACGATCCACCACATTGAAAACTCGCTCCGTGCAAAAGCCCTATACGTTCAAGATCGTGAATATGTAGTGAAAGACAATCAAGTTGTCATAGTTGACGAATTCACTGGGCGCTTAATGCCAGGAAGGCGTTGGAGTGATGGTATTCATCAAGCTGTTGAAGCAAAAGAAGGTGTACCAATTCAGCAAGAAAGTAAAACATTGGCAACCATCTCTTTCCAGAATTACTTCCGTATGTATGAACACTTGGCAGGTATGACAGGAACAGCAGCAACTGAGGCGGCAGAATTTAAAAAAATCTACAAACTTGAAGCCCTTATTATCCCAACAAACAGGGCTAATGTTAGAAAAGATGAGGCAGATGCTGTTTACAAAACTGTACAGGCAAAGTATCAGGCTGTTGGAGAAGACATAGTTGAGCGTCACAAAAAAGGCCAACCAGTTTTGGTAGGTACTACTTCAATCGAAAAAAACGAATTGATTAGTAACTATTTAACCAGCCAAAAAATTCCACATCACGTTTTAAACGCTAAAAACCACGAACAAGAAGCTCTTGTCCTGGCACAGGCTGGAAAGCCAGGTGCCGTGACTGTTGCTACAAACATGGCAGGTCGTGGTGTCGACATTATTCTTGGCGGTTCACCTCCTGATAAGCCTGAGAAAATGACCCAAGAAAAATGGAAGCAATCAAAAGATTTTCTGGCTTGGGAAAAAGACCACGGAAAAGTTGTTGCAGCGGGTGGCCTTCACGTAATTGGCACTGAACGGCATGAAAGTAGACGCATTGATAATCAGCTTCGTGGGCGCAGTGGACGACAAGGGGATCCTGGGTCAACAAAGTTTTATTTGTCACTCGATGACGATATTATGCGTATCTTTGGTGGAGACCAAATCAAAGGTCTGATGAACAGGCTTAGTTTGCCCGATGATCAGCCAATCGAAAACTCTCTTATCTCAAGAGCAATTGAACAAGCACAAGTAAAAGTTGAAGGCTTTCACTTTGATGCTCGGAAGCAAACCGTTGAATATGATGACGTTGCCAATCAAGAGCGTGAGATTATTTATAAACTTCGAAAGCGCATTTTGTCTTCCGAAAGCTTGAAAGAAGAAGTGACAAGGAAACTCACACAACAGATTGACAAAATTATTTTAATGAGTTGGCCAGAGTTTGACGAAAAGCCAGATATGGAACGTGTTGCCGTTGAATTGTCAGAGATTATTCCGTTTGATGATTCGTCTCGACAAAATATCAAAAAACAAATGGAAGAAATTCATGACAAAGAAAAATTGTCAGAGTTCATGAAGAAAGTGCTTACTGATAGTTATGAAGCTAGAGAAAAACAAATTGGAAATTCCACAATGCGTGAAATTGAACGATTTGCTTATTTGGGAGCACTGGACAGGCATTGGATTGAGCATATTGATCACATTGATGGTCTTCGTGAAGCTGTGAGAATGCGCGGTGTGGGGCAACGGGATCCGTTAGTTGAATTCAAAAATGAAGCATTTACCTTGTTTGAATCATTGGTTGAACGCATTGATAACGAACTTTCATTGAGAATTTTCAGGATTGGCATTGCACAAGCACCTAACGAAATTCCGCTTGCAACAGCAATTACGAACGCCGACTTGACAGACAACATCGGCCTCATTGATAGCGCAACTGCTAAATTAAATAAAATTGCGAAAAATGGCTCTCAAAAGGCAACAAAAAAGGTAGGAAGAAACGACCCTTGTTGGTGTGGATCTGGAAAGAAATTCAAGCATTGCCACTTCCCGAAACAGTCTTTGTAATAATTGACGCAGACCCCATAGTGATATATACTGCCATCTAGTATTGTTAATTTGCGATACTAAGTGTACAATATACACGAAACATATATATATTCGTTTGAAATGATCCTGTACATTCTCTTTCTGGAATCAGCCAAGGCTTAGAAAGTATTCTCATGAAAGCTACGGCAGTTTCTATGGATAGTCGATTTAATTCAGCCGATGAGTTTGCAGGCGCTCTGAAAGCGCTTAGTAGTGGAAATATGGGAACTCCCGGTGGAGGCTTTACACTTAAGCCAGGTGGTAGCCGCCCTGCACAAAAGTCTACATGGGACATTCGGCGTACCTAGCCAAAGAAGTTCAATATTCTTCTAGAATAGTTTGTAGTCAGACCCCGGTTTTTTATCCGGGGTCTTTTTTTTGCTTTAATTATCCTTGACCTTTCTATCAAACTTTTCTATGCTAGGAATGTGATTACAAACGCAATCGATTGGGTGAAACTTAACAAATTAAAGACAGTTCTTCTTCTTATATTGGCATATCTCTTATTAAAATCATTTAATCTCTCGTCTCAAACGTTGAATTTTGAGAATTCAAAAATGGCTTCCTCGGGCATTGGAGTTTCAGATATGATGGGTGCGTCTGGAGTTACAACGGCAGACTCTTTTGTGCCAGTGCGTTCGACTCAGATGATGCCGATTCAGGAAGACTATGCACCAACGCCTAATCTGACAAATCGAATGGTTGTACAAAACAGTTATTTGTCATTGTTAGTTACAGATGTAGTCACTGCGAAGAAAAAAGTAATAGATACTGCAGTTTCACTCGGTGGGTATATGGTAAATGCAGCGACGGTAAATCCTCAAGATGCAGCTACCGCTACTGTTACTGTCCGTGTTCCATCTGTGAAACTTGATCAAACACTTGAAATGTATCGGAGTCTTGGTGTGAAAGTGGTCTCTGAGAATCTTGTAGGGACAGATGTCACAGATCAATATGTTGATATTGATTCTCGAGTGATAACACTTGGTAAAACAAAAGTGGCGATGGAAGCAATTTTAACTAAGGCAGAACTTGTCTCAGACCTTACAAACGTAACTCAGCAAATTATTAATATTCAATCACAAATTGACAATTTGAAAGGGATGCAAAAATCACTTGAAGAAAACGCCAAACTTGCAAAAGTTACTATATATCTTTCAACAGATGAAATTGCACTTCCGTATGCACCCACTGATACTTTCAGGCCAAATGTAATTTTTAAATTGGCTGTAAGAGGACTCGTTGGAAACTTACGATCAATTGGCTCGTTTGCTATCTGGCTAGGCGTATACGCAGTTATTTGGGTACCAGTTATTGTAATTATTTATTTTCTTAAAAGAAGATTCGAAAAATAATAATATTTGCCAGAGTTGGAAAGGAATTCAAAAATGACAAATATTTGTTAGATATGTTACGCTTCTCAAAACTCCAATACAGTGTTGATGTTAATAAGCAAATAGATGCAAACAGCGAGAATAGCCCAAAGAACTTTTAACATTAAATCTTGGGTGTTGGGGTGATCTGTTTTTTCTTTGAATCTGAAAAAAATCTAAATATTTGACTCCACGAAAAAGGGCGACTACGTATAGCGCCCTTTCTCTTTGGTTGAAAAAAAGTATTTACTTTCTCTTTTTTGCAGATGTTTTCTTAGCAGCTTTCTTTACAGTCTTCTTAGCTTTTTTTACAACTTTCTTTACTGCTTTTTTAACGATTTTCTTTTTCTTTGCGGGCATGGATAAGTCACCTCATTTCTTCTTTAAATGTAGACAGCTTTTCATAACAATTCAAGTATTTTTTTGATACGTAAAACTACTAAATTGTGTCGTGTAATTGGGATATAAATAAACGATATTTCTGGTATAATAAACAATGATTTCATTTTGGTATTTTATTTTGACAACAGTTATTACCCTTACTATCGACCTTTTTTGGCTTAGCGTTATTGCAAATAAATTATATTTACAGGAGATTGGAAAACTGGTGCGACGCAGTTCTGGCGGAGGAATGGCTCCTTTATGGGTTCCTGGAGTGTTAGTTTACTTAGTTATTCCACTTGCAATTGTTGTCTTTGCACTTCCACGAGCACTCGGTAAACCAATCCCCGAAGCATTTATGATTGGAGCAGCCCTCGGCTTTTTCATGTATGCAGTTTATGATCTTACAAATCTGGCAACATTAAACGGTTGGTCAGTTAAGATTACTATAATAGATATACTTTGGGGATCAATCCTTTGTGGAACAGTAACAACGTTAGTCACGTTGATTGCCCCGCACATTTTTGGTAAATGAAACACACCTCACACTTAAAAAAAGACAAAAAACTTTTGAAAGTAATTGAGCAATTTGGTGAACTTGATTTACTGACTCAAAAACAAGATCTTTTTGTAGATATTTTAGAAAGTATTGTAAGCCAACAGCTTTCAGTTAAGGCCTCAAACACAATTTGGAAACGCTTTGAGCTGTTGTTTGAAAAAAAAAGCATTGAACCACAAGATCTCTTAAAAATAGAAGATGAAAAAATTCGTGAAGCAGGAATTTCATATTCAAAAATAAAATACATGAAGGGACTCTCTCAGATGATTGTTAATAAGAGCCTCGATTTAGAAAGTCTTAAAATCCTTTCAGATGAAGATGTTCTAAAAGAACTTACTAAAGTAAAGGGAATCGGGCCATGGACAGCTGAAATGATTCTCATGTTTAGTCTTGGTCGTGAAGATGTGTTTTCAATGGGGGATATAGGACTTAGAAATGCGATCTCCAAAATTTACAATGTCGATCGTGATGATTTGGAAACAGTAGAGAAAATATCAAAGAAGTGGAAGCCTTACCGTACATACGCTGCACGTTATTTATGGAAGAGCTTGGATAATCTACCTAAACAAACTTCTTAAACTTTGCCAAAAAGAATCCTTCAAACATATCTGTTGGAATAATACGAATACATTTTGAAACTTCTGAATTGTATTTTTTTCCTCGCCATTCGACAATCCCATTAGAAGATGGAACACCTGAAAGCTGAACCATTTCAAGAGAGACTGTTGAATCTTTTGATAATATCCAGTCAATGACACCTTCATTTTCTTCAGGGGAAATAGTACAGGTGGAATAAACAATTGTCCCCCCTGGTTTAGTTGCAGAAATTGCACTTCTCAATATGTGTTTTTGGTGCTCTGCCAATACTTTAATTTTCTTTTCAGACCATTGTGCAAAAGACTTTGGGTTTGTAGTGAGGAACCTTCCTTCAAGTGAGCAAGGGACATCTACTAGCACGAAATCGAAAGTATTTGGAAATTTTTGCCATAATTCCTGTGCACGGAAGTGTGTAGTTGTTGTGTTCGTTACTCCCAAAGTTTTCAGGTTAGCGGCGAGTTTGTACAGTCGTACTTTACTCATATCATTTGCAATAATTTGACCAGTGTTTTGCATGAATGCAGCTAATTGTGTAGTCTTACTTCCGGGTGCAGCGCATGCATCTAAAACTACAGAGTTTTCGATCGGACTTAATACAATTGGAGGAATCATACTTGACAAGCCTTGAATATACATGTGTCCTTGTTTGTACTCTTCTGTTTCTGTGAGCTCACGTTGTGATCTGTTTTTGAGAACAAACGCGTTCTTTAATTGTGTAGTTTCTACTTCAAATCCTTGTTTTTGTAATTGTCCTAATAATATTTCAGAAGAAGTCTTAATGATGTTGGTGCGAAATGTAGATGGCTTTCGTACTTCGAATGTACTCAAAATTTCCTGAAAACTGTCAGGGTATAGTGTTTGTACTCTCAGTTCAAATTCCGATGGAAGTGATTTACTCATATCGGATTATATCAGTTTCCGCCCTGAATACTTATATTCTACAAGTCACCTATGTTACATGATAATTCTGATCAATTCTGCTTGTGGTTTTTTCTATACCTGAATAAAAAAACAAGCAAAAGTAGAATGATAAAACATAAAATTGAAACGACAATAATCGTAGTATTCGAAAACATTATGTTATCAGTCTTTATCTTAATATTTAGTTTGATATTTCTGGCAGAGCCGTCGATAAAGATGCTTTCTTCTCCGCTGTATTTTTTGAAGGACACAAAGAGTTGATGTTGGCCTTTTTCAATGTTGTCAAAATGAACTAATCCCATTTCATCTGTTGTACCAATCTGTGGCTCTGAATCAATAGTTACTTGAGCGCCTTGTACTGGATTATCGAGGGTATTTGTGACTAAAACGGTCAAAGAGTATAGTTCACGTTCAGTTGTAATCAGTGGGTTTTCTCCAGTTGATGGCTGTTCAGGTATTATCTTTGTGGTAGATTCAAATGTAGTTTTTGCAAAATTTAAGTTGTTTGTTGCAATAGCTGATTTCGTCTTAACATATATTTCGCGTGACCACTCACCAGTCATACAACCGTTTCCTGCTCGGATTCGCAAGTAATACGTAGTATTTGGGTAAAGAAAACGTATAGTATATCGGCGGGCTGATTTATCTCCAATGTTAGTTGAGGAGTAGGGATATATGCCTGATTGAGTTCCATATTCAAGTGCATAATATGTAACAGGGTCTTGTGCGCTCGAAATGGTGATATCAATTTCAGAACCATTATTCGAAACTGCAGATGTGACCGTCGGACTAGATGCTGGAGCTGTGTCTATACACGCTTTTGCATTAGCTGGTGGTGGTTCAGGAGTGTCTTTCCCGTACAAATTTGCACCGTAATTTCCTCCACCATAATTTTCCGCCAACGTTTGTTTGATATTTTGAGTAGTCAGAAGAAAAACTCCGATTAGAAGAACAAAAATTAATTTTTTGCTGCGATCTAATAATATTTCCACATTGAGTTTCCTAAAGTGATAGCCTATTCTAAAGCGTATATAAACAAGTGTAAGTATTCAAGTGTTTAATTGAAATCTAATATGTTTGACATCGGAACACCAGAACTCATAGTAATTTTACTTATAATCCTTGTTTTTACTGGTGGAAAAAAGTTGCCCGAGCTTTCGAAAAGTTTAGGCGATGCTGTCCGCCAAATAAGAAAAGGGTTTAACGACGAACCTGAGAAAGATGATAAAAAACTGGAGGAGAGTACTCGCAAAACTACGAACTCCAAGAAAAAAAGCAAAGCCGACTAAACAAACATTTCTATTTCATTTACAGGAAATGCGAAGTCGTTTATTGAAAGTTATTGCGGTCTTCTTATTAACTTCATTTGGTGGGTATTTCATTTATCCCCAAATATTATCAATCTTATTTCGAATTTATGACCAGAGGTTGTTTTATACCAGTCCTACTGCAGGCATCGATTTAGCTTTCAAAATATCAATTGCGGCTGGCATATGTCTGTCTGTACCTTTTTTCATTTATGAAGTATTTCAATTTATAAAACCCGTACTCCCCAAAAATATACAGAAACGTTTGATTTTGGTTGTTTTTACGTCAACAGCACTTCTTGTTTTAGGAATGTTGTTTGCTTATTTTGTTACATTACCCGCAACACTCCACTTTCTTGGAACTTTTCATTCAGAAAATGTTGAATATTTTGTTTCTGTTGAAAGTTATATTGGCTTTATATTGCAATATATTGTTTTGTTTGGAATGGTATTTCAAGTGCCACTAGTCCTTTTATTATGGAATGCTATCTCAAAAATCGAAACGAAAACACTTATGCATTATCAATCGTGGGTAGTGATAGGAAGTTTTATCGTAGCTGCAATTCTGACCCCTACTCCTGACCCTATAAATCAAACAATGATGGCGGTTCCACTTATATTGCTTTATGAGGTCTCTCTCGTATCAATTTATATACAAAATCGACGAAACAACTATTGAATATATATGTTAAGTTAAATTAGGTAGCTTTAAACTATGAAACCAATTCAAGATATTCTACATGAACAAATGTCCAGAAAAGAATTTTTAATACGTGTTGGTGTGATCATTTTTATTTTATCGGGAGTATCTGGAACATTTGATAAGTTGAAGGATTTAAAAAAAGCTTCACCTCCATCAAGAGTAAATGGTTTTGGTGGTGGTGCATATGGTAAATAAATAATCATGACGGCACGATTACCAACAGTAGGAGCGGATAACGGAAACTGGGGCGCAGTTTTGAATGAGTTCCTCAGTATCTCTCACAACAGTGATGGAACTTTGAAGAATACGATGAACGTCTTCAATGTAAAAGACTACGGGGCACTGGGAGATGGTACGAACAACGATACGTCTTCAATTAATAGCGCAATATCTGCCGTAAATAGTGCAGCTGGTGGTATCGTCCATTTTCCGACGGGCACATACATGGTTGACTCTACCCTTACAACACCTGTCTCCAATGTAGTAATTGCAGGTGTGGGTATCGGTACGAGAATAAAGCTAATTTCATCATGGAGTGGAACTTCTGTTTTTAATCTCACCAATAGTAACGTTACGGTAAGCAATATAATGTTTATTGGCGGTGCGAGTGTTACCGCGTCTTCAAATCCCGCTGCCAATATGATTGAAATAACAGGTGCCCAATACTGCACAGTTACAAACATTGATTCAAACTATGTAAATGGATATATCGTCGAGGCAATGGGAAATGCAACTCGTGGTGTACAAGGTTTATTGATTCAAAATATACGCGGTAATCGAAATGGATATGGAATTCATACTTTGGGACACACAGGAAGTAGCTATGCAGTTCAAGCAATGATTACCAATATTTATATGCAACAAACAACGATTGGTGATGTGATTCTTCTGGAAGACAGTTACGATGTACAAATAAATCAAGTAAATAGCGCTATATATGGAAATTCCAGTTCAAACGCATCGGATCTAAGAATTAAAGGAGCGTGTGCCTCTGTCTTTGCAGATAGTTTGGATGTAGGGTCATACCCAACGCAACCTGCGGCTACTGCCGCAGTCACAATAGAAAGTGGAAGTAATGGAACTCCAGAAAATATTCACATTTCAAATGTCGTTGTGCAACAGTGTTCAGTTGGGTTTTTGATTTCGGCCGGAACTCATATTTATATTTCTGATTTTAAAATTCAATATATGGCGACACATGGAATTACGATTACAAGCGGGAGTAGTATTCTTATTAAAGGGTGTATTTTCAGTTTAAATGGACAAACTGCTGGAACCAACTATGAAATTAATTGTGTTTCTACTTCATCACCCATTTGGATATCTCAAAATGATTTTAATACGCCTAAAGGATCTTCCAGTGGACAGGTAACAGCTGTCGGATTTCATGGCTCCTCATCAAATGGAGCTGAATGGAATGACAATAATTTTGGTGGCACTGGTTTTACTGCAAGTACTATGTTTTCAACAAGCCCAAAATATGCATTCAAAAATAGATCTTATAACCCGTTTGGTTCTCAAAATGTTTCAGTACCTGCAACAGGAGTGGCAACAAGTGGTGCTCCATTTGAGAGATATTTTACAATATCTGCTAACGCAGGGGGGAGTTGTACGATCGCAATTACGAATGCCTCGATTATTACTATAGCCGCTGGTACAGCTCTCACGCTGTATGTTCCACCAGGAGCAACTGTAACTCCAACATATACAAGTGCACCAACATGGGTCGTATTTGGGAATTAAGATTTTTTGCTAGAATAGCTTCATGACAGCTCGAACTCATGATTTGTGTGCCTTTGCTTTGTTAGTTACGGCTGTTGCGGTATATCCTCCTGCCGTAATTTCTCTTCCCACACTTATGACTTCTCTTGTTGGAAATATCGTTGGAGGACTTATTCCAGATATGGATCAAGCAAGTAATAAATTATACGACTTGCTTCCAGGGAGTGATTTTACTGGGAAAATCCTTCGGAGACTATTTTTTGGACACAGAAATATTTCTCATTCACTATTAGGCGGATATTTACTTTATCGATTGCTTGAGTTTGTTATGCCGCGTTTGTTCAATGCGCAATATGTGGATGCTCACATCTTAATACTTTCTGTAATGATTGGATTTGTTTCACATCTCTTGGCAGACAGCATAACAAAAGAGGGGATTCCACTATTTTTTCCAATACCAATTAAAATAGGTTTTCCACCAATCAAGTTTTTGCGTGTGACGACAGACTCTTGGGTAGAACATCTTTTTGTTTTGCCGGGTGTATTAATATATACCGTCTGGATTTTTTACAGTCACCAGGGAGGATTCTTTACACTTCTTACCCATCTTAAGTAATATCGTGAGTGGGATGTTAATATAATTCTATGGAATTCTTAAATTGGCATTACACATATGCGCTAAATTTTTACATATTACGTTTCAAGAATGCGATACTGTCACTTAACCATCAGTTGTCTTTAGGTCTTTTGCTTCCGAGTTTGTTTGCGCCATGGAAACGATTAGTTGTTATAAACAAACGAAAAGGGTTTCACCCATTCAATAGCTTTGAAGACACCAGTTTTAATATGGTAAGCCGGATGATTGGCGCTGTTGTAAGAATTTTAGTGCTTGTTTCAGGTCTCTTTGCTATACTTTTTCTTTGTATATTTGGAGCGATTGGATTTATTTTATGGCTACTATTACCTTTTCTTTCTTACTCATTATATAAGGTATATAAAAATCAACCTGAATTTGTTATCTCGGATTTAGTACGAGGTCGAGAAAAACTACTTTCAAGAGAACTATGGAAAAGTTATGCAGGAATTTTTTTGATCCGACATCTTGGATCAGAACATATTATTGATGCCTTTCCTGAAGAGTTAACCATTACTAAAAGCAAGCCAAAACTTTTATCAGAACTCATTCAAAATATTCTAGAAAATAATGACATTAACGAACAAATACTTAGGAAATACTCGATAACAAAAGAAAATCTACTTTTAACCTCAAAATGGTGGGATGAACGAAGAGCTGCACAAACAATACTCTCACCTGACCCCTCATTTGCACGTCCAGGAATCGGAATGTCACTACTTTTTGGATATACGCCAGTTCTCGATAAATATGTAACTGACATGGGAGACGCTCGTGACTTTACTCATCACTTGATTGGACGTGAAAACACTGTCTCGCGTGTTGTACGAGTTCTTACAGCAGGTCACGGAGTAATGTTGACTGGTGCTTCTGGTGTTGGAAAGAAAACCGTTTTATACGAACTGGCCCGTCGAGCTGCGGAAGGGCTTCTAGGGCAAGAAATGTCTTATAAGAGAATACTCGACTTTGATTACAATAAATTTTTTGCCGGATCTAGCGACATTTCAGTTAAAAAAGCAAGATTCACAGAGATATTGGATGAAGCACAATCCGCGGGTAACGTAATTTTGGTCATTAGAGATATCTTTAAAATTACTAATTCAGAAGTTGAAGGTGTCGACTTTAGTGACATTCTCACTCAAGCACTTGAAAGTAAACGGCTATTTGTGGTGAGTGTTGTAGACAAAAACGATTATACAAAGTATATCGCTCGGAACGAACGACTAATGAAATACTTTGAAGAAGTAGTGGTATTTGAGATTAGTAAGGACGAAGCTTTACCTATTTTGCTTTCTGCTGCGAGATATGCAGAAAAACAAAAAGGAATTATTGTGACGGTTCCTGTTGTAGAAGAAATATTAAAAAGTAGTGCACAATATTTAACGGATATTCCATTTCCTGAAAAAGCTTTAGAGCTTTTGGATTCAGTACTTTTATATCACTCTGAAAACAACTCAAAAGAACCGGTTTCTAAAGAAGAAGTACATGTCGTACTTTCAGAAAAAACGGGTATTTTACTTTCAAGTTTAGGCGAAGCGCAAAAGATGAAGCTGTCAAACCTCGAAGAAAGCATTCATGAAAGACTCGTTAATCAAACATATCCAGTTAGTTTGATTGCGAAAGCACTCCGAGCAAAGACCTCAGGAGTTGTACAGAATGCTCGGCCTATTGGATCATTTCTTTTTCTAGGGCCAACAGGAGTTGGAAAGACAGAAACGGCGAAAGCTCTTGCTGAGGTTTATTTTGGCAGCGAAGAAAAAATAATCAGATTTGATATGTCAGAGTTTGCCGGCAGTGAAGCTATCGAGCGTTTAATTGGAAATGCTGGACGAAATATCCCGGGTCTTCTTACGACAGCTCTTAAAAACAACCCAGCGTGTTTACTATTATTAGACGAAATTGAAAAAGCACCTAGTGCCGTATTTAATTTGTTCTTGTCGCTGCTTGATGAAGGTCGCCTTACAGATGCCTTTGGTAAAAGTATTTCAGCAGCTCATGTATTTATTATAGCGACAAGCAATGCTGGTTCTGAATACATTCGTGAAGTTGTGCAAAATGATATTGATAAAGAAACACTTCAAAAAAATGTACTTAATTATGTATTGGAACAACGAGTGTTTACCCCAGAATTTTTAAATCGTTTTGATGGTGTTGTAGTATATGAACCACTATCCCCCGTACAGCTGAAAGAAGTGGCAAAAAAGCTCATGGTTCACGTTGCCAACGAAATGAAGCAAAAAGGAATTATAGTGGACTTTGATGACAGTGTTTATGAGAAAGTTGTACAGGATGGATATGATCCTGCACTTGGTGCGAGACCGATGCGAAGGATGATTGAATTAAAATTAGGCGATGTTTTGGCCAGAGGAATACTTTCATCTGAAATTGAAGAAGGAGATCATATTTTAGTTCACGCAGATGGTGGTTCCGCAGGATTTACTTGGGATAAAAAATAGTTATGCGAAAATTACTGCCCGAGAGTTTCATGAAACTCTCGATCAAAGAAAAAGCAAACAGAGCACTTCTTGCTCTTTCAGTAATGCTTTTTTTCTTTGCAATCTTTGATTCACTTCTTTCATATGCTTTGCCAATTCTGCTTATTCAGCGTGGTTTTAGTGAAACACAGTTGGGTTTAATTATTGGATCTTCTTCTATTGCAGGTGCGCTTGCAGATATTGTTCTTTCTCGATTTTTGAAGAACACGGACTTTAGAAAAATGTTCCTCCTTATGATAATTGGTTGTGCTGCATACTTTGCAATACTTTTTGGTGCAGACTCACTAGCGCTATATCTGTTTGCAATGGCGTTGTGGGCTTTTTATTGGAACTTTTTATCCTATGGATTATACAATTTTGTTGGATTGAGTCCAGAAAATGAACATGCAACAAATTGGGGGATACTCGATATTTTTAAAGGCTTAGGATTAATCCTCGCACCAGTTATCGCAAGCATTGCAATAGAAGAAACTGTTGGTCCTCGTATATTTATAGTAAGTTTGTTTTTTCTATTCTGTGTTTATTTGTTTTACACGCTTCTGTTAAAGGTAAGTGATACACCAAAAAAGATTGTAGTAGAATCTCGAACAAAAGTTGATTACAAGAGATTTTTTAAAGTATCAAGAATATTATTTCCTATTTTTATGATGGAAATACTGCTGGCAATTTTTGATATGTCTTTTTCTACTATTGGCCCGCTTATATCTGAACATTTAAAGGGTCCACAATCCTTAGGAGGTTTGTTTCTAACGCTCTATTATCTTCCAACAGTCATTATGCTTTGGCTTGCGGGGCCAATCACAAAACGATTTGGGAAAAAGCGAACTAGTTTTATTGGATTTAGTATTGGTGCAATTGGGATAGGAACTTTTGCATTATTTGGTGAAAATGTAATTTTGCTTCCACTGGTATTTATTACCTCTATGATATCTTCGCTCGCATGGCCAGCCTTAAAAGGAGCATTTGCTGACTATATAACCCGTTATCCGAATTATGAACGTGAAATTGAAATACTGGTTGATTTCTTTGGAAATATAGGATGCATACTTGGACCGATTCTAGCTGGATTTCTAGCTCAGAGTTTGGGTGAGATTCAAGCACTTTCTGCAATTGGGGTTGCATGTGGTGTATTATCATTGGTTTTGTGGCGTATAACTCCACGGAAAATACGTATTGTGTAAACACTTAATAATCCCGATTTTGTGGTACAATCGTTTGATATGTTTAAATATAAAAAGCAACAAAATGAAGGATATGCAAGAGCTGGAATAATTCAAACGCCACATGGAGAAATCCAAACTCCTGCTTTTATTCCAGTAGCAACGCAAGCGACAGTCAAAACTCTGACAGTGGAAGAGTTAAAAGAATCAGGTTCACAGGCAGTTCTCGCAAACACATATCACCTGTTTTTATCACCTGGAAGTGATGTGATTTCCAAGTTTGGAGGTTTTGGCCCATTTATGAATTGGAACGGACCCACATTTACAGATAGTGGTGGATATCAAGTTTCCTTTTTATGGGAACCTCAAAAAGGAATTTTACAAAAGAGTGATCGAGCGGCCTCAGTAAAAATTACGGACGAAGGGGCAACTTTTAAGTCACACAGAGACGGCACGGCACATATATTAACGCCCGAAAAATCAATGGAAATTCAAGCCGCACTTGGTGCCGATATTATCATGGCATTTGATCAACCGCTTTCTGGGAATACCACTGAAAAAAGACAAGATGAAGCATTCCTTAGAACTTTAAAATGGGAAGAACGTTCATTTATCAGATGGGAAGAGATTCAAAAAAACAGAGAAAAATTTCAAGCACTCTATGGAATTGTACAAGGTGAGATCGATCCAAAAAAACGAATTGAATCGCTACAATTTGTTCTCAAACTTAACTTTCCTGGCATTGCAATCGGGGGTGCTTCTATTGGAAGTAATCCCGATATTACAAGAGCAGCACTTCAAACAATTGTGAACTTATTTCCAGACGACAAACCAATTCACGCACTCGGCTTGGGTGGTGGACCAGAGGGTATTTTAAATGCAGTGAGTCTCGGAATTGATACTTTTGATAATACCTCAGTTACTCGTATGGCACGGACAGGTCTTATATTTCTCTTTCCTGAGGATGGAGGAAATATAAAAAATAAATTTAGAGTTGATATTCGTAAATTTTCGCCAGATGACAATAGTTCAATTAGTAAAATATGTGTTTGTACTACTTGTAAAAAATACTCACGAGCATACCTTCGACATCTTATTGTGAATGATGAACTTTTGGGGGGTAGGCTTTTATCAATTCATAATGTAGCCTATATGAACACTTTTATGTCTTTGGTTAGAAGTTCAATTCTCAATAAAAGCTTCGAAAATTTTCAGAAACAATGGGTTGGAAGATAATTAATTCGATTGATTGAATTGACTCTCGTTGACAAGAAGACTAAGATATGGTGTTATATACACTTATAAAAATGGAAGAACAAAATCAGATACAGCACGAACCTATTCAGCCAGAACCAGCGGTGGGATTTCCAGATCCACGTCCAGCTAAACAGTCTGGATCCTTCCCAAAATGGATTTTTGCAGTAATTGGACTAGTCGTTATTTTGGCTGCTGGAGGATTTTTCTTGTATCAAAGTAGTACTTCTACAATTACAAATCCGACTCCGTCACCTTTTATTTCAGGTATAGATGCACTTCCAACTCCAACTGAAACTCCGATTCCAACTGTTGTAGCTTCTGCAACACCAGTGGCAACTCCAACAAGTACACAAAGAACAAGTGTCTCCGTAGAGGTTCAAAATGGAACGGGAACGACTGGAGATGCAGCTGTTGCAAAATCATTAATTGAAAAGGCCGGATATACCAAGCTATCAACTGGAAATGCCGCAAGTCAAACGGCTACAAGCACAAGTCTACAGTATTCATCAGATGTTCCAATGTCTTTAGTTTCAGAGATTGCATCAGCACTTTCTGTTAGCTTCGGAACAGTAACGCCAACTCCAGGATTATCTGGAAAAATGTCAGTGCGGGTAATAACTGGGCCAAAGGATACGACACATGCTATGAAGGCAACAATAACACCAACACCTACTAGTAGTCCTAAAGCTACAAGTACAACTAAGCCTACTACTTCACCAAGCCCTACCCCTTGACACCTCTGTGATACTCACTTTACTATGATAGTAATCATATTATGAAGCGTATTTCTGCAGTAATATTTCTACTTATTATAGTTCTTCTTTCGGTATACACTCATAACACATACGCGGAAGATTCCTCTACATCCGGCACCACAGTACATACTGAAATTAATTCACTTCGACAAGAAAATCACGAGGCAAGCGCAAGTAGAGCTGCAGATGTTGAAACGGCAAGAAAAGATTTGCAGGAAGCAAAAAAAGATGCAATATCTACATTTAAAGAAAATTTAATAAAAATAAAAGACACTAGAAAACAAAATATCGTTTCAAATATAAATGAACGCATAAGCAATAGAAATGATATTTGGATTTCACGTTGGAATGAAGTGATTAAAAGACTGTCAACGATTCTTGATAAAATTCAAAAAAGATCTGACGAAGCTGCTGCTAACGGAAAAGATGTTAGCAGTGTAACCGCAGCTATTTCTTCAGCACGCGCTGCAATTGTTGCAGCACAATCTGGAATTGATACGCAATCTGCGAAGACTTATACAATCGATATTTCGACTGATGCTACTCTCGGAACAAACGTGGGATCTACAATTTCTTCTTTTCACACTGATGTAACTAATATAATAACTTTATTGAACACCGCTAGAAAATCGGTAGTTACTGTATATACCGCTATTAGAGCTGTAGTCGGCTCTGGTACACCCACACCTACAGTTCAACCATAAAATACATACTAAATGAAGAAAAATAACAACGGATTCACATTATTTGCAGGTCTAATTGTGATTACACTTGTGGCAATCGTAGCAGTGGTTGTTTTTGTTTCATTGAAGAAACCAGTTGTCATTACAGGACTTCCTTCTGCGTATGCTTCTCCAATTCCCAATGTGATGATGCATGCAGATTCACCAACTGTTCCACCCGACACAACAACGCCAGTGCCAACTATTTCTTCATCGACTGATATTCAGATAATCGGGAAAGAGATAGATGACACAAAAGTAAACTCTGTTGATGATGACTTTAATGCAATGAGTAGCTCCGCTTCTTCGCTCTAACTTCAGCTTCGTTGTACAATAATGGTGTATGGATATTTCTAAGCTTCCTCCCACAGTTCAAAATATTTTAGAAAAACTTCTGCATACGTATGATGTTGCACTTCCAGGTGGCTTCACTTTTTCACCTAATTTATTACAGGCGATTCTGATGGTTATTCTTGTCTTTCTTCTTATTTTTACTCTTGGACACTTGAGACACACTTATGTGGATTGGAGTGTAAAAGGAATACTTCCGGGTCTTACTTTTGGATTTGTTTTGGCTATTTTAGTTGAAGGGTTATTTTTAATTGGAGGAAAAACAGTCTTTACAGAAATTTTGGGATGGAAAAACGCTCCAAAACCAATTTCAAATGTACTAGATGGTTCAAGAGAGAAAATTATTAGCGTATTAGGAGTACAAGACCAAATTCCAAATTCTAAAGCGGCTTCATTTCCAACTGCAGATTCTGTTTTGTCACAGGTGAAAACATTAAGTAGGGCTGAACAAGATACAATCAAGCTACAACTCTGTGCGCCATCAAAATAGCCTCATTTCTGGTATACTTTCAAATGATTGACCTATGTACGAGACAAAAAAACATTTACAAGAATTAAGAGAGCGATTTGAGTCGTATGAAGCCCATCTTGGTGTTCTATCAAAGATGAAACGTCTCTCTATCTTAGAACAAGAAACTTCAGATCCAAATTTGTGGCATGATCAAGAAAAAGCACGGACTCTTTTACAAGAGACTTCTAGTTTGCGTGAGGAACTAAAGGAAATAAAAGATGTAAGAGATACTCTGGATTTATTGGAATCGATGGCAAACGATGAAAGTACTGAAGCAGAGCTGAAGGAAGAAACTGCAACTATGGAAAAAAGAATGCAAAAACTAGAACTCACTTCTTATTTATCTGGAAAATATGACAAGAAAAATTCTATATTTAGTATTCACGCAGGTCAAGGTGGAACAGAAGCTATGGATTGGAGCGCGATGCTTTACCGTATGTACACTCGCTTTTGTGAGCGCCGTGGTTGGGCAATGGAGGTTTTAGATGAAACACAAGGAGAGGAGGCAGGAATTAAAAGTGTAGTATTTAAAATTTCTGGACTTTATAGTTATGGTTACTTAAAACGTGAATCTGGCACACATCGCTTGGTTCGACAATCTCCATTTAATGCAGACAACCTCCGTCAAACTTCGTTTGCAATGGTAGATGTCATGCCAGAAATAGAAGAATCTGACGAACCTGATGTCGTAATTCGCGACGAGGACCTGGATATTAGTTTTACCCGCGCTGGTGGACACGGAGGACAAAATGTAAACAAAGTTTCTACCGCAGTGCGTATAGTTCACAGGCCAACCGGAATTGTGGTTGCATGCCGTACCGAGCGATTTCAGGAACAAAATAGAAAATATGCAATGAGTATGTTGAGAGCTAAACTGTGGGCCTTGGAGCAAGCGAAAGCACTTAAAGAAAAACAGGATATTAAAGGAGATTATGTCCCTCCATCTTGGGGAACTCAAATTCGGTCATATGTTTTGCACCCATACAAAATGGTAAAAGATTTAAGAACAGATGTAGAAACGGGAAATACTGATGCTGTTTTAGATGGCGACCTTGAAGAATTCATAGAGGCTGAATTGAAGTTAAAATGACATAAAAAAGCAGAGGAGTGTTTCCTCTGCCTTTGATTAAAGCCTTCTTTCATTCATTGGCGCCGAATGGGCGCTCAATGATAGCGCCTTCTGGTGTGACAAAACTCAAAACTTCACTGCCGTGCGCCCGTTCCAAACGAATCCAAAGCTCTTGGATTAAATCTTGCCTTTGATTTTCGGTTAAAGAGTCATCATTAAATGCAGTTTCAATCTGTTCTATTGCTGATATTTCCAGAGGTGTCGGTTCGAACCACACGATTTTGCCCTCCAAAAGTAAATAAACTACGTTAGTGTAATATGTCTTATAGTCTCAGTCAAGTTTGGTGATGAGGGTAAATGCTACTACTGCTCCACTTCCCCAAACGTTGAAGGACTTATTAACTCCAAGCATTGGAAGTTCCACAATTGCATCTACAGTGTTTAAAATTTCTTTTTTTACTCCGAAGCTTTCATGTCCAAGAACAATGGCAACAGGAAACTTCACTTTCAGATCTTTTAATCCTATCGACCGCTCATCTTGCTCAACAGCAATAACATACACGCCTTGTTTCTGGAGATCCAGTATGACCTCCAATGCGGAATCTTTCTTCTCCCAAGGTGTCCAGTTTTCTGTGCCTACTGCCGCTTTGTGAATTCTTGAAGATGGTGGATATTCCATATTTCCGCATAGATACATCTTCGTGGCACCGATCGCGTCTGCTAGGCGAAAGAGAGAACCAATATTGTAAGTATCGAGAACTTCATCAAGTATCAAATAGATGGGTTGACGTTTTATTTTTGTCAGTTGTTCTAGTGTGGGCACCGAATCACGTAAATCTTTAGATCCAAGTTTCATATCTTTGTATTATAAGGGTTATGGCTACATAATGACAAAATGTGGTATAGTGGATTTACAATGAGAGAAGTAATTACCACTGAGCCAATTTTAAATCCGGTTATGAAACCTTTCCCCGAGAAGAATCAATCAAAGATGTTACCAGCCGTTTTAGTATTGGTAGTTTTGTTCTTGGGAGTGGGAACTGGATTTGTTTTTGCAAAAAAAGATACTTCTGTTTCAAGCACAAACACTAAAACGAGTGTAACGTCCGCAAACTCTGTCGACACTTCGACTGAAGCTGGGATAAACGACACAACTGCATTTCCAGATAGTGCCCAGGGAATTCTAGCTGAAGGTGGAATTGGTGGAGAAGGAACTCACCATTTAGATCGTGGAATGGGACCTTCAAAAGATGTGTATTTAACTTCTACTGTTATCAATCTTCAAAATTTCGTTGGTAAAAAAGTTGAAGTCCAAGGACAGACACTTTCCGGTAAAAAGGCCGGCTGGCTGATGGACGTTGGAAAAGTTAAAGTTCTCGAATAAGATTCCCTCAATGCTTGAATTTAAAAGCGTAACCAAAAGGTTTGGAGATATTATTGCTCTTGAAGGCGTTTCGTTTGAAATTCCGGATGGTGAGTTTGTTCTTGTTATTGGTCCATCTGGTGCGGGGAAAACGAGTATTTTGCGTTTAGTAATGCATGAATTTGCGCCCACAGAAGGAGAAATATTTTTAGACGAAATTGCAATTCACAATTTAAAGCGAAGCCAGGTTCCAAATTTGAGACAACAGGTGGGAGCAGTTTTTCAAGATTTTAAGTTGTTAACAGGTCACACCATTTCAGAAAATATTTCACTTGCACTTGCAGTAAAAGGTGTACCTGCTTCAGAATGGGATGAGAGAGTCTTCCATGTAGGAGAATTAGTGGGTATTGGAGATAGACTGAATCTCTTCCCTTCTCAGCTCTCCGGAGGAGAACTACAACGAGCATCAATTGCAAGAGCTTTAGTTACTAATCCAAAAATTATATTTGCGGATGAACCAACTGGAAACCTTGATTGGGAAACAGCTGAAGGCATAATGAAACTACTATCTAAAATTAATGAAGAAGGAAAAACGGTAATTGTGACTACGCATAATAGGGATATTATTAAGGAACACAAAGGAAGAGTCCTTGAAGTCAAAAAAGGGAAATTAGTGAGTGATACAAATACCAAAAAAAAACACAATGAAAAGGCCGATTAAAACAGGATTTACCTATGTTCGTCGTGCGCCGTACCAAGCGATTTCTGTTGTTTTAGTTATGGCAGTCACTTTTTTTGTTGCAACAATGATTGGATTATTGGTGTATGGATCAACGAAGCTTTTGGTCTATTTTGAAACTCGTCCTCAAATTATTGCATTCTTAAAAACAGATGCAACTGATGCTCAAATAGGAGCACTTGAAGACACATACAAGAATGATAGTAGAGTTCGTGAATTAAAATTGGTAAGTAAAGATGACGCTTTTGCGCTTTACAAAAATGCAACTGCAAGCAATCCGCTACTTGGAGAACTTGTAAGTCCAAGTATTTTCCCGGCCTCATTAGAGCTTTCCGTTACTGATCTTTCTTATGCTGATACCTTGGTTTCAGATTTAAAGGTTAAAGATGGTGTAGACAGTGTAGGTTTTACCGCGTCTGTAGGCGGACAAGATCAATTGTCGTCTGTTATCAACAGACTAAAGAGTATTACAAAGTCCGTACGTATTGCTGGAATTGGTGCTGTTGTAGTTCTTCTGGTTACTTCCTTTTTGGTACTTTTGGTAGTTATGAGTATGCGCATTTCAATGCGAAAAAATGAAATTGAAAGTTTGCGAATGCTTGGGGCAACAGGCGCTTTTATTAGAAACCCAATTTTAATAGAAGCATCAATTTATGCGATATTTGGAGTTTTAATAGGCTGGTTTTCTGCCTCACTTACAATTATGTATAGTTCTCCTCGTTTACTTTCGTATTTTGGTGCGATTGAGGTGTTACCTCATACACTAAATGAACTTCTTATTCTTTTAGGAATAATTCTTGGGGTTGAGCTTATAATTGGTCTCGTAATCGCACTTTTTGGAGCAGTAGCTGCAGTGTCTCGAAGTCTTCGGATGATACAATGAGCTGATGCTATCAAAACACAGAAGTTCGCTATTTCTAACCGCTATTATCTCTATTTTTCTTGCATTAGGTGTTGCAAGCATTGTGAAGGAAAATGTTCTTATTGTTAGCGCCGAGACCGATTCAGAGAAGGCATTAGAGCTTGCGAGTAAAATTTCTGAATATCAAAGCCAGGTGAAAACTCTTCAGGCAAAAGCATCAACACTGTCAAATCAAATTTCTCAGTTTGATGCACAAATTCAAATTACAGAGTTAAAAATTCAACAGACCGAAGATCAAATAACCCTTCTTAGTGGACGTATTGGGACATTAACTGATTCACTTTCAAGCTTGAATAGTGCTTTTGATGCACGTGTTGTCGAAACATATAAACTATCTCGAATTGGAGGAGATGCTGTTTTGGTGGCAACTGCAAATAACTTAAGAGATGCTTTGACCCGGTACCAATATTTAGTTCGGCTTCAAGCTGCTGATCAAACGCTATTGGTTCGATTAAAAAAAGCCAACGATGGATATTTGACTCAAAAAGATCAACTTACACAGCTAAACACACAGCTTTCCTCTGCGAAGACCGACCTTGATAATCAAAAATCATCAAAGGCCCGTCTACTTTCACTTACACAAAATGATGAGAAAAAATATCAATCGCTTCTTGCTTCTGCAAAAAGTGAATACGATTCTATTCAGGCAATTTTGTCTGGGAAAGGTGACGAAACAGAGATAGGGAAAGTTTCAGAAGGAGACAAAATTGCGAGTATTATTGGCTGGAGTGATTGGAAAAATGGAGGAAATTCAAGTTCGTGTAATTCGTCTGGTGCACACGTTCATTTTATTGTAAGCAGAAATGGAAATACTGAAAATCCATTTAGTTACTTAAAATCCGGAGTGGATTTTGAGAACTGTAGTGGTGCAGGTTCCTGTTCACCAGGTGATTCATTTAATCCTACCGGTTCATGGTCATGGCCAATTGGTTCAAAGATCACTTATTCTCAAGGCTATGGTCATACATGGGCTGTTCAAAATACATGGGTGGGTCGGGTTTACCAATTTCATAATGGAATTGATATCACTAGTCAAAGTTCCGCTGATGTGCATGCGGTGAAATCTGGAACTTTATATAGAGGGAGCTTTGCTGGTAGTAGTTGTCGGTTGAGATATGTGAGGGTGAAGCATGATAATTCAGATATTAGTACCTTTTATTTGCATATAAATTATTAGACAAATCGTTTCCAAGCGTAATCATGAATACCGAGTTATATACGTATTCATCACTCAAACAAATACTTCTTTTTTATAGTGTTAAATTTTTAAACTAGACTACAAGTTGCTATAATACAATCACTTCTTCACATGAAACAAAACCGCATTTTGTATGAAATTTCTAGTTGGCTTCCTGTACTATTCGTTTGTAGCCTGATTTTTTATGTTTCTTCGTATCAGACTGCTACTGTCAGTAACGTTCAACAACAGGAGTTTTATATCAAAAAGCTTGCGCATGTTATGTGGTCATCATCACTTGCAATTTTTATTTATAGAGCACTTGTCCGAAGTGGGGTAGACAAAAAAAATGCCTCGTTTCAGGCAATAGCTTTTGTTTTTCTTTTTGGTAGTACAGATGAAATACATCAACGTTTTGTAGCAGGTCGTGAATCTAGATTTCGGGACGTTGTAATCGACACACTTGGTGCGAGTGTTGCTATACTACTCTTGTGGAAATTACGACAAATACTGCCGCAGAAACTCAAAAGTTTGGTTTCGAAATGGGATCTTCTTTGAACGGGGGAGAAATTATTTTGCTGAATGGAGAATTAGGTGCAGGTAAAACAACCTTTGTTCAAGGCCTTGCGAAGGGGTTAGGTATAGACGCTTCTATTACTTCTCCTACTTTTATTCTTATGCGAACATACACAATTCCAAAATACATGGACAAAGTTGCTACACATCTTTACCATGTTGACTTGTATCGACTGGAAGACAATGTGGACGAAGAGATTGAAAATTTGGGAGTCTTTGATTTGTGGAGTAAAGGAAATTCGATTTTTGTAGTTGAATGGGCAAACAAACTGGAACAGACGCCGAAAAAGTCCACATCTGTTTCTATTGAAGTTCTTGAAAATGACAAGAGACTTTTTCACATACTAAATAAATGAGATTACATATCGATACCACTTCACGGGAAAAAATCACAATTACAATAGATAATGAGATTTTTGAAAATATTGCCGTTAATAATAAATCGCAACAATTAATTCCATTTATCGAAGAAAAACTTAGTGATAAAAACATTTCATTTTCTGACTTATCAGAAATATCCGTGAATATTGGCCCCGGATCCTTTACAGGTATACGAATAGGAGTATCTGTCGCACAAACACTAGCGTGGAGTTTGCAGATACCGCTGAATGGGAATGACATCAGTCAAAAAAAATATTTAAATATTCAATACTAAACGTTAATTTTATTGATTAAACTAGAAAGTCATCATTTTTGATTAAAAAAAGTCGTTATAATAAAGTACTTATGATCAACATTTTATTTACTGTTGTTTCACTTGCTGTGTTGGTTGTTGCTGTTGCAACAAAAGGCACCTTTCCAAGTACTACTCCAACTCACGAAGAAGTACTTTCCGCAAAAATAGAGGACACATCACGTCTATTTTCTGTAATTCCCACACAAGCTCCTTTTGAAACTGCAACTGTTTCACCGACACTCGTCCCGATAAAAGCATTACAACCAACACCTCAATCATCAATGAATTCTTGGACATATAGAGGTGCTACATTTGATACATCTATAGGTGAAGATACTTTGAGTTTTACAGCTACCGATTCAGCGAAGATGATTGTAACTTGGTATAAAAACAAAATGTTAGAATTGGGATTTAGCCCTAAGAGTATAATTCAAACAAACAGCAATGAGAGAGTCCTTGATAAACTGAATGGGGATGGTATTAAAGGCTCTGTATCAGTTGAAATTTCTCAAGATAGTGCGGTGAGTCCGGTAAAGGTTGTTGTCTTAATTCATAACTCAAACACTTCAATTTAGGGTGCTATACTTAATTGTGTAAATTCTGCCCATGAATATTGCTCCTGACATTTTAAAACAAATCGTTGTTCGTTCAGGTCTCGTTCCAGAGGCGGATTTTGATAACGCAGCACAAACTGCACACGATTTGGGGCGGCCAATAGAAGACATACTTGTTTTTCGCGGTTTTTTAAATAGCACTATTTATTCAAAATTAATTGCAGACTTTCTTCAGGTTGGATGGCTTGATATGAAGCATGTTTTGGTTGCAGATGAAGCACTCGCTCTCATTCCCCAAAATTTAGCTAAAACATACAAAATGGTTCCTCTAGGTCTCGATGCTGAAAAATTAAAAATCGCTATGAGTGATCCAACAGATGTGGAGGCACTTGAATTTGCGAAACGTTTTACAGGCCGAGAGCTGATACCATTTTATGTTAGCCCAGAAGATTTTAGTCGAGCATTGTCTCAGTATAAAAGAAACTTCAAAGACGAATTTGAAAAAGTAATTTCAGAAAATGTCGCAAAAGCAGAAGAAGGAGGAGACCTTAAGAAGGCTTCAGAAGACCTTCCCGTTGTAAAGATTCTAGATACGATTATGGAATATGCAGTGGCGCAAAGAGCGAGTGATATTCATATAGAAACCCAAGAAGAAGATGTTATTGTTCGTTTTCGAGTTGATGGTGATCTGCGTGATATAGTGCGTCTGCCTGAAAAAGTTGAAGAGCCATTAATTGCTCGTATTAAAATTCTTTCAAATTTAAAACTGGACGAGAGGCGCATTCCACAAGATGGGCGGTATAAAGTAACAATTAACGACGAAGTAATTGCCCTACGTGTATCTATTATTCCAGGATTTTATGGGGAAAACGTTGTTATGCGGATTTTACGTGAAAGTGCAAGACCTGCAAGTTTAGAGGAACTTGGACTGATGGGGAAAAATTTAGAATTAGTAAAAAAAGCGATCGAAGCGCCGAATGGAATGATTTTAGTAACAGGTCCGACAGGTTCTGGAAAAACTACAACTTTATATTCACTTCTTACGATTTTAAATACGATTGATGTAAAGATATGTACTATTGAAGACCCAATTGAATATGGAGTAAGTCGTGTAACTCAAATTCAAGTAAATCCAAAAGCAGGCCTAGATTTCGCAGCAGGGCTTCGTGCACTATTGCGCCACGATCCAGATATTATGATGGTTGGAGAAATTCGAGATAAAGAAACAGCAGAGATTGCTGTTCACTCCGCACTAACAGGACATTTAGTGCTCTCAACGCTTCACACAAATGATGCAGCAAGTGCACTTCCACGTTTAGTTGATATGGGAGTCGAAGGATATTTAGCAGCTTCTACTTTGAACCTTGTAATTGCTCAGAGACTGATTCGTAAAATTTGTAGTGTGTGTATTAGAGAATATACGCCTGATGCAGCAGTTATGGCGAAATTGGTCGAGGAACATCATATAAATCCTGCAAGACAAAAATTTTATAAAGGAGAAGGTTGCGCCGAATGCCACGGAAGTGGATTTTTAGGTCGTATTGGAATATATGAAGTACTTCAAGTGACTGAAGCAATCCGCGGACTAGTCTCTAAAAAAGTTGCTAGTGATGAAATACTTAAAGCTGCAAAAGCAGAAGGTATGACAACTATGATGCAAGACGGCCTCAATAAAGTCGCGTCTGGATTTACTACAATAGAACAAGTTCTTCAAGCAGTAACAGACGAATAATATGGCACTTTTTGTATATAAAGCCCAGTCCACTCGTGATAACTCAATTGTAGAAGATACTATTCAAGCAGGAAGCAGAGCAGAGGCTGCACAAAATCTTAAGACAAACGGATATCAAGTACTATCATTAAGATCACTCGAAGGAGGAAGATCACTTTTTGGAGGAACAATTGGCGTATCTGAAAAGGCCGCATTTTGCCGTTTTGTCTCAACAATGCTTCGGAGTGGAATGTCAATTCCTGAGGCCGTAGATATCATTCGCGAAGAAACAAAAAACAAAGCTCTCCAGCGTATACTTGCAGATATTTCATTTCAAACGCAAAAAGGAAAAAGTTTGTCTTCAGTTCTTTCAAACTATAAACAAGATTTTGATCCAATTTTCCTTACTATGGTGCGCGTTGGAGAACAAAGTGGAACACTTGAGAAGTCATTTCAATATTTATCAAAACAATTGGCAGCTTCTCATGAATTATCTCAAAAAGTGAAAGGTTCGATGATGTATCCTGCTGTTATTGTTGTTGCGATGTTTGGTAATGGACTTATTATGATGCTTTTTGTTCTTCCTAAAATCGCAGGTGCATTTTTAAATCTTGATGTGCCTCTGCCAATATACACGAAGGTTGTATTGGCTGTGGGAGACTATATTGGCAAGCACACACCAACAGTTGTAGCTGGAATGGGAGTAACAATTCTTATTATGGTTATATTGTTCTTTTTGCAACCAGTACGACGTTCATTTATGAAATTTATTACCAAAGTTCCTGGAATTAGAGGTGTTGTCAGACAAATCGATATAGCTCGTTTTTCTAGAACACTTTCTACACTTTTGGCAAACGGAGTCCCGATTGTTGAGTCTCTTGATGTTGCAAGTGATAGTTTGAATGACCCACGCTTGAAAGCAGAAGCAAAAAAGTTTAGTGAAGGTGTTGCAAAGGGAGAATCTTTATCTGATATTCTTATGAAACATAGAAAAGAATTTCCGCCTGTTATGATTCAAACTATTCGTGCTGGAGAAAAATCAGGAAGCTTAGAAGAGGTTCTTGGTGAAATGGCAGATTTTTATGAGAGTGAAGTAGATTATTCATTAAAGCGAATGACAGGACTTTTGGAACCAATAATGATGCTTTGTATCGGTGCTGTCGTAGGCATTATGGTTATCATCATGATTGCACCAATCTACAGCATTATTGGAGGTCTACAACAATCAATAAAACAATAAATATGCAAAAAAAGAATCCACTTTTAGCAATTGGAATTATAGTTTTTGTAGTCGTAATTATTGCATTTGTCCTTCTATTTGGGCGTGGATTCAAAGGAGTTTCAAATACAGCAAAGTCTGGAATTGTTGGCACTATTGTTTTAAAACAAGATGGAACATCCTTTAGTTTAGACTCCACAGGAAACGCAATTTGGAGTACAGACGGCAATACAAGAAGTGCATTGTGGTCTTCAGATAAAACAAATAGTTTCTTTGCATATTATGATTCAAATTGGGCAAGTAAGGCCACAATTGTTGCTGGATCAGCGACAGTGAACGGTAGTAATGATGAGTTGGCGAAAGCTGTTATTGATGAAGGGAGCGGCGGAGGTGGTACAGGAGGCGGAGATATTGGACAATATTTTGGAACACCGACTCCTACACCTACTGGATCAGGGAGCGGTGGGGGAGGTGCCGGAGGGGGTACGGGGGATAGTGGAGGAGACAATGGTGCTCCAAGTTGGTGTAAACATTGGAGACTTTCTTATTGTTCTGATCCACCCCCAGACACTACAATTCCAAGCCCAACATCCACACCAATTACAGGTCAGGCTACTCCATTGCCACCGGACTGTAATAATGCAGGAAATCAACAAACTGGAAGAACTGTAATTGGAAACGAACTTTGTTTGACCTCTCCTACGCCAGTTGCGACTCCCTAAATTATTCTTCTTTCCAACTTATGAATTCGTATTCACCTGTAACGGGGAAATATGGAGGTGGTTCATACAATAATTTTGTATCATAATTTATTGTTCTTGTTGTGAAGCCTGAAACCAAGGTTCCTGAAGTCCAATTCCAGTATGACTTTGCATATGAAATAATTGATCCGTTTATTGTTAAGTTACTGCGTATTGAATTAGCGCTTAATCCGCAACCATTATAATATCCATGTCGAATAATTTTCCCCTTCTGAGCCATGAGTGCTCCGTCTATATTAAAGCTTGTTGGGATATCTCGAGCAAAGTAAATATCCGTTTGAGCAATTAATCCCAATTTATTGGTACCATCATGTGCGGCATAAGCAATATTATTTGGAATCCAAATATATGCATTACTTGTATTCACTGGAAATTTAGCGGCAACGACAGTAATTTTTCCTTTTATTGTGCCTTCCACCCAAGCATTGTCTTCCATAAAAATAATTGGTTTTGTAGCAATCGTGTAAGTCCCAATACTTGTTTCCGTTTTTATATTTTGATTCAAGGAAATACAACCTGTATCAGCATCATAACCGGTTACTGCGTTGGTAGCAGTAACTTTTCTTACTTCATAATTACCATTTGAGCTAAAGAGTATATGATAGCCACTTTTACCAGAGCTAGCTAAATAAAGTCCTGCGCTTTGTGCTGAGGTTTTCATTTGTGCAAAATCAAAAGAAATTGCGTTAAAGTCAACGGCCGCAATTGGATACTGCCACAGCGTTTGATCTCCTCCCGATCCCCATACTCCTGGTTTGTTTAAAGAAGG
>JBBRBD010000003.1:0-111643 GCA_038206135.1 Patescibacteria group bacterium | reverse complement strand
GGTGAAGATAACGGTCAAATAACTATTATTGGAGGAAGTAGTCTCTTTAAAGGTGCACCACTTTTTTCTCTGAAAGCGGCTTCAAGAGTAGTAGATATGGTTTTTTTTAGTTCCCCAGAAAAATCAATGAAACATGTTGCTGAATATATGCATGCTACAGTTCCAAGCTTCGTTTGGGTGCCATTTGAAGAAATAGACCAATATATAGAAAAATCCGATGCAGTGCTTATCGGTCCTGGATTTATGCGATTCAAAAGTGAATCAACTCCTCATCACGCGAGAACTCATGTCTGTGATGACGCATGTGAATTTACGAGAAACAACACAAAAATTTTACTTGAAAAATTTCCTCATAAAAAATGGGTGATAGATGCAGGAAGTTTACAAACAATTGACGTTAATTGGATTCCAGAAAACGCCATAATTACGCCGAATAAAAAAGAATTTGAGATACTTTTTGGGGAAAAGTTAGAGGAGACAAATACTCAAGATCAAGTGTTTAAATATGCACAAAAATATAAGTGCATTATTGTTGTGAAGGGTGTTGAAACTATTGTAGCTTCTGCAGATGAAGTCGTTTCTGTAAAAGGCGGAAATGCAGGACTTACAAAAGGAGGCACCGGAGACACTCAGGCAGGCCTTACCACAGCACTACTTGCCAAGAACGAACCATTTCTAGCCGCATGCGCCGCATCCTTTATTATTAAAAAGTCTGCTGATGAGATTCACGAAAGAGTTGGAACATTTTTTAATGCAGATGATGTTGCAGAAGAAGTTCCTCGAGTCCTCGCCTCCTATATTGCATAATAGCCGTTGTAATTTCCGCATAATTTGCGTATATTACTTCTACTATGTACGCTCCGCGATTTACCATCTCCAACAAGCTTGTCCGCTTCATTGGATCCATTGAGGCATCCAAAGATGTGATTGAAAACGCTCCACTTGTACCTGACTACGAAAAACAATTTAGGTCTGAGGCTATTGTAAAGACTGTGTACCACGGAACTCATATTGAAGGAAATGACTTAACCTATTCTCAAACGAAACAAATACTAGAAGGAGCGACCATTATTGCACAAAATCGTGATGTGCAAGAAGTTTTGAATTATAGACGTGCTGTGAACATTATTGATGAATTATCCCAAAAACGGGGAGGATATGACACAGACTCTCTGCGCGATATTCACGCCGCAGTTGTATACAATATTGTGCCACCTGAAAAAGCCGGTTTTTTTAGAACTACACAGGTAGTCATTCGAGAAGAAGAAACTGGTACCGTTATTTTTACACCTCCTCAAGCATTTCAAGTTCCGTTTCTTCTTGACGAGTTTTTCTTGTGGCTAAATTCGGAAGCAGCTCTTGATGTTCATCCTGTTATTCGTGCAGCGATCGTGCATTATGTGCTCGTGACCATACACCCGTTTGTAGAAGGAAATGGTCGAACCACGCGTGCCTTTGCAAACTTAGTGCTTTTGAGAGAAGGATATGACCTAAAAAGATTCTTCTCAATTGAAGAGCATTTTGATTCAGATCTTAATGAATATTATGACGCATTTTTTCAAGTAGATCATCAAAACGCTGATATCTCAGAACGAGATCTGACTAGTTGGATAGAATATTTTAGTGAAGCGGTTGCTATTGAATTAGTTAAAATTAAAGATAAAGTAAGACAGCTTTCCATGGACACCAGAATGAAAGTAAAAATAGGAGAGCAAGTGGCACTTTCGACTAGACAAATGAAACTCATAGAATATTTGTCTGAACATGGCAGGGCTGTAATGAAAGATCTTCGGCAACTGTTCCCTATGGTATCTGATGACACAGTGTTACGAGACCTTACAACCCTCACAAAAAAGGGTATTATAGAAAAAGAAGGCACAACAAAGGCGTCTTCGTATATACTGAAACAATGATCCCAACAGACCCTCAGTTTCTGTACATGGTCTTAGTTTTGCCCACCTTGTTTGGGTTGACTCTTGTCGGGGAAGGTATGTATAAGGTGCTTCATTCCGAATGGCATGGTCTAATTAGCTTGGTTTTTGGAGTAATATTTATTGGAGTTGTGATATTTGCCTACGTTTTCTTTAATGTCTACTTAACGCATAAATAATAAATAGGGTACAATAAGCCTCACATGAACTTCTCCGTATTTTGCTCATATCTTCAGATGCTTGAAGAGACTGCATCTCGTATTGAAATAACAAAAATCTTGGCGGAACTTTTAAAAAAACTTTCAGAATCAGATATTAAGCAGGCTACGTATTTGCTTAATGGTTCAGTTGGACCATCATACGAACAATATTTATTTAACGTTGCAGACAAAATGTTAATTCGCGCAATTTCCCAGGCATACGAAACTCCTCTTTTACAAGTTGAATTAAAGTATAAAGAACTCGGAGATTTAGGAGATCTTGCAGAATTTTACTCGAGAAAAACTTCACAGATGGAATCTATGTTAAATATTTTAGATGTTTCAGAAAAACTAATTTCTTTAACAGAAGAGGGTGGTGAAGGAAGTCAAGAAAAACGTATATTTATAATTTCAGACACACTTTCAAAACTGAATGCAGAGTGTGCAAAATACTTTGTTCGTATTATTTGTGGGAACTTAAGGCTTGGATACTCAGAACGAACGCTGATAGATGCACTGTCCTGGATGGAAACAGGAGATAAAAGCAAAAGCGGTATGATTTTAAAAAGTTTTGAAGTTGTACCAGACATTGGATCATTATCTGAGCGAATTAAAAAAGAAGGGATAGAAAGTGCGACAAAACATATTTCTCCAATTGTCGGAATTCCAGTGCAACCAATGTTATGCCAGCGGCTGAAGACCACTGCTGAAATGGTTAAAAAAATGGGCGAAGTTTCAGTTGAACCTAAGTTTGACGGACTCCGTGTTGTAATTCATTACAGTAAAAAAAGAAAAATTCTAAAAGCATTCACCCGAAATTTGAAAGAGATTTCTGCGATGTTTCCTGAATTATCTGAAATAGATAAGCATATATCTGCAGATGAAATTATTCTTGACTCGGAAGCTGTTGGTATGGATCCAAATCTGATGAAAATACTCGACTTCCAAACGACTATGCAGAGGAGGAGAAAACATGATATTAAAGAAACTCAAAACAAGATCCCTGTCACTTTTCAAGTTTTTGATATTTTATACAAAGATGGCGAGAGCCAAATGCATGTTCCATATATTAAACGCCGTGAACTCCTTTCAAAAATTATAAAAAATGGGTCACTTTTAAAGGTCGATTCATACGAGACAACGACTGACCCAACACGGATTACAAAACTTCATGAAGAGTATAGAAATAAAGGACTTGAGGGAATTATTGTTAAAAAGGTAGAGAGTGAATATGTACCTGGGCGACTCGGTTGGAGATGGGTAAAAATGAAGGAATCAGAAGAAAGTACCGGGAAATTATCCGACACCATTGATGCTGTAATAATGGGGTACACACAAGGGCAGGGAAAACGTTCAAGCTTTGGAATCGGACAATTTTTAGTAGGAATTCCGAATGGAGATACAATTAAGACCATAAGCAAAGTAGGTACAGGTTTAACTGATGAGCAGTTTAAGCAATTAAATACTATTCTTTCTTCTATTAAAGTTTCGGATATACCAAAAGAATATTCAGTTCAAAAAAATTTGGAGCCTGATTTTTGGGTAAAACCACAAGTTGTTGTAGAACTTGCGGCTGATGACATTACGGTGAGTCAAAATCATACAGCAGGATATGCATTGAGATTTCCACGCCTAGTTAAAATTCGAACAGATAAATCAGTGAAGGAAGCAACGAGCCTAAAAGAATTTATCCAGATGTTTAAACTTCAGAAAAGATAATTTTGTGGGTTGTGCATATTAACCTACATTTTTTATAATATAAACTTCTCAAGTCAGTGTATTAAAGAAAAAAGCAATCAAATCACGTGAGGTGTCAAATATTGAAATTACTTCAATGGTTTCGAGACATGATTTCGATAGTTCCATCACAAGACTCGTTTAGTGAACCGTTTCACTTTCCAAATGAAGATGAGTTGCAGAATATGAGCTCGGAAGAGATTTTTAATCAAATTCGATCTTCAGGATTTAAATATTCAGATCAACAGAAACTGTTGAAAACTATTTCAAATCTGAAACAAGTTCGGCAACTCAGAATTGAAGAGACATTACCTTTGTGAAGGTCATGCTTACCTGAGGCCGTGCACCTGTGCTCGGCCTCTTTCTTTGTTCCGTGCTACAATTCCCTCATGAAGCTTCTTGTAGGTCTAGGGAACCCCGGTAAAGAGTATGCACAAAATAGGCATAACGTGGGTTTCATGTTTTTGGATACGTTCAAAACATTTGAAACATTTAATACGAATAAACGTGCCTATGCTGAGGTCTCAAGAGACTTAGTACGTGATTTGCTCTTAGCAAAGCCTAATACTTTTATGAATTCTTCCGGTAAAGCTGTTAAGGCCCTTCTTGAATATTACAAAATATCATTAGAAGATCTATATGTTGTGCATGACGACTTAGATATTAAACTTGGAGAATTTAAAATTCAAAAAGGGAAGGGACCTAAAATTCACAACGGGGTAAATTCAATTGAAGAAACCCTAAAGTCAAATGACTTTTGGAGAGTTCGTATTGGTGTCGACAATAGAACACTTGAAAACAGAATTCCAGGGGACCAATATGTACTTTCGAATTTTGAAGGGTTTGAAGCTTCAAAACTGCCAGACATTTTTGAAAAGATAAAACCTGAACTCCTATGAAAAAAGACTCTGCTCCACAAAAGATTTCAGAACTTCTTTCTAAATACAAAACAGCTACAGACGAGAAATATATCTCTCAAGAGTTTCAACAGTATGGGTATGATCTCGCCATTGAGCTAAATGACATAGCGCATAAAGCTCTTTACATTAAACTTGCTAAGACAACACCTAGAGAACACTTAGAAGCTGCTCGAAGGTTCTTAAAAGACGCCACAAACGCGAAGAGTAAAGGCAAGCTGTTTATGTGGAAATTAAAAGAGCTCAAGAAGAAGGAAATTAAGAAATAGTTACACCGAGTATTGCCTGAAATCGTGTGGTGATCTAGTATTAGATATGAACTCTTGGAGTTTGAAAAAAGAAATATTACTTCATGTACTTATTGTGGCTGTTTTTTTTACGCCATTTGTCATTATTCATCAAATATATTCTGTACCAATAACTTTTTTGGTGTTTATTTTAGGAATTGTTCTAGGAACGTTCTTACCTGATATTGATCACCTGATTTACAGCTTGTTTTTAAAGCCAAAAGAAATAACTTCGCAACGTCTTTATTCTAAACTGCAAATGAAAAACTTTGCATCGGCTATTAATTTGCTTTTTTCAACCCGTGATGAGCGAAAAACACTTGTATTTCACACTGTTTTTTTTCAATGTTTATTCTTAGTGTTTGCCTTTTTGGTCGTGAGTTCTACCTCAAGTCTTTTTGGTCGTGCACTTACAGTGTCATTTCTGTTGAGTCTTTGTGTAGATCAATTAGTTGACATCAAATATAAAGCCGATATATCTCGATGGATTCGAGGAATTTCCCCAACAGCACTTACTTCACAACAAATCAATATGTACGTACTCGTACAGATCTTTTTAGTTATTGTTATTGGATATCTTTTCTAAATATGAGTGAAGTATAGTGTTTAAGTGAGAACATGAAAGTTTTAATGTTTGGATGGGAATTCCCACCCTTTAACAGTGGTGGTTTAGGCGTGGCTTGCCAAGGCCTGGCGCGAGCGTTGTCTGAAAAAGGAGAGGAACTTCTTTTTGTACTTCCAAAAAAAGTAAAAACTGAAGAACGATTTAAATTTGTATTTGCAGATCGAGTATTCTTAGACATAGCAACAGTAAATAGCATCCTCACGCCCTATGTAACTAATGATTTATATTCGCACTATTTGAAAGAAAGTAGCGGCGGAATGTATGGAGGGAGTCTTATGGAAGAAGTCTTGCGTTATGCCCTTCGTGCAAAAGAAATTGCCCAAAAAGAAAAATTTGATGTAATACATGCTCATGATTGGTTGAGTTTCCCAGCAGGAATTGCAGCAAAGAAAATTTCTGGTAAACCCCTGATCGTTCAAATGCATGCTACTGAATTTGATAGGACAGGAAATGGCAATGTAAACCAAAAAGTGTATGAGATTGAAAAAGAAGGAATGGAAGTTGCTGACCACGTGGTTGCTGTAAGTGAATTTACCAAAAATCTGATTACTGAACACTATGGCATTGCACCTTCTAAAATTACTGTAGTTCACAATGGAGTGAATACGGGGGATTATCCCGCTCGGCATGAAGATGACTTTGGTTTACAAAAACTTAAAGAGGCAGGCTATAAAATTGTATTATTTGTCGGCAGACTCACTTTGCAAAAAGGCCCTGACTATTTTCTATATGCGGCAAAGCGAATACTTCAATTTCAACCCAAAACAATGTTTGTAATTGCTGGAAGTGGGGACATGGAGCGCAAAATCATTGAGATGTCAGCCGAAATGGGAATTTCCGGTAATATTTTATTTGTAGGGTTTCTAAGAGGCGAACAACTTTCACGAATATATCACTCAGCAGACATCTTTGTAATGCCGTCGGTTTCTGAACCGTTCGGAATTACACCTCTTGAAAGTTTGCTTCATGGAACACCAGTTGTCATTAGTAAGCAAAGCGGTGCTAGTGAAGTTATCTTGCATGCAATGAAAATGGATTTTTGGGATGTTGATGAAATGGCAGACAAAGTTCTTTCAGTTCTTGAGTACCCAAGCTTAAAACAAGAAATGGGAAAAAATGGAGAGCACGAAGCAGAAAGTCAGACTTGGGACAAAGCTGCAAATAAACTACAAAAACTGTATTCTTCGCTAGGTTAACCCATAATTTGCATTTTTTAGTGATTTTGATATACTTTTGCATCGACCTTTTTAAGGAGATATGCAGATGAATCTTCAAGGTGGAATAAAGTCAGTCCGCAACAGCAACGGTAATATACTTTTTTGGGCAAAAGATGATCGTCATCGACCACTGAAAGCCAATAGACGAAAAAGTAAAACGAAAATACCATTGATGCAATGGCGAATGGCAAACCGCAAATCACGCGGGGCAAAAGACTAAGAAGGTTTTATAAGTAAATTGGGCAAGCTATATGCTTGCCTTTTTTTTGTAACATTTCAAAAATAATATTAAGCCCGTGTTTTTGAGTGTTTTGTACTGAATAGTACCTTATTAATCGATGCCTTGATCTTTGGTGCAATTCAAGAGAAGGATCACTTGGGAATAATATTTGAACCAAAATCACAATGTTCTATGCCGAAGCGTTCGCTTTGTGGCTTAGGATTAGACAGAAACTAACGAGTGTAGAAATCGAAAATAAACTGAAGCTGTTGTTTGGCGGAGAAGGACTTACTGAACATATTGATAAAAAGTATCTGCAGCTTTCGATGAAGATACATTCTATCTCGTCGAGGAATAGAACTCTTTGTTGAAAAGTGACGCGAGGAATATATACCTCGTGCCTTTGTCATGGAAAAAAGGTATAAAGCCCTGTAGACTGAAGTGCATATATGGCATCTGTCTGCTTTTACTTTCATGTTCATCAGCCGTACCGTGTAAAACGATATCGCCATTTTTCAATTGGAACCGATACTAATTATTTTAACGATGAAAGTGGAACTTCACTGGATAACCGAGCCATAATAAATAAAGTTTCCAAAAAGTGTTATATTCCGGCGACCTCACTTCTTTTGGAATTGCTTAAAAAACATCCTGAATTTAGAGTTAGTTTTAGCTTTACTGGAGTTCTTTTAGAACAACTTGAAGAATTTAGTCCAGAAAGCTTGAAGCTTTTCCAAGCAGTCATGAAAACTGGACAAGCTGAAATTGTTGCAGAAACTTATTATCACTCACTCGCATTTTTGTATAACAAAGAAGAGTTTGCTTCTCAAGTAAAGATGCATGAAGAAAAAATTCAAAAACTTTTTAAATTTAAGCCTAAAGTATTTCGAAACACTGAGCTTATTTATAATGACGAGCTTGCGGCTTATGTCGAAAAGATGGGATACAAAGGAATTTTGGCTGAAGGAGCTGACCATGTCTTGGGGTGGAGAAGCCCCAACTTTTTATATAAAGCCGCAGGCACTAAAAACATGAAACTTCTCTTAAAGAATTACAAGTTATCTGACGACATCGCTTTTCGATTCGGTGAGCGAAGTTGGAAAGAGTGGCCGCTAGACGCTCCAAAATTTGCACATTGGGTGAGCCAAGTGAACGGCAATGGAAACTTGGTGAATCTGTTTATGGATTATGAAACCTTGGGGGAGCACCAATGGGAAGACACCGGGATTTTTGACTTTTTACGTCAACTTCCAATGGAGCTTCTAAAGCACCCTGATAATGACTTTGTAACTCCAAGTGAAGCTATTAAAAAATACAAACCTGTTTCTGAAATTTCAGTTCCATACTTTGTGTCATGGGCAGATGTTGAGCGCGATCTGAGTGCATGGCTAAGTAACCCGATGCAACACGATGCGAGTAATAACTTATATTCAATTTATGATAAAGTTGTGGCTTCTAAAAATCCAGAAGTGTTGGAAACGTGGAGACGTCTTACTACTAGTGACCATTTTTATTATATGTGTACAAAGTGGTTTAGTGATGGTGATGTACATAAATATTTTAACCCATATGAAACGCCATATGATGCATTTAGATATTTCATGAATGCTCTCACTGATTTGAAGTTGCGAATAGAGAGGGAAGAACTGAAAGTTCCTCCCTCCTTCAAACAGTCAAGCTTAACTATGTCTGAGTAAGTTGAATGTTTGTAATTTTTGGGTTCAATGTTGAACCCGGTTTACAATAAAACTGCACTTTGATTCCAACGACCCCATCATCAAGGGTTATTTGGTATGTTTGTCGAACATTTCTAACAGGTCCTAACAGTACACCCCAACGCCCTGCAGCTGACTTTTTAGAGTAATTAATATAAACCCCACAGCTGCCTTTGCCATCAGTATCGGTGCTGCTGTTAAAGGACAACGAGTAATGAGAGTCGGGGGTGACAGTCATATAAACCCCTCGCTTTCCACTCATGATTTGCGCATTTTTGGTCTGATCAGCGGGTACTTCTGAAAACTGAATAGTTTCACCGTTCCAGCTAATATGGACAGAATCTCTGTTATCATCCCAGGTTGTGAGTTTAGTCTCAGAAAGTACTTTTGGGAAAGATTCCATAGATACAGCTAAGGACACTACCTGAAACTGCATGAGCCCTCTGTTGAACGCTGAAACATTTGCATCAGTTTCTACTTTGTCCTCTGTTTTAATTCTCCAGTCTGCTTCTTTATTAAAATCAAACCAGGTAACACTTAACACATTATGCCAAGCACCCGTCGATGGAATTAATTCAGATAGGGAAGCAAACATGGCTTCGATCCAGTTTGCTTTTGTACTGTGATTCGTCGAGTCCGCCGGTATAGTTGCGGTTTCGTTAATTAAAATTGGCTTGTTGGGATAGAGCGTATTTACAGCTCCAACTGTCTTTGAAAACACGTTAGAAAATGAAATCCAAGGTGATCCCCAGTTATATCCATCAATTCCCACAGCATCTACTAAGTCAGATCCTGGGTCATAAACAGTTAGATCTTGCTGTTCACCGTAAAGCACATTTACCTGAAGAATTCGCTTTACGTTAGTGACATTCTCTTGCCCAAAGATTTTATATATGTATTGGTATGCGCTAACAAATTCGGTTGGTTGTTGACCATAACAATTCCAATCTCCATTCATCTCCGGTGCAAAACTCAGAAATACTGAGTTTTTGTATGCTTTTATATCCTTAGCAAATTGCCGGATGTATTTGTCATAGTCACCGTTCAAAATACGAGTTAAACAATCCTTTTCATCATTTTGACCAGGTTGCCAGGCTACTAAGAGCGGAACTTTTCGCTCAAGTGCAAAAGTAACCATATCTGGGTCAGACATGAAAAGATCTGGAAAAGTTCGGTAAACCGTTACTGATCCGACCTGAAAGCCGTTTCCAATTTCACTTTCCAACGAAACAATTTGGTGGCTATCGAGTGCGACGATTCCCATTGAAATCATCGGTTTATCTGCACCAAACACCGAGTTCACCGTAAAAAGATAAAGAAATGCAACGATGAAAACATTCATCCGTTTGACAGACATATTAAAAACTCCTTCAAATACAAAAAGTGCGAGCTAAAACAAACAGGGAAGTATCTCATGTATGTCTCATAGTTGGCAAATGAATATTCGTCACGTACAATAAAGCTGTCGGTAAATATGAACAGAGGTGACGTATGCAGCAGATTTTGCTGAAGAATTTGATCGTCCCGACTTCTTTGTATTGTTCACCGCTCTATCCACTTTCAATAGAAGACATGGAAGGAAAGTTCTTTTGTTTTCTTCCAGAGCCTTGCCCAGTTTATATTTCACAAGGTGATGAATATTGGAGTACTGGGAAGGTTTTTCAGGCTGATCGAGATGGACATTCAATCGGTAAGCTTAGTTGTGCATTCTTAGTCGTTCGTCGAGATGTGCAGTTAGACTATGTGTCCACTTTGGTTTTTGAATAGATGTTTTTTATATGAGGGCAGAAGTAATAAGTATCTGCCCTCAAACCCTCTAGTATTTGACAAACCAGACAAACCTGTTATAATGCTTCTACAGGTGTGAACATATACATCTGTTTAATAGTTAGTTAGTTTGAAGTTATTAAGGTAAAGATACCCCAAATATTATATTTCGTTTAACACACGTATCTTCCTTCACTGAAAAACGAAACCATTCTTTTTAAGCAGACGTATGTGTTTGTGCCAAAACCAATACACATGGCATTTCAAAATTACAACCGCAATAGAAATTCACGCTTTTCACCGCGTGGAAATTTTGGTGGCGGATTTAATCGAAGTCGTCGTCCCGCGCACAGTGCTCAAATTGATCCTCGAGCCTATGTATTAAAAGCTCCGCTTCAGACCGAAGTAAAAGAGGAATACGTTCCTAAGCACCAATTTAGTGATTTTCCACTTTCAGATAGACTTTTGCAAAATGTATTGGCTCATGGGTACAAAACACCAACACCAATTCAAGATGAAGCAATGCTTCATGTGTGCGAAGGACAAGATGTTGTAGCTATCGCAAACACAGGAACTGGAAAAACAGCTGCGTTTTTACTTCCAATTATTGAAAAAATCACCCAAAAGCATGATGAGTTTGCACTCATTATGGTGCCAACTCGAGAGCTTGCAATTCAAGTTGAAGATGAACTTTTTGCTTTCACAAAAGGCATTAATGTTCGCTCTCTTCTTGCAATCGGAGGCACAAACATAATGCGTCAAATTCATGGACTTAGAACTAATCCACGGGTTGTTATTGCAACTCCAGGCCGATTAAAGGACCTTATTGAACGTAACCTTATTAATCTTTCAAAATTTAGGACAGTTGTTTTAGATGAAGTAGATCGTATGGTTGATATTGGATTTCTTCCGGATGTAAGGTTTATTGTTGGAAAGCTTGCAACACCTCGACAATCACTCTTTTTCTCAGCAACGATTACTCCTGAAATTCGCTCTGTTCTCCAAACTTTTGCACCAAACCCAATTAATATTTCTGTAAAAAAGACTGAAACAACACTTTTGGTTGATCAGGACGTGGTGAAAGTTGACACCGGAAAAGACAAACTTTGGAAACTCGTGGAAATTGCAGAAAACCGTGATTACACAAAAATCTTAGTGTTTGTCAGAACAAAACGAGGGGCTGATCAACTTGCGAAAGAACTTAATTATGAACGATTTAGAGTTGCTGCAATTCATGGAAATAAAGCACAAGGAGCACGAACAAGAGCACTTGATGACTTTAAATCAAGCCGCGTTCAAATTCTTGTTGCAACGGACGTTGCAGCTCGAGGAATTGATATTCCAAACGTGAACCTTGTCATTAACTATGATGAGCCAGGAACCTACGAAGATTATGTACATAGAATTGGCCGAACAGGAAGAGCTGGAAAAACAGGGAAAGCTTTAACTTTCTTAGTTGGGCGATAAAATCTTCAGCCAAATTGAAATAGGTCACTTCAAAGGAATATACTATATGTCCGGAAAGCCATAGAAGGAGAGTACTATGTGGTATCAAGTCAGGGGCACGGTAAGCAAAGAAAGGCTAAACAACGCAGCTGGACAAGAGATTGTATTTGAAGATGCCTATGGTCGGATAATTCGTTTTATCCCAAAGCAACAGCAAGCATCACTTGTCTGGAATGGAACTGTGGAAAGAGAGCCTGCAATGCTGATTGTGAGCCTCTGTGTGAATAACACAGTTATTGGATTTGGCTCGTAATGGTCAGTTTTATCCACAGCACATACTGTGGATGATTTTTTTTGTACGAAATTATCACCAATCTAATCCTTAAAAGGAGGAGTTATGAAGGTTTTCGATTTAAACCATGCGCTTGCATTGTGTAAGAAACGGCATGAAAAAGTGTATACCGGGGCAGAACTCTCACGAATGACAGGCATTCACTATCAAACAATCAATCGATTTATACAAGGTGCCGTGAAAAAGCCTAAAACAATACATCTTGAGGCAATTGCGACTGCACTAGAACTGACTGTCGACGACTTATATGTTGAGAACAGACGCTAATGCATTTACAGGTCCGCTTAATCCGCGGATCTTTTTTTGTGAATAATGTAATATGAATTATGGCAAAGTCATGTGTTTTGGGTAATGGAAATCTTACTGTTGGGTTAGACCAATTTGGTCAAGTTAAAGACTGCTATTACGATTATGTTGGTTTGGAAAACCACATGGGTGAGGAAAGTGTTAACCGCATCGGCGTTTGGGTAGACGGCGCGTTTAGCTGGCTTTCAAGTGGACAGTGGCAAATTACAATTGATTACAAACAGGAAACTCTGGTGAGTGATATTGTTGCTAAAAATGACTCACTTGGAATTGAACTTCAAATAGAAGACGCGGTCTACAATGAAACAACTATTTTTGTCAGACATGTTGTTGTTAAAAATTTAGAATCACATGCGCGGGTCGTGAGACTTTTTTTCAATCACGAATTTCGTATGTATGGAGTACGAAAAGGGGATACTGTTTATTGGGATCCTGAAGACAAAACAATAGTTCATTATAAAGGCCGTAGAGTTGCTGTAATTGGAGGTCTCATGAATGACCAACCTTTTAGTGATTATACTGTTGGGCTTTCGACAATCGAGGGAAAAGAAGGAACATGGCGTGACGCAGAAGATGGAATTTTAAGTAAAAATGCAGTTGAGCATGGAACAGTGGACTCAACAGTGGCACTTGAGCAAAAAATAGATTCTGAAGGGAGCGCAAGTGCAATTGTGTGGGTGAGTTTTGCAAAAACACAGGAAGAAGCAAAAGCACTTTACCAATATGCGCTCAAGCGTGGTCCAGGCAGACTGATAGAAACAACCGAAAATTATTGGCGTGCATGGGTAAACAAAATGCCATTTCACTTTTATAAATTGTCTCCTGAAGTTGTTTCTCTTTTTAAGAAATCTCTCTTAATTTTGAGAGTACATGTAGGAAATGCGGGAGAAGTAATTGCTTCGATTGACTCGGATATGCTTCAGTGGGGACGTGACAATTATAACTATGTGTGGCCCCGAGATGGTTCGTATGTTGCAATGGCTCTCGACCGCGCGAATTATTCGGAAGTGAGCCGCCGATTTTTTGAATTTTGTAATGATGTTATTGCCTCTGATGGATATTTTTTTCACAAGTATCGACCTGACAAGTCACTCGGAAGTTCGTGGCATCCATGGGTTGGGTTAGCTGGTGAGGCGCAACTTCCCATTCAAGAAGATGAGACGGCAATGGTACTCGTCGCACTTTGGTATCACTACCAAAAAACATTTGACTTGGAGTTTATTGAAAAAGTGTACAACACGTTAATTAAAAAGGCAGCTAATTTTATGCTTGGATTTAGGAACGAAAGTAAACTTCCAAACCCAAGTTATGATCTTTGGGAAATGAAGTGGGGTACCCACACATACACCGTTTCAAATGTATACAATGCATTGCTTTGTGCCGCAAATTTTGCTGATTTATTAGGTAAAGAATATGATGCGTCTTTATACAGAGAAGCTTCAGGAGAGCTTATGAAAGCCCAGAAACTTTTATGGAACGAGAAGACAAATTATTTTTACAAAAGCATTGATTTAAGCCAAGGGAATGCACTGCATGATGAGTCTATTGATGCCAGTTCATTTTTTGGCGCAATATTTAACGGATACTTGCAAGATAAGAGCCTCGAGGAAAAAGCATATAAAACAGTTCTTAACACGCTTTCTTCAGATGGTGGAATAGGTGGAATTGTACGTTTTGAAAACGATGTGTATTTTAGTGAAAACCCTGACTCGAAAGGAAACCCTTGGATCATTACCACTCTTTGGCAGGCACAATATCTCGTTGATAATGCAAAAAAAGAGTCAGATTTTGATGAGGTCTATAAAATATTTGAATGGGTTTCAAATGCTGCACAGAAGTCTGGCATCTTACCAGAACAATTACACCCAGTGAGCGGACATCATTTGTCAGCGGAGCCACTTGCTTGGAGCCATGCAGAATTTGTAACTACTGTTATGAAATACCTTGAAAAGGTTGAAGAATTAGAGTTGTGTGAAACCTGCCCCAAAGAAGACACTCCTGCTCAGTAGTTTGTGATATTCTTAAATTAAGAATACTCACTATGTCCAAAATGAAATTCGAAGCTCCCACAATTTTCGTAGTTTTTGGTGCAACAGGGGATCTTATGCGAAACAAAATTGTTCCGGCACTTTTTAGATTGTATGTACACGGAAAAATGCCAGATAAGTTTGAAGTACTAGCAATCTCGAGACGAGAAATGAGCGAGGCAGACTTTGCCGCAGATATAACTGAAATACTTGATAAGTCGCCAGAAAAAGCAGTTCACTCTGAAATGGTCACGCCTTTTGCTTCAATGTTTAAGTATTTTTCTGGTGACTTTACTAAAGAAAATCTCTATGCAACACTTGCCGAAAAACTTGGATCAATCGACAAAGTATGGAGCGTTTGTAGTAACAAACTGTATTATTTAGCTGTTCCCCCAAACCATTATGAAGAAATTATAAAAGGGCTTTCGAACAATAATTTAAACACTCCATGTTCAGATGCTGAAGGATATACCCGAATTATTATCGAAAAGCCATTTGGTCACGATACTCGAAGTTCCCAGGAATTAAATCAGTTACTCACAATTCACTTCAAAGAGGAACAAATTTATCGCCTTGATCATTATTTGGGGAAACGCATGTTGCAAAACCTTCTTGCCTTCCGATTCAGCAACAATTTTTTTGATGGGGCGTGGAGTAATAAATATATCGAGAAGGTTGAGATTAAAATTTTAGAAACAAATGATGTCTCGGGGAGAGGCGCTTTTTATGATGCGGTTGGAGCGCTACGGGATGTTGGACAAAATCATTTACTTGAATTTTTGGCTGTCGTTGCAATGGAGAACCCACAAGTCCTAGATGCTCTACATATGCGCAGAGCACGCGCACAACTACTGTCTACTGTTGTGACACCAGACTCATCACTCCTCACAAAAACTTCATATCGAGCGCAATATGATGGTTATTTAAATGAGCCAGATGTAGACCCCCATTCTCAAACTGAGACTTATTTTAAAGTCGAACTTTTTTTGAGTCATCCAGATTGGAGAGGAGTACCTTTCATTATTGAATCGGGGAAAGCTTTAAAAACAGAGAAGAAAGAGGTTGTAATTACTTTTAAAAAGCCACTTGCAACTCTTTCAAAACCTGTCGAAAACACTGAAGCCCGGAATAAAATGTTTTTTAAGCTTGGTCCCGTTGAAAGTATACAAATTGACCTACTTGCAAAAAAGCAAGGATACGAAATGCTTGTGGAAGACAAACGCTTTTTATTAAACGAGCGAGAAGGTACTGCTCATGTTCAATACACAGAAGAGTATGAAAAGCTCCTTCTCGATGCTCTTCTTGGAGATCAGACATTTTTTGTCTCAAATAGTGAAATAACTGAGATGTGGAGAATTATAGACCCTATTATCTGTGGTTGGGAGAGTAATTCTGTTCCATTTAACCATTATCCAAAAAACACAGATACTGTTCGCGAGCTTGCAAAAGAATGGATTGGAGAAAAAACGGTAAATCAAGAAATTCCGCGAGAAGTCGGACTGATTGGTCTTGGAAAAATGGGTTCAGGTCTTGCACAAAATATGCTCACCCATGGGTGGAAAGTAGTGGGATTTAATAGAAGTAAAGAAGCTACAGAGTCTTTGGTGTTTCACGGATTAACTCCTGCATATGATCTTTCTGAATTGGTTTCATCACTATCGAGCCCTCGAACAATAATTTTAAGTTTACCTCATGGAGATGCCACAACTGGAACAATTGAAGCATTGTCAAAACTTCTAACAACGGGGGATATCGTTGTCGATTCTGGCAACTCACCATTTGCGGATGCAAAAAAACATGAAGCGCTTTTGAAAGAAAAAGGAGTTGAATTTGTTGACGTCGGAATTTCAGGTGGACCTCGTGCTGCATTAGCTGGTGCATGTTTAATTGTGGGTGGGAAGAAAAAATTATTTGAGCACCTTGAGCCACTTTATTCAGACATTGGATATCCCGGAGGAGTATTTCATTTTGAGGGAACGGGTGCAGGCCACTTTGTAAAAATGGTACATAATGCAATTGAATACGGGATGATGCAGTCTATTGCAGAAGGCTTTAATATTTTAGGGAGTTCAGAATTTAACTTGAATTTACCCGATGCAGCGGACGTATTCGCCCATGGTAGTGTCATAGAGTCGCGCCTCGTCAATTGGCTGTCAGATGCCTTTACAGAATATGGACCAAAACTGGATGGAGTAAAGGGCTCAGTTGACTCCAACGGTGAGGGAGCTTGGACTGTTGATTATGCCGAAGATAAGGGGTTAGTTGACTGGGCATTGAAAGCAGCAGTCGACTTTCGAGCGGAGAGCCAAAAAAACCCCAGCTTTACGGGTCAAATACTTTCTGCTATAAGAGGGCAGTTCGGAGGACACTCTGTAACTGCTGACAAATCATGATCGAAGATACATCGCAATCCTCACTAAAAAATTCTCTTCCTTATGTTCTATTCGATATTGGTGGCACGAACACTCGAGTTGGAGTAAGTTTCGACGGACAAACAGTTTCTTCAACTGAAATTTTCAAAACTCCCAAAGATTTTGATGAGGGAGTAAAACAAATAGAAGAAGCTGCTAAAAAGCTACTATTGGGAAAATCCGCGATGGCTGCGGCCGGTGGAGTGGCTGGGCCTCTCACCATAGACAAGTCAGGCACCGTGAATGCTCCTCACTTGCCTGGGTGGAGCGGAAGACCATTGAAGCTTGAGCTTTCAACAAGGTTCGGATGCGATGTTCATCTTGAAAACGATACAGCGATGGCAGGATTGGGAGAGGCTATTTTTGGAAGTGGAAAAAATTCGAAAATTGTGGCCTATATGACAATTAGTACTGGAGTAAATGGTGTCCGCGTTGTAGATGGAAAACTGGAAACAAATAGTATTGGCTTTGAGATTGGACACCAAATAATTGACCTGGATGGAAGTATGAGGCACGCTGATCTTGAAAGCTTAATTTCAGGAGCTGCACTTGAGCGACGTTATGGGGATACGGCCGAAAACTTGAATAACCCGGCGATATGGGAAGATGAAGCTAGAATTACAGCTTTTGGAATAAATAACATTATTGTCTTTTGGGCACCAGACACAGTAATACTCGGTGGAAGTCTCATGAAAAAAATGTCAGTGGAGCGAGTGAAGTTATATGTAAAAAATATTCTCAAGTTATATCCAGAACTTCCGACAATTGTAAAAGCAGAACTCGGGGATTTAGGCGGAATTTGGGGTGCCCTTCACTATTTAAATACACATAAAAAAGAAAAGGCAGTGAACTTATAAAAGCTTCACTGCCTAAAAAAACTACAAACTGTCCATTTTGTCGACTGTGTGACGTTCAGACTGTTTAGCCTGAAGTTTAAAGGTATTTCTTACAATTTCATTTGCCCGAAGGGCAGCATCACTTTCTCTATCGAGAGTAACGCCGGCGTGGGTTTTCCACGTACCATCCTTTTGCCAAACGACTTTACCAATATCGTCAAGATATACCGCTAACTGAAATATATGGCCAGGTTTCATATCCCCTCCTAGAAAACTATTGGTCTGGTATTTTATCACATTGACCCGTTTAGTGCAGGAGAGTATGATAGAGTTCATGGCATTTACTTCAATAAAAGACCCCGAATTTCAAGAAAAAGTGCTTAATTCAAAACTCCCAGTATTAGTAGATTTTTGGGCTCCTTGGTGTGGTCCATGTAAGTTGGCTGAACCAGTTATAGAAGAATTAGCGACTGAATATGATGGAAAAGTTGTTTTTCACAAGGTAAATGTTGATGAAGAACAATCACATGCTGGACAACTTGGAGTTATGTCTATTCCCACAACAGTTCTTTTTAAAGAAGGCAAAGAAGTTGGACGACAAATTGGATTCGCCGGTAAAAAAGGTTTTGAAGAACTTCTTAAAAAAGCATAAAAATCGTACATGACCTCAGATCGTTTTTTTGAAAAACCAGCTGAAGATAGTCCATGGGAAGTAGCCATCATTGGCTCTGGCCCCGCAGGACTCACTGCAGCTATTTATACCTCACGTGGTGCTCGTTCCACAATAGTTTTGGCAGGATCTGCCTGGGGAGGGCAACTCATGCTTACCACAGATGTTGATAATTTTCCTGGATTTCCAGAAGGGATCCAAGGACCAGAACTCATGGCTAATATGCGAAAACAAGTCGAGAGGTTTGGTGTGGAAGTCCTAAATGACGATGTAACTGAGGTAGACTTTTCAGTGTCTCCTTTTCAAATTAAGCTTGGAGATAAAACCGTTTTGGCTCATTCAATTATCGTGGCAACCGGTGCTTCAACCAAATGGTTAAATATTCCCGGTGAGGATAAACTCCGAGGGAGAGGTGTTAGCTCCTGTGCCCCATGTGATGCTCCATTTTTCAAAAATAAAACAGTTATTGTGGCTGGAGGCGGCGACTCTGCAATGGAAGAAGCTTTGGTTTTGGCTAAATACGCAACAGAAGTAACGCTTGTACATCGCAGGGATTCATTTAAAGCTTCAGCTGCAATGCAAAAACGCGTACTTTCAAACCCTAAGATTAAAATTTTATGGAACACGGAAATAAAAGAATTGATAGGGGAAACAAAACTTGAAAAAGTGAAACTGAATACGCTTGAAAAAGGGGAATGGGAAATGCCCATAGATGGGCTTTTTGTAGCAATTGGTCACCACCCAGAAACTACTTTGTTTACGGGCAAACTTACCATGGATGAAATTGGATATTTAGTTCCTGTAGTAACTGACGGCTACAAAACAGCAACTAATATTAAAGGAGTTTTTACATCGGGGGATGTGCATGATCACGCATATAGGCAGGCGGTTACTGCGGCAGGGTTCGGAGCGATGTCCGCTCTTGATGTTTTGAAATTTTTGGATATGGAAAAGAGTTCCGAAGTCTGATATTGTTTTTATTATGGCCGCGAAAAGAAAAGTATCTCGAAAGACCACAACTCCAAAAGAAACCTTTGTTGAAGAAACAATGGTAATGGAAGTAACTAAAACTCCTCGTGCAATTCCTGCAATCTTTAGTAGAGCTCTTCCGTTTGTATATTTAGCGCTTCTTTTATTTGCATTCGGATTTGGAGTTCTTTGGCAAAAGGTAGAGAATTTGCAAACTGCTTTGACACAAGGAGCGACTGCTACGACTACTACACCAGCTGGAGGAGGAACAGCAGCTCAACCAGTGGCACAAGCGGCACCTGACATTAGTATGGATACGATCAAAGGCCTATTTGGTAAAGGCTTGATTACTTTTGGAGATGCAAACAAGAAAGTTGTTTTTGTCGCAGTGGAAGACCCAAGCTGTCCGTATTGTCATATTGCAGCAGGAGATGATCCTGAATTGAATAAACAGTCTGGAAGCCAATTCCTTTTGACATCTCAAGGTGGAACTTATGTGGCACCTATTAAGGAAATGAGAAAACTTATTGATAATGGAACTGCAGGTTTCGTTTACATATATACTCCAGGTCACGGTAATGGAGAAATGGGACAGAAAGCATTATATTGCGCTAATGAAAAAGGAAAATTCTGGGAGGCACATGATTTGCTCTATAGTAACGCAGGATACAATTTACAAAACACTCAAGTCTTGAATGACAAAACAAAGTCTGGCATTGTTGCTGATTTTCTAAAAAGCATAATTCCAGCTGCTGATATGAAAGCTTGTTTGGATAGTGGTAAATATGATTCTCGACTTACATCCGACACCTCAATTGCAACAAGTTTAGCAGTGTCTGGAACACCAGGCTTTTTTGTAAACACAACACGCTTTGCTGGAGCATATAGTTACACAGATATGCAAAGTGCAGTTAAAGCAGCATTAGGAAATTAATCAATAATTTGAGACTTATAATGAAATTTGATAGAATTCAGTTGTCTGTTTCTTCTTTAATAGAAGAAATTGTAAGGAGGTGAATGATGTGAACCCCAATCCCGCAAAATTATTCGTAGGAAATTTAAGTTTCAAAACTTCTCATGATGAGTTAGTTCAATATTTTTCTCAAGCTGGAACTGTTGTGGATGCGGTGATTCTCACCGATAAGTTCACAGGGCGTTCCCGAGGTTTTGGTTTTATAGAAATGGGTAATGCTGACGAAGCTAACAAAGCTCGAGAGATGTATAACGGAAAAGATTTCCAAGGGCGAGAGTTAATCGTTAATGATGCTCGACCTGAACAACCACGAGAACCTATGGAAGGTGGAAGTGCACCAATGGGTGATCAGCCTATGGCTGAAGCACCAATGGAGGCAGCCGCCCCCCAAGAGGAAACTCCTGCACAGTAACTGCAGAATAAAGAAAGTTACAAAGAAAGAGTCTCCAGCAATGGAGACTTTTTCTTGTTGTGATACAGATAAGTTGGTCAAAATTTTTGAAGATACAGTGCTTGTGGGGGGGGAGATACCGAAGTATTCCAAACAATAAAACTCTTCTCGAGTAACTTTTTATGCGGCTTCGTCTCGAGCCAAGATGTGGTCAGCTATAAATTGATATTTAGTCATGACATATAAAAGTGCAACAACGGAGAGGATTGCACAGACGATATAAGGTACACTTGTACCAATTCCGTACAGAAAAGCTGCCAAAAGTGGACCAATGATACGAGTAATCGACTGTAATGATTGATTAGCCCCTGACACTCGACCTTGCTCTCTGGGGCTCGCCGCGCGAGAAATAAGACTACCAAGTGCTGGTTCAATAAGGCCTCCGCCAAAAGCAAATATAATCACTGTAAAGTAAGCGAACGGACTTGAGTGAAACCATGCGTTTGAAGCATTGAGGGCATACGACACACCCGTAATTGCAAGGCCTCCAATCATCAGCTTTAACTCACCAAATCGAGACATGAGTTTTTGTGAGAAAACTCCTTGTGTCAGAATATCAACAATTCCAACTACTAAAAACATTAAGCCGATGTTCCCGGGATCCCAATGCAAAACGTCTTTGGAAAAGACTCCGCCTATTCCTTGTAGCTGGGCAAATGGCAAAAAGTAGAAAAAGCCTAAGAAGAGGAGTGTCCTGATAGTTACATTTGAAAGCACACTTTGTAACTGGGTGAATGGGTTTAGGTGATGAATAGAAAAATCTGTCATGCGATGTTCTTTTTTAAGGCTCTCTGGGAGAACGAAATATCCAAAAGCAGCATTTAAAAGGGTAACTGCAGCCGCCAGATAAAATGGAGCAGACAAACTGATGTGGGCCATGAGGCCTCCGATACTTGGCCCAATCATAAAGCCGACACCGACCGTTGCTCCAAGAAAGCCAAACAACTTACCCCGGTCTTCAGGTTTTGTAACATCGGCAATATACGCAAACATAGTACTAATGTCTCCTCCAGTTAGGCCATCAATAATGCGGCCTATGAAAAGTACTGCAAGTGAGCCGCCAATCCCGAAAAGAATATATCCAATTGCAGAGCCAATAAGGCACAGCAGTAGAATTGGACGCCTGCCATATTTGTCGCTTAATGCTCCAAGTCCAGGCGCAGCAAAGAATTGGCACAGTGAATAAATTGAAGTGAGAAGGCCGACATTTAAAGCAATCGTTTTAACGTCTGCGTTCGGCATGTACTGCTGCACGATAAAAGGAATGACGGGAATAATAATACCTATTCCGATTACAGCTAAGAATGCTGAAAAAGTAATAAAAAGGAAGGCTTTGTTAGAAAATATTTCTTTCATGAGTTTTATAATTCTACAGAAGTTACGCACGAGCTGCAATATGACTGTCGGACCACCATTCTCACCCCAGCCTAAACATTCAAGTATGCAATTACAATTAAGAGTACTCTGTGTATTGATCAAACTATTAATCTTGTAAATCAACAGAGATTAGAAATTCAGCAAGTTTTAATATCAGAGTCTGATTTAAAAGTAGGAGAGCATGTGACAGTTGTCGTCTTTGATAAAGACAAAACTGCAACCGCTATTTTTGTTTGTGGTGCATCTAGTCCAAAAATCAGTCAGGACAGTAAATAGCTAGTCCTTGAGAATTCGAATTTTTTTTCAGTGAAATTTCTCACCCTTTGAAAGCATTTGAAGTATCATATTTATGCGTTTTGCAGGTGTCTCAGCTTTCTTAGCAGTTTGAAGTCTCCAGGTTATCGCATACTTATTCGTTTTGTTAAGTGCACTGAAAAACTCGTAAGATTTTTTGTCTTTCTCAAGTTCTTTGAGAAAATCTGCGGGAATTGTCATTTGACTGGGTGCGTCGTATGCCGCATCCCATCGTCCATCAGCTTTCGCTTTCTCAACTTCTGTTAAGCCTGCTACTTTCATTTTTCCTAGTGTGATGAGGCGTGTAACGTGCTCTATATTTCTTTTTGACCACATGCTTTTTGTCCGTCGAGGAGTAAATCTCTGAAGCCATGATTTCTCATCATACGGTTTCGCTTGTCCATCAATCCAACCATAACATAATGCTTCATCAAGGAGTTGTTCGTGATTGATTGAAGCAATTCCGGTAGCTTTTTTAAACATTCGTACCCAAATACCTAAAGAATTTGTATTATTTTTCTCTAACCAATCTCTCCATGATGATTGGGTTTTAAATTCTAGGACAGGCAATTCTGTTTCTTGCACGCTTTAGTATATCAGGCTCGAATATGAGTAGTTGTACTTATATGAAGTGACTGCTTTTGCTGAGCATACAGGTCTGGACCCTTACTGTCATATAGTCTGAATGATAGCTTTGGGGTTATAGTCCTCCAGGATTGAGCATACCGGTCTAGGCCATTTTAATCACTCTAGCATTCTATTAAATAATTATGTGATAGCGGCTAGTAATGGCTTCAAGAGCTTTCTGATCAATTCTTCAGGCAATTTTGTATCCTTAGTAATCTTTGCAACAATTTCTTCGGATAGTTTCATTTTTTTTCGACTGCTTCCCCTTACATTAATTGTGTCATCGGTTATTTGTAGCTCTTGCATTACACTATCTTCAGAGACTGTAAATATTTCAGCTAAAATTGCAGGAGGATAAACGTATTCAATTCCATTTTTATCCCAAGTGATAAATCTGTCTTGGGTAATACCCATTCGAGAAAGTGAATCTTTTAACCCAGGAGAAGTGATTGAATCATTCACTACAAATAACCTATTTTGATAAGGACTTTTTTGCAAGTCGCCTCCTAACGTTTCTACAATTGAATGAACTTTTGCCTTAACGTCCCCTTGACCTTCTACAATAGTTATTCGTTTATTTGGTAAATTTAATTCGACAATTCTTTTTATGTATTTGTAATCGCTAGGTCCTTCCACAATTATAATAGCTGAAGGTAGAGAAATCCTTTCCAAGGAATTACCTAATAAATTGAATTGCAAACGATGGAATTCACTAACAGAACTAATTTGAACAATAGAAACCTTTTCTCCTTCGAGAGATACTACAAAGTTATTCTTAGGTTCTTTTCTATCTAAAAACAGATGAGAATGGGTTGAAATATAAATATTTTTTAAATGAGGAAATAATTTAGACCTTTTTGCCTCATTTTGTAAAAAGTCAGAAAATGCTTCTTGCACTTTTGGGCTAAGCCCTAGTTCGGGTTCGTCTATCAAAATTGTACTAAATCGAACATCCATACATATTCCTAATAATGTCATAAGTAGTCGAGTGCCCGTACTTCCTAATCCAAGATTTTTTCCATCCATATCAATATATCTCATGCTCAGTTCATTCTCGGGATCAACCTGCTTTAATGAGAACTTTGAACCAATAAGATTTTCGCAAATACTAAATAGCATATCCCTACCTTTGTTAGAAAGATTAGTTATTATCCGAGTGAGATCAAGAAAGTTTTGTTCGTGATTTACATCAACTTGAGAAAAAGTATTTTGAAATTGTGATTCTAGATTATTAATTTCGTTAGGATCCTTTTGTTGTGTAGATATTTGATTAACGTGATAAAAACGAACTGGCCCAATTAGATAGGCTGAACGACCAATCTGTGATTTTATTCGCTTAAGTGTTGCAGATTTACCAGAGTTATTTCCACCACTTAAAACTGTTATTATAGACGAGGAGCGTTCTCCAATGAAAGTGGCGATGTCTGGTTCAAATATAAGTCCTGCACTCATAATATTAAGTTAATCTTTGACAATCTTGGCTGCCGAACTAGGAATCGAACCTAGATACTGGGATTCAAAGTCCCATGTCCTGCCTTTAGACGATTCGGCAATAATAAGTTCGCCCAAACGCGAACCACAGGCGTATTATATAATATTTATTGCGATGTCTCATCCTTTGCACTCACTTAAATACCAAGATATCTTTTCAGGTCACCCTGCAAGTAAGCCTTTTGAGCTCAAAGTGAAGGGTGACAAGCGTCTTATTATTCTTTCTGATTGTCATTTGGATTCGAAATTTGATGAAGTTGTTTATAAAAAACTTGTAAAAGTTATTACAGAGGCTGATATATTAGTTGTAAATGGAGATTTTTGGGCAGACTCAGGGGGGTCCTTTGAAAAGTTTGTAACTTCAAAATGGAAACAATTGTTTCCACTGATGAAATCTAAAACATATTATGTATTTGGAAATCATGATATGCCGATTAATTCAGACGAGCGCATTCAACAGTTTTGTGTGTGGGCGGGCTTTCGATTAAAAATAGAGATAGGGGACATTCGACTCCATGTTGAACACGGACATTTATTATCGGGAAGTTTGGTGCGTAAGATACTAACAATTTTTCAAAGACATCCACATGCTTTGAATCTTGCAACATTCCCATTTGGATTGTTTGAAGGTTCATCTCGGTATTTAGCCAAGAAAACAGGATCAAGTGCATTGAATAAATTCAATACTGGGTTTAAAACGAGACGATTTTCTGTAAGTCAAAGGCACGAATACTTTGCAATGGGCCACACACATGTTCCCGAATTTGACGAAGAAGCAAAATATTTAAACAGTGGAAGAACCCACGATGGAGAGTTTACTTACATTGAAATTTATAAAAACAAGGTGACAATAAATTCGTTAGAAGACTAAGTGAGCCCGGTGGGGATCGAACCCACGACCATCAGCTTAAAAGGCTGTTGCTCTACCGCTGAGCTACGAGCTCTCACACACTCCAAACTAACCTGTAATCTGAAGTACTTGTTATTATACTCAAATGAGCTGTTGTACTCAACTTTCAGTTTTTTTCTCTCAATAATGGCATTCCTTATATCTGATACATTTGCACTGACCTCGTACAATTCTGTCACAAATATTCATGGAGTACTGTATTGGATGTTACTTAAAAACAATCATTTCAAAAGCAGAACTTTAGAATGAGGCAGATTTATGCTAAAATAACATCGTTCTTTGGCCCCATCGTCTAGTGGTTTAGGACGTCGGGTTTTCATCCCGAAAATCGTGGGTTCGATCCCCACTGGGGTCACACAAGTTTTATAATCTTCAGCCTGCTTTCAAAAACTTCATTTTTAGGCTATAATTCGATGTTTTCTGTAATTTTAACTCGCACATTAACAAGGAGAACATCTTGAGACGGTTAGATAAAACCTATGTTGTTCACAACGGTATAGTTTATACCACCCAAAATGTAGTTACTGAAGGAACACCAATCGAGGCGTTGTATGCAGACTTGGAGAAACCATATCGGATGGAGGATGTTATTGAAAAAATTCAAGTTGCTGCCGAGAGACAAGTATTCTTTCCCTCATTTGATGGTGGGCATATCGTATATCTTGAACAATCGATTGCCCACACGCTTGCTTGTATTGAATTTGAACCGTCTCTTAGACGAACGAAATTCGATAGATCGCTCTACGTTGGAGGATCTGCAGTTCTTGCATTCCCATATGTATATTTGTTTATTTATATAGGGTCTGGAAGCACAGCGCTTTACGCATATTATCGCAATACCCCGATTCAGACTTTAGATGATGAGCTGTTTGAAACGAATCTATGGAATATGTACAGAGGAGGGAACAAATGCGCAGACACATCGTTATCTCACCAGCAAACCGGATTAATAAGTCAGATTGGGTTGGCAGTGTATGCGTTTTGGGATAATACATACACTGAAGACCATGGGTTGTGGCGTGACGCGCGTCGGAAGGTTCCGCATCATCCGAGTTCTATTTCTGGGTGGGCATTTAGAAGTAATTGGCTGTTTAATTGGAAGAAGTACATAACTTCTTTTGAATGGACACCCACTTATAAAAGCATCGGAAAACTTGCAGAAGAGTTCATGTCTCGGCACAGATATTCGAAAGTTTCTGATTTTGAAAATGTTATCCAGAAACTTAAGCGTGAGGGGAGAGAGTATTATGAAAGCGAAGATTGGCTGGACTAATCGCGAGATTTTTCGTGATGTTGACCTTCGAGGTCGCTTTGTTTTATACAACAAGGTACCTCAAATGAGCAGCAATAAACGACTGCTTATATATGTCGCGCAAAACGGTTTTTTTGTCTCCGGAAGGATTATGAGAGAGGACAAACTATTTGTTCAAGTAGAGAAATGTGTGAAGTATTGGACACGCAGTATTCCGTTTTCAAAAAAAGGACTGAATCTCGTACCTTTTTCACCAGTTGTTTCCTTTGGATCGGAAATCTCAAAGATTCCTTATTCAATAATTGAAACAGCTGGTTCGTTTTTTCGACAAGTGCATAGAATCTACAACACTGAGGCAATGGTACAGCTGCTGTACTCTGAATCGAAAAATGATTGGATGATTCGTGCCTTACCGCAAAGATGTGCTTATTCGAGCGTGATTTATGACCTAAATTATCCTTTGCCCGAAGACTATTCGTACATCGGAGTAATTCACTCTCACAATATTTTTAGTGCATATCACAGCGCAACGGATGATACTGCTGAAAAAAAGATCGATGGAATTTACATTACCTTAGGGGACGTAAATAGACCGTCTTTGAGCATTAGCACATCTGTTGTAGTCTGTGGAGTAAGAATTGTTGTAGATGGGATGACGCTTATCGAGACACCCACTTACGATTTTCCTGACTGTTGGCTTGACTCAGTTTTTAACATTCAAAATAACGGAAGGTGAAACATGGAATTTCAACAAATAATAATTGTGGGCTGTGGGGGAAATGGAAGCTGGCTATCGTTGTTTTTGACACAATATATGTCAGTGAATGTAGACCTCTTCTATTTGCCGATAATACTTGTAGATCACGACACGTTTGAAGATCGCAATCGTGAGCGGCAATTCTTTGCCCGACCCGGTAACAAGGCAGAAAGTCTTGCTGGTACTTGGACAAAGAAATATGGCTCAGACTTAACGATTCAGGCAATACCTAAGATGGTTATTGCACGTGAAGATTTAGGTTTTATAGATAGGCCAGCATTTGAACTGATACCTGTAGATCGTCTTATTGCTGAATATTCACTGGTCTTCCTGTGTGTAGATAAGTGCTACCCGCGAGTTGTAATTTCCCAGTATGCACAGACGCTTTCAAATGTAGTGCTCATAAATGGAGGTACTGCTAATCATGACTGGGTAGTCGACGTGTATATGAAACGGCGTGGTATGCAAAACAATCCGCTCGAAGTAAAATACCCAGATTTACTGACAAGAGCGGCAACAGAGCGAGAAGAACTCTTGCAACCCAAGCAAATGAGTTGTACTGATCTGATGGAAACACGTGTTGCAGATCAGACATTTATTGCAAACTTGAGTACCGCGTGCACTATGTTGCAGGTATTACATTCGCTGATGTCTCTAGATACAGCTCCAGAAACAATAATGGGTGATGTCCTCGGGGCAACAGATGGCATTCGAGGACCTGTGTTAAAACCTATGCTACCACTTGATTTACAATTGGTCGAATAAACGGTACAATCACACACTCTGTAAAAATACAGAGTGAGTTTTGAATTCATGAGGAGGTTTGGAAAAATGGTTGAGAATACGCTAGAAGGAAAGGAAATTCGAGTGACTTACGGGGCCAGCAGTGCCAATATCATCGTTCCAGTTGAAGCAACTGTTGATGATATCATCGACGCAGCCCGCAAACAGGCGGACTTACATATTAGTAAGGAAGATCTGAAATCAGTTATGTTCGATGGTAAGGCTGGAAAGGGGGTGACCAACAGCACTGAAGCCGTTGTGTTTACTCCAGATACCCGTACAAACGGGTAAGGTAATGACTTCGAGGGCAGATTATATACTGCCCTCTTTTTTTGTAATTTTTATAGTGGATCTTCTCCAATATATTTTTCTTCGAGTCTTAATAACTTCTTTGTGTATTTGTTTTTTCGAAGCATATTCAAAATGTCTTTTCTTTGATGAATTACTGCAGGTAGTAAAGAAATTATAATAATAAGGGCTATGATTGGGAGGAGGTAGTGCTCAATGTTATTTATTCTCTTGCCCAAGAAGTAGCCAAGAACTGGCATTCCGATTCCCCAAATAATTCCTCCAATAATGTTGTAACTCAAAAACTTTTTGTATTCCATCTTCCCAATACCTGCCGCAACTGGGACAAACGTGCGAACTGCAGGTACAAATCGAGCTAAGATAAGTGCTTTTCCGCCATGTTGATCAAAAAAGTCTTGTGCAGCTTTCAGGTGTTTCTTTTTGAAAAACAATTTGTCATTTTGAGAAAGAAGCCAATTTCCTGCTTTGTTTCCTACCCAATATCCTGCACTATCTCCAAGAATTGCTGCTGCAACAAAAATAACAAGCAGTGTTGGTAAATTGAAAATTCCCTGTGAAGCCAAAATCCCTGCGGTAAAAAGCAAACTGTCACCAGGAAGGAAAAACAAGAAGAAGCCACTTTCTCCAAAGACCATTATAAAAAGGCCAACATATCCGACGGTTTGAATCATTTGAATTAAATCAAAATGCATAGACCTATTATAGCTCAATACGGGGAGGCAAGAAAAGGTGTAACCATAGCTTTGCCTCGTTGCCTTTTAATTTCTGAAAAGTATTGGTAGTTTTCACTCCAAGTTTTAGTAAGTTTAAATAAGTCGTCTATTACGAGTGGAAGTTCATCCGGATATACCGTTTTGTCTATGTAATATGAATTTGGTTCTGAGGATGATATATCAAACCAATGGTAATAAAACAATGAGTTTGGAGAAAGTTTGGTGTACGGCTGCCTACTCGCATTTGTAGAGTACAAAAGAGATTGAACACGACCCACCCGACTATGTAATCCATATTCTGAACCAAACTTTTCGTCGACAGTTACTCCTTTGAGACGATAATCTGTTCTTCCTTTCAACTGAATTCTGTATTCCCCACATTCTATAAAGCTCATCATATTTTCTTCCGTTGATATATGCATATCCGGAACTGTTTCAAGCGGGAAGAACAAATACTTATCGTCATCAAAAAGCGGTGTTTCAAGTTTCTCTGAAATTTTCCGATGCAAAATTGAGAAAATCGTATCTTCAAACTGCTGCATTTCATGACTCATAAAAGCATCATATGTCCATGCTGCGTTATATTGAACTCCATTCTCTGTAATACTGTTTCCGTGTTTCCCATACATAAACAGGTATTGTTTTCGAAGTTCTGACCATGCTCCATGAACAAATTCAACCATTTCAGCTGGTGCAATCGTGTCGTATTTATATCCTTCATTTGCGAATGCAGAATATATGATTTCAGAAACATCAGAATTCGGTTTTACCTGCGGAATTTTTTGTACTATTTGGTCCAGGGGAATCCCTGAAAGAACTCCCCGCAAATGTTCATAAATAAGCATGGTAATTGTGTGACCATTACTGCCTTGAAGGGAAGCCAAAGCTTCGGCTTCAGATACATATGCACTTGCACCTGAGCCTTTACTCGCAAGTTCAAAGTCGGAGACTGACATCACTTTGTATTTCTTGTCTGTTTCTGAGAGCTGTTCCCATTCTGAGTGAGTGAACATCTTGACGTGTGTCAGATTGTCTTTATATTCAGGAGGGTCTCTGAAAATTGAAGTAGCTTCTTTGTATAATTCGTATTGTTTTTCTGGGGCAAAATCACGACCTTCTTTCTTCTCCAGTGTTCTCGTAGTTTCAAACTCAACGGTCAATCTGCTTATCATAATAAACCCGTCTGTTTAATAAAGTGAAGAGGTAATAAAAATGCGGGGTCACTTGACCCCGCTTGTAAAGCAACTCCAATCTAAAATTGCTTTCATCACTAAACTGACAACAGTATTTGTATCAAAAATTGAATTTGCTCCGTTTGGAAAAAATATTGTCCGATGCCAATTCGCGTGATTTTCATCCCAAAGCAGACAACCACTGGTTGGCCCACGATCTATAACAAATTCATTCTCGATAAATCGAATTTGAAGTGTATTCAGCCCAATCAATACTTGAATACGTTTGCCATCAAGAATTCGAGACTCAGTATATTTCTGAACAATAGAATTTAAAACAGTGCAGTATCGCTCTAAAAAGTCTGAGTGAGAAATCATTATTGTTTTCCCCTAACCTCAATTAGCTTGAGTTGCGAGAAGTATACAGGATAACCAAGATATATGGCTTAAATAAAAGTTATAGGTTGCTTTTTTGAGCAAAAAATGGTAAGATATCTGCAATTCGTAGCACAGTTTTATGCATTGAAGGGAGTCTACGAGAAACTATTCAATTAGCTCTTTTAAAGGGGTAATCATGACTATTGTGAAGAAAGTGTCAGGAAGCGTCGTACATACGTTGCTCGATGTTCTAGTTGCAGTTTTAACAACTGCATTCAAGCACATTGGGTTTTGGGATATCTTTGTTGTAGTCGCATACGGTGTGCAGTGGGGAATTCTGTTTCTCATTTCAGGCCAACAGGCCATTACATTTGAGATGTACTTGTTTTCTATTCTGGTTTTGCTTGGGGTAGCCATTTTGGCAGCCTTTTCTGATAACGAAAAGTTGTGCCTTCCCAAAACAAAAGTGCCTATCCTTGCAATTGTTGCTTTCGTTATTGTGGTCGTGGGATTGCATCATGACCTGTGGCTCATAGAGTCACACACATACGAAAATAGCGTGAAAGCGATCATATTCTTCGGCGGTATGCCACTACTGAACATTTCAGATATGTGGCTGGTGGGACCTGCACCTTTTGCAATAATTCTTTTGTTGAAGCTGATTCTTGAGCCGCTATTCCTGGCAGGCCCCGATTGGGGTAAAGTTTTGAGTAAACCCACGGCAACACCTGCGACGGTCGTACCAAATCAGGTATCTCGAAATAGTGGTAACAATCCGCAGACCTCTGTAAAGAAAACTCAAGAGGTATCACAGCAGCCTAAGGCTCGCGTTGAACGACCTGTTGAAACTGTTTTTGAACAAACACAGGAAGCTCCCGTGTTTCAAAATCAACAAAGGACATGGTTTGATGAGTCCACAAAGTCTTGGGAAAATTTAGGTAAGGACTTGTGGCAATCCAGCGAAGTGAAAGAAAAAGTTCAACATCTGGTGACAAAATTGATTGAAGCAGATCTTTGGGAAGATCCTCAACCAAAACCAGGAACAATTTTCTTTCAGGGTATTATTCCTGATCTGCAGGAATTTGTCGGACCGTTTGACAGCAGTAATGCTGAAAGCCTTTTGATTGAAATACTAGATGCTCTTACAAATGAGCATGAAACAACGCCTTTTAGGAGTGCTGAAGACTTTCAATCAGCACGGGAAGCGCATATGAGAAATATTGACTCGATTGCTGAAGTAGCTTGAGTCGATAAAGGTAAGGCGCGGGATATTACACCCGCGCCTTTTTTGCTGCTTTTTAAGAAAAAAAAAGCTTACGAAGCTGCCAGTTCAGCTGGCTGCAAATTCGTCTGCAATATGTTTGCCCAAAGAGTTTGAACTACATTGTAAAGAAATACAGATCGGTGAATATCTAAGTCGTCACCAAAAAATTCCACAAAGATCGTATGTTGGGCACTCAAAGTAATAAGCACATTGAGTTTAGAATATTCACTCATGGCCATCTGCCATCCGCCGCCAATTTGGTTAATTTCCAAGTCAATTATTCGGCCTAAAGCTTCAACTCCAGTTTCTGTAACCTTTTGTACAAATTTGTCTGCTGGAATGGTGCTCGTGCGAGCTTTTGCCGCTGAACAAATAGCATTGATGAGCTCAGTCAGTTTGTTACTTTGAATTTCTACAACAACGTTAGTCAAAATTAACCTCCACTTATTCGAATGGTATTAAATCCCTTAATGTCAGGGGAGTATAGTGTAAGCTCTTTTTCGTTTGTAATCAAACAATAGCTAATGCTAAAATTCAGCCTCGAGCTAACTATATATTTTGAAAGTGAGAGAAAATGATAATTCCTGTGGTATCTCAAGAAGATCTTGCAATGGATATTCTACTTACAACGGACACAGATATTATATTAGTTTCAAGTATAGAAGGCTGCTGCGATGCTTTGATTCTCGTCAAGGCCAGTGGGTATACGTCAATGTTTGATGATTGGCGACGTGATTACACACAGGTACATCGTCCAGTTGAACATAATCGTTTTGAAATGAACACATCACTGGAAGAAGCAAAAGCTGAAGTTCAGAATCTCATTCCTGAAGCAATTTTTAAACAAATGGATGCATCAGTTTAAATTGTCGTTTGGGCACGGTTTATAACCGTGTCCTTTTTTGTGCTGGAGAAACAGTGAAGTGATATACTTTCGACCATCGCACACGTTTTTTGAAAGGATCTGTCCAGTTGAAGAAAAGAACGAATACCTTTGCTGGTTTTTCGGGTCTACGAGAAAGCAAGCAGGCCTGCGTTGCTGGTAGTTTTGACATTACCTTCAATGTTTCAAATAGGTCTGACAAGAGTACCGTTACAACAGTCTATTGCAAAACCACTGAGCTGGCCGAAGATGTTGCTGAAATTTTTGAAGCACTTCTTTCAACACCAAGAATCAGCGAGGAAGATGGTGTTCACATAGTCAAATACACGGATAGCAGTGGATATTACACATATCAAGTCGTCGAAAATTTCATCACAGATTTGTGTAATGATGACGGTAGGTAGTAGATTTGTGATAGGCGCGGTTCAAACCGCGCCATTTTTTATGTCTACTTTTTCATAGGTTTATTACTGTAACTATTGCATTCCAATTCATATACACTACTACTATGGCCTATATAAGTTCATATCGAAAAGCTGCCGCGGAAGATCCTGCTCGCGCAGCTGAATACACAAGGAAAGCTGAGATAGATGAGGAAGTCGAGCGTGAGCGCCAATCGAAGGCAATTAGTCAGACGCAGGAAACAGCAGATGCTGCAATTTTAGACACACAAGCAAAAGCTGATGCAGCAAAGGTAAATCTTCAAGCTGAAGCTGATCGTGAGAAAACTGCAATTGCAGATGGGACGACAAGCCTGAAAAGTAATTCAATTCTCGACCAGATCCTCGGTAGATAACTTCAGAAAGCACACTTTAAACCCCATAGCTTGAATTTCTCATCATACTTCTTGTATAATCAGTGGCACATTTAATACTGGAGGTAAATAATGGCTAAAGCACCGGCAGAAGCACGCACTACGCCAGATCTTGATTTGGTAAACCGGGTTGAATATTGGATTGATTCTCGTATTCCGGACCAGGCTAATCAGTTTAATCTCTTGAAACAAACAGTTGAGTCTCAGTTTCCAGAGCTAGTTGTCGCTGACTGGGACGAGATCGTTCAGCGGTATAAAATGGCGGGATGGAAGAGTGCTACATACAGTCACTGGACTAGCCAAGAAAACGGCAGTGGACCGTACTTCCACCTTTCGATGAGTTAAATAAGGCACCTATTTTAGGGCAGACCACCAGTGTCTGCCCCTTTTCTTGCTTATCTTTTTTTTTCAAAAAAGGCCCATAGCTTGAAAAACACAACTTTTTATGCTTATTTTTACCCGTTATACACTCAATTAAGAGCTGTAATTCGTAAAAAAGTCATTCATTGACCTTTCACAGAGTCTTTGTTATAATCTCTGCATAGTTAACTTCTTGGCAAGTCGAGGTAAACTCGATACTACCTGGTAAAAACTTCATTTAACTTAATGAGTGCGAGTTTCTCGCCTCAATCACATACATTTTAGAGTTAGTTCTCAAGTAAGAAAGAACCTTGCCCATTATTTAGTTAGTTCGGTGTTCGTTTCTCACTTGTGAATTATTTCTAAACTGAAAAAAACTTAGTTCTCTCTAAGAACTAAAGATCTTTGACAATCTAGATACAGTTGGAAGTGCCAGGTTAATACACAAAAAGTCATAGTGTTTAATCTACTTTTTGAGGGTTTGATCCTGGCCCAGGACGAATGCTAGCGGCGTGCTTTAGGCATGCAAGTAGAACGGGGTTTGTAGCAATACAAACTTAGTTGCGAACGGCTGAGTAACACGTAGGAATCTACCTCTTGGTGGGGAATACCCTGTCGAAAGACAGGCTAATACCGCATGTGGTCGTAAGACCAAAGGGCTTTACCGCCCGCCGAGAGAGGAGCCTGCGGCCCATCAGCTAGTTGGTAGGGTAAAAGCCTACCAAGGCTACGACGGGTAGAGGGCGTGAGAGCGCGTTCCTCCAGAATGGGACTGAGACACGGCCCATACACCTACGGGTGGCAGCAACCGGGAATAGTACGCAATGGACGAAAGTCTGACGTCGCGACGCCGCGTGGAGGATGAAGGCCTAAGGGTCGTAAACTCCTTTTGCCAAGTAGGAGACTACTTGGAGAATAAGTAACTGCTAACTCTGTGCCAGCAGCAGCGGTAATACAGAGGTTACAAGCATTGTCCGGAATCACTGGGCGTAAAGCGTTTCGCAGGTGTTTTTCTAAGTTATGTTTGAAAGACCGGGGCTCAACCTCGGGAACGGGCGTAATACTGGAAGAATTGAAGGGTATCGGGGCTATTGGAACTGTCGGTGTAGGGGTGAAATCCGTTGATATCGACAGGAACTCCGAGGGCGTAGGCAGATAGCTAGGTACCTCTTGACACTCATGAACGAAAGCTAGGGTAGCGAAAGGGATTAGAGACCCCTGTAGTCCTAGCCGTAAACATTGCTCGCTAGCTTTCCCTAATTTATTAGGGGGGGCGTAAGCTAACGCGTGAAGCGAGCCGCCTGGGGAGTACGATCGCAAGATTAAAACTCAAAGGAATTGACGGGGACCTGCACAACCAGCGGAGCATGTGGTTTAATTCGAGACAAACCGAAGAACCTTACCCAGACTTGACATGATACCGTTTAGGCACCTAGAAATAGGAGCTGATCCTACAGAAATGTTGGATGGTACCACAGGTGTTGCATGGCTGTCGTCAGCTCGTGCCGTAGGGTGTTCCCTTAAGTGGGGTAACGAGCGCAACCCCTTTCGCGTGTTGCATTATTCACGCGATACAGACCACCTTGAGTGGTAGGAAGCGGGGACGACGTCAAGTCAGCATGGCCCTTATGTCTGGGGCAACACACATACTACAATGGGACCGACAAACCGTTGCCAAGTCGCAAGACGGAGCTAATCGGAGAAACGGTCTCTCAGTTGGGATTGTGGGCTGAAACTCGCCCACATGAACATGGAGTTGGTAGTAATCGCAGATCAGCTAAGCTGCGGTGAATACGTTCTCAGGTCTTGTACACACCGCCCGTCAAGTCAGTGGAGTTGGGGGCACCCGAAGTCCGATGTATATCGGTCGAAGGTGACACCAGCAACAAGGATTAAGTCGTAACAAGGTATCCCTACTGGAAGGTGGGGATGGATCACCTCCTTTCTTAGGAGTGTTTCAGTACACCCAAGCTTTAAGGTCACAGTTTTGCTTTGAATAAACTGAACACTTGTACCATTCCGCGAGGAATGAATACTCGTATGCACTTCCGACTGTATCTAGGTTTTCAAAGAAAAAGAAAACGAAAAAAAGTGAAAAAGCCGCCGTAATAGGTGGTTTTTTCATGCACAAAAAAATTAGTTTACACTTGACAGTAAACTCGTTTAGAATGAATGTATGTTTTCTGCCCAAGACAACAATAATTCTGCTTCCGGATTTCAATCTGAGTCTGCGATTTCGCAAATTCCACAACAGCCTGTTTCTCCACCTGTAACACAAGTGCAGGCACCTGCATCAGTTCCTCCAACACCTCCACAGATGGTGAATACGACTGCTACAGTTGCCATGCCGGGTAAAAAGAAATTCTCTCATAAACTTCTTTTTTTAATTCCTATTGTGCTTCTTATTGGGACAATGGTTGTTGTTGCAGCCATTCTTCCAGCACTTAGAAAAACAACAGCTCCAATAGTTCAAGAAACGCCAACTCCAACACTTGTTCCTGCAACACCACTTCCAACGGTGCCGCCCAATGCCCTCAAAGATTGGAAGGAATACTTAAATCGAGATGCGCAACTGTCATTCAGATATCCGCCAACTTTAAGTTTAAAAGAATTTAAAACAACAGCCACAACATATGAAATTACCCTTGCGAATGAAGCCAGTGCGTCAGCAACTGTCATGAAAATAGTTTCCGCGAGAAACACTACTGCCTTAGATCTATTAAATTCTGAATCTGAAATTGATCCTGCAATTAAAACGAGTGAAACAAACATCGACGTATCTGGAATTGCGACGAAACAAACGCTTTCAACGCTGATCAATAATCCTGCAACTGCTGTTTTATACACACTTGTTGAACAAGATACAAACGCATACAACTTTGTGTGGTACGCACCGACCGATGGTCGGGACGTATATTCACAAGTTTTAGGAAGTGTAAAATTTGTAACTCAGGGGATAACACCAGATTGGCAAACATACACAAACACTTTGGGGAACTACAGTTTGCGTTTTCCTCCAACATGGAACTTAAACACTTCAGATGACAAAGCATCTGCTTCTGCACAAACAGTTTCAATTAGAAAAAACCCGACAGAAGCACAGTTTCAAAATTTGGTTATTCAAACAACAGTCTCAGACGCGAAAACGAAAGTTGAACTTTCAGCAAGTGAGCTTGTGTCTTCAATTCAAAATCTTGCCGGTTGGCAAGAAACGCCAACCCTCGACTTTAGAACTATTGGAGGGTCCCAAGCCGAAGTATTGTCTGGCGCTAAAGATGGATCTTGGTATGTCTACACCGTGTTATGGTATCGAAATGTGTTGGTAGAAATTTCATGGCGAGATACGGCATTACGACAGGAACAAGATACGTTCAATGATATGCTCGGAAGTATGAAGTTTAAATAAAAAGAGGCAGAGAATAGTAATTCTTCTGCCTCAGCGCGAAGGACTCAGATAACCACACAACTAATCGACGGTTCACCCACATCCGGGAGAAGTATATGGCACAAAACGTCTGGAACTCCGATTCGAATCTTACTGGTACAACTGCTTCTTCTATCAAGCTTTACCCAGTAACCTGTCGTTCCGAATTCATCGAGTGGGCCAACTGTCACTGTGTTGTTGTCACAGATTTGACCAGCCTTTAAAAAGCAACTCTGTGCAATGTGGCCGTCAACATTAAGCACCGCGCACTGCGCTCCTAAGTCTGGACTGTCAATGATATTCAGCTGGTAGCTGACATCCTTGGCATGCACCTGAAATGCGGCTAATCCAACTACAATCAAAAATGGAACGGCAATCGCAACGAGTGCTAATAAACCTACAATGCGACTATTCTTCCTCGAATTCTTTTGCAAATTCACAAACATATCAGAATACTCCCTTAAATAGTAACTGGAGATATATTGTACATGAAAAATTCGTGCCTGTTATGATTGTTGTGGCCTTGAAGACTGGTGCACAGGAACTTGCTGCCTTTCTACTGGATGTACAGGCTGTGTATTTGCGTTGTGTAACGGCGCTGCCTGTTGTTGTTGGTTTGGTACGTATGGAGGTGGCTGTTGGAATGGCGTTCTAAATCGAGATTGTCCTCCTTGTTGTCCGCCACCTTGATATGAATTTTGTGGACGATTGTTGTTTTGCCATGGTTTTTGACCATATGCAGAGCGTTCTTTGTGAGCATTTTTCTCTTCATCTTCATACTTTGAAAGGTCTGGAAGTGGAGCCGTTGCGTCTTCCATACTCTCAAGTTTTTTTGTATAGCGCTCACGAGATACTCTCAAAATAGTTTCTTTGTTCTGATTAATACTCTCAGGAGGGGGAAGTGTACTTGCCAAAAATGCGCGGCTCGCATGTCCATCAATCATAAATTTAATTGCTATTTGACGGTTCTTTAATTCAGTTAAATCTTTTTCACTAAAGACGCCACCAAATTCTTTAAAAATAAGCCCGGCGTCAGACGCTCCAACTGTAAATGAAATTAGTGAGCCTGCATTTCCCAAAATCGAAGCTTGAACTTCTTCCGGAATTTGAGACATATACTGGTTGGCAAGCATCAAGGAAAGGCGATATTTGCGCGCCTCTGAAAGAATTTTCATAAAGCTTGGAGTTGCGAAGTTTTGAAACTCGTCGACATAGAGGAAGAAGTTCGTTCGCTCAGCTTCTGGAATGTCCACTCGACGCATTGCGGCTAATTGGAACTTAGTGATAAGCATGGCTCCAATTAAAGCTGAGTTATCTTCCCCGAGACGTCCTTGTGACAAGTTAACCAAAATAATCTTTCCCTGATTCATAATGTCATCAATACTAATGGAGCTTTTTGGCTGACCAATAATGCGGCGGATAAGCGGTGAAGTTACAAACTGTCCAACTTTATTAAGAATAGGGGCCACTGCTTCTTCACGCTGTTTGTCCTGCATTTTGTTAAATTCGTTTTCCCAAAACCCAATGAGTACTTGGTCTGGCACCTCTGCATTTTTCATCTGGTCGATCATCCATTTTCGGTACGCTGGGTTTGTGAGTGCTGAAATTACATTTGCAAGCGTTGTATCAGGAATAATTGAAAGCGAGAGAAGTACGTTTCGCAAAATATATTCAAGTCGTGGTCCCCAGGAAAATCCAAAGATTTTATTAAAAACTGCGACAATTCCAGAAACTACCAGTTCCGCTTCTTCTTTGTTTGTCACTTGGAGTGGGTTCATAATCATTGGATATTCGCGATCAGCCGGATTAAAGTAGACAACATCATTTATGCGATTTGCTGGCACATAATTCAAAATAGTCTCACAAAGCTCACCGTGAGGGTCGATCACCCCAACACCTCTGCCTTTTTTAATGTCATCTATGACCATGTTTGAAATGAGTGTTGATTTTCCAGTTCCAGTCTTTCCAACAACCCATATATGTCTAAATCGGTCGATCGTTTTAATCCCAAAAATTTGTTCTCTGTTTTTGAACATGGTTTTGGCAAAGTAATTTACATCTTCTTTTTCTTCATCTGTTTTTCCTGAAGCAATGGGAAGGTTGTCCGGTGGCTCTGAAAGAACTGCATATCCCCAGACAATAGAAGCGGTTTTAATTTTGTCACCTGGTAAATGCCACAAGCTGGCCAGCTCTAAAATATTTAAAATGGTGCCGTATCTCACAAATCGCTCCAAAAAGTCGACCTTTGGGTTTCCCATATCGAGAAAACCCTTTCGTCTCTTTGAAAGACTATTTCCATCTGATCTGGTATACACACCAAAACTACTGGCGAGTGCCCCCAGACTATTTTTATTGTTTGAAGCAATTCGAATGCTGACTCCAAAGCCGGGATATAAAATTTTCTCTTTTATAATTGCGTTATCGCCCCGAGGAGTATAGCTGCCATCTTCTTTTTTAGAACCCATGTCTGCATATTGTTGTCCACTTTTTTGCCAACTTTGACTGATTCCCGAGAGCGCAAATTGTACAACAGTTACTTCATTTTCAATTGCTTTTGAAAGAACTGAAAGAACAGAAGACATCGGATCTATATCTTTAAAACTGCTGTAAATGGCCAGGGGATAAAATGGACCTTTGGAGAGCGTCAAATCGATAACATCCAATGGAACACGGCTTACCAAGTCTTCCTTTGCTCTTTCTATGACAAGCAGTGGATAGTTTGATTGAAGTTGTGCTTCAACAAATGGCACTAACTCTTCATTTGTTGTAACTGCAAATCGAATTTGTTGGCCCACTGCAATAAGCTCGAGTGACAATACTTGTGGACGTTTCCCAGAAAGCTTATCCATAAATGAAACCTTATCGATACCAGTCAGTGATGCCAAGAATGTTTGCGCGCTTTCAGGGGTAATGGGAAGGTCTCGAGGAACTTTTAAGTACAGCGTAACAAGGGGTGACTTCGTTGGTTTACTCATGACTCAACTATAGCAAGCTTTGTGTTCAATTCCAATTAAAACCCATAATATTGAATCTTGCCTTGGCATTCAGTTCGGTGGTCACAGTCGTTGTTTCGCTGAGCACTTTACAGGGCAATAGACCCGCAGTTTCAGAACCAGCAGCCGCTCAGATTGTGGAAGTAACGGTAACGAAGTCAGTCAGTACCAGTATCCCTGCGACAAGCCAGTTTTCACAACAACTAACCGGCTTTGTGACACTAACACCAATGGGTACTGAAGCATTCGCACAGGTAGTGCAAAAGCATATTTTCGCGAAAGAGTTCAAGAAATGACTGTGTGCATTGGGAAAGCGAAGGCGAGTATTTCAATTTACAGATATGGGAATGGTAGTCTTGTTGAAAAGTCTGATATTTTGTCGCCTGAGGCTCCTGTTGTCATTTTGGAACTAGTGGATTCAAATCGCGTCGCAGAGGTTTTCAGTACTATCTTATTGAGATTCAGCATCTGGGAGTAGGTAACTACTTTTATGTGTATACCGATTACATTAAGTTGCCTGAGAATTGCGCTAAAGAAAAAATCAACTATCCTCGAGGGTTTGTCTTAACGTTTCCAACGGCAACTCCGTCGGCACATGTCATTAGTTGAATTTGTTCTTGAGTCGAGGTATTCCTCGACTCGATATCAAAGCGAATAACACTTTGTTGTTCATTTTGATCTCTTTCAAGAATTTGAAGATTTCTGTTTGGTATCAACTACCTTTGCAAGTGAATCAGCGCTTAAATATAATCTAAACCAATCATCATTAAAGTCTATTGTTGAACTTAAGCCATCGGGGAGTGTCGTTTTTAATGTATCATTGTCTTTGTCATAAACGCCGCGAGTTCCATTGTACCCAGGAGCTCTTACTATTGCTCTCAACGCTGCTTCATTTTCACCGGGCTTCATAACTCCAAGTTTTGTTAATGTTCGATCCTGAAACAGTGCATATTCTCGTGCGCTGAGTCTTTCATTCCTGCTGTTGGCGCCAATCAATGAAGCCTGAAGAATCTCGATTCTTCCTCCATCTGTGTCCATCCAACCCGCAGGATGATAATTCCCTCTGGCAATATATTTAAGCTTGTCTGCTGTACCCATGTCATCAAATTTGGCAGTCTTGTTTTCATTTGGATTCATTGATTTCCAGTTATTTTCATCAAACAATCGTTTTCGCCAATTTTCCACATTTGAATTCACATTCTCTTTCATTCGCGTTGCATATGACTGAAGCTGTTCAGAATCAGAAGACTCAGGATTTAACGCTTCTTCGATTCTTGTGTCGCTATTATCAATTTTCTCTGGTGTCACGACAATGACTTCTTTAACCGGTATATCCTTTGCACTTAAATCGTCTATGAAAGTTACTGTCATATCAGGCGACTCCCATTCTGTATCTACGTGAGGGTATTTCGGCTCTGGCATAAATTTCTCTTTAACTGCTGACTCAGCTTTGTTTTTTAGTTCATTTTCCTTTGCAGCTGAAATAACAACACCTTCCCTTCTTAGGTCGCTGAGTATTATGTCTGTTGTTGTTCGTGCAGCTTCTATCGCTGATTTATATTCTGGAGAAGCTGCTATTTCGGAACTATCTACTAACTGTTGAAATTCATGCGATTCGCGAGCTTTAGTTTGATTGGGTGTTTCAGGTCCTATCAGCATTTCTGTATTGTCTTCTTGCGCCATAGAAACAGTGTAGTATCTGTGTATTTGGATATCAATAAGAAGGCTAAAAGAAGGTTTGGGTGGGCGCGCATGGGATCGAACCATGGACCTCGTTCTTATCAGGAACGCGCTCTACCACTGAGCCACGCGCCCAAACGTATGCTATTTTAACTGAAAATACGATATTCCACAACAAACCAGGTGTGGATTGTTACTAAATGCTTCTAGATGTTCTTTTTTTTGATATCTGTCTATTGACACAACTTCTTGGTCTCTATAATTTTAATGTATAAGTATTTCTATGTTTTCAGTTTCTTATTTAAAAGTTACAACGCTTCTCTTTTTGCTTTTTACCCTTTTTCTTCTTGCCCCTTCATATTTTGCAGTAATTCACGCAGAACAGCGTACTTGTTGTACAGATGCAGGTGGAGGAGCGGCTTCAGGAAATTGTGATGGCTGTCGTGCGGTTGGAGTAGAAACAAAGAATAATGGTGACTCTTGTGGTAGTTCAAGTAGTTGTGTTGTTTGTGACTCATCACATCCCCGTTCCAATGTTTGTGGTAGTAGTAACAGCGGTGGAGGATCTAATATTAATACAGCAGCCATTTGTAATTACTTTGGAATAACACCAACAGTAGCATCCGTTCAGGTTGGCAAAACGACAAGTATTGGTTTCACCGTTCAACAAGGAACTTGGGACAAGTTGGTTGTTGTAAATCCAAATCCAGCCATAGCAACAACAAATCCCGTTCAGTTTAATGGAAAGTCACTTCTTAATGCTCCCTCTACATATCAATATCTTGCACTTACTGTTACAGCTCTTAAGGTTGGCACTGTTAGTATGACAATTGATCAATATGCTACATATCCTGGATACATGAACTTGTATTGTTCAAGACCATTCACCATTAATGTAATTGCTGCGTCTACACCGGCTCCTACCGTAACGCCTACTGTAGCTCCGTCATCAACACCAACATCAACACCAGCACCAACTTCAATTCCTAATGCTTGTACTCCTGGTGCACGATGTGACATCGTGGGGAATGGAAGAGTCCAAAAAGGAAGTGTTTCAATATGTTCAATGCCTGCAGTTTTATCAGCTCCCCTAAATACCCAGGTCTCATATGAGCTCTCCTGTGTTTACTTTGACGCTTCAGGTAAAGCAACAACTACGAAAGTATCGAAGACTTCCACTATCGTTGCAGCACAAAGAGCAGTCTTTGCAAGTTTCCCAATTGCATATTCAGCAGGTACATATAAATGTGGATTTAGAAGTTGCAATGCCATTTCGGGAGTAAAGACGTGCACTGCATGGGGGAATTAAAAATATACAAAAATGGCCAAATATAATCACAATCATCTGTATTCAAAAAAAGGATTTTTAGGATTGTTGGTGTTGCTTTTTGGGCTTTCAATCGGTCTGGTGGCAATGGCAAAAACAACTGAATTTTCACGGACCAAAGCTGCATTACCACCAGTACCAGTGGTTCCTTGTAGTGGAAATTGGAATAACACGGACTGTTTTAAGATAACCAATACGCAAAAAATTTCGGTTCGCTTTGCCTATGCGATAGATTGTTATGATACTGATTATTGTCAGGATGTGAGTAACATTGTCACTTTAAAGCCAGGTCAAACGATCGTCTTAGGTCAGCCAAGTCCATGCGCCGGTTGGCAGCTTGATTTGAATTGGAGCTCTCCAGATACTGCAGCTGCAAAAGGGTCATGGCAATGGGGTGCCGTTGTAAATAAGTCATCTACTGCGGTATGTCACTGTAATTACACTGAGCTTAATATTCAACCTTCAATATAGTATTGTCGCAAAAGATAAATTATTTTGCTAAGATAGAGCTGTGAATCAGGATAATCAACAAACATTTGTAACGTCACAAGTCGGGGTCCCTGTTGCAACGGGCGAAACACAACAAACACCTATTCCAGAAATTGCGCCAGTTCCAATGCCCAAAAAAGGAGTAAGTAAAGTTGGTGTCCTTATTGGTGTCCTTATCTTGTTTTTGTTAGTAGGTGGAAGTGGAGTTGCAGCTTCAATGATTGCATATGACAAAATAACTGTAGGCAACGCCAAAGTGCAAATGGCCATCAGAGATGCGGTCATGTCTATACCATTTCTTCCTAAAACTGCAACATATGTAATCGAGAAATCGGCCATTGCCACGACTGAGGTTAAGACGATGTCACTCGACGCGAGTGTTGCACTTACATCTCCGTCTCTGCTTACTATTTCTGGGTCAAACAATATGGATGCTTCATTAAAAGGCACAGTAGACCGCACTGATGTAAACAACGTAAAGTCATCCCTTTCCCTAGAAGTGGGAAGTCTTTTCGCAGCAGACCTGAAATCAGCTGATAAAAAGATCTATGCGAAGGTAAACACCTTCCCGTCAAAGTTAATCTCTTCATTCATTCAGATCCCTGAGGAAACGTGGACAAATGCTTTTTCAAAGTGGATTGTGTGGGACTCAAATTCATTGGACACTGAAGCTCGAAAACTTTCCGAAGAAGCTAATGCAAAAGCAGCCCAATCTCCTGCAGAAGCTGCAACTCAATTTTTAAATAACAAAATGTTAATGTCTAAAATTGCGCTCACCACAGATACTCTTGATGGCAATATCGTTTATAAGTTACACCCAACTGTTGACGCTGAATTTGTAAATGCGTATGTTGCAGAATTTGGCACAGATGATGACAAAGTTAAAGCCCAAAGTAGCTCATGGCTTGATTCATTAAAGGATTTTAATTTTGATGTGTATGTTGATAAAAGCACATACATTGTTCGTAAAGTGACTTTGAGCTTTGGTTCAAAAGGGAATGGATCTCTTTTAACTCCTGCACTTTCAATGGTACCTGGGATTGCCTCAACAGATTTTCAAGTTGCGGCGGTCATGAAACTTTCTGATTTTGGAAAGTCTGATCCTGTTGAAATTCCAACGGATAGCAAGTCATGGCAAGATGTTTTTAGTGAACTTACCAGTGCAATGGGTTCAGTGACTGAGCACCTTGTTACTGAACCGAGACAAATTGAACAGGCGAGAGACACTCAACGAAGAGCAGATCTTCTAAACATTACCAGCGCAATTTATCAATATGCGGCAGACCACAACGGAACGTTACCAGCTATTGGAAGTAAGCCTTTTCCGACAAAAGCGACTTGTATCGGAACAGGCCCCTCCTGTTTTGACTTAGCAAACGCGGGTGTTGAAGGATATGCAGTTGCTCCAACTTATACAGCAATAATTCCAAAAGATCCGTTAACAGGAACAGATGATGACCACAAATACACAATATACACAGATGCAACAGGAAGGCTTCAAGCAGAAGCTCAGTCTGAACTAGATCCAAAAACTCCAATTAAAGTGACAAGGTAACCCACAATTATTTCTTCCCACTATGTTAAAATAGCTCATCTATTGGGGCTTTATATATAAGGAGGATGCCAAATGGATCCAGTTGGAGTAGTGGCTTTAATTTGTGGAGTTGGTCTCTGGTTTCTTATGATCTTTGCAACATATGCAGTTGTCAAAGATCTAGAGATATCAAATTCACAGACACAAAATTTGCATCTGGAAAAGAAGATCGCATCACACGAAAAGCGTAATTTATATCTTGAGAGAAAGGTGAAGTGGTTACCTATGCAGTTTCGTCGAACAACTGACAGAATACGCTTTAGTGTTAGTTAACTTTTTCAGACACAAAAACACCCCTTTCTGGTTAGTGAAGAGGGGTGTTTTTTTAATCTAATTAATTCAATAATCAAATCACTTGAAAACAAATGATTTCATTAATGAAGGGGAATACCGTTGTATTCCCCTTATGCTTTATATAAACTGTCAGTCAAGGAATTGCTCAACGCGAAGCTTTACCGCAAAACGATAAATCGCATTTTGCAAAAACCTTGCTGACAGGAAGAGAGAGTTAGGGTTTGTCTTCAACCCAAACTAAAACGTAGACACATGGGTCACCTGCACCGTTGGCGCTGGTGATTTGCAGAATTGAACCTGCCTTGAATCCTTCCGGGTGGAAGGAAGACGTTGCCATGTAGCAACCTTTACGATCTGGATCATAGGTGACACCGGGTGTCATTTGCATTGTTATCTTCTCGCCTGTGGACATTTCATAATTCAAAACGGGTTTCGCATTCATGCGATCTCCGTCCGTGAACTGAATTCCCCAAGGCATCTGATTGAATGCAACGTCTGACTTGCCGTCTTTCACTGAAAGAACTGTCCCTCCCAATGGGAAGACACAATCAGTAGATTGTGGAGGAACGGTTACCTTCTGGCATTCCAAACACCAATGTCCTGTAGGCTTGGTCGGAGGAACATATCCACACTTTGTGGAATTTTCCTCACGATTTTCGATTCCATCGACCTTCGTCCATGTTTTTCCACCATCAGTACTTTGTTCTTTCCATGAAACGTAGGTAGTGCCATCGCACTTTGACGCTTCACGAGTAAGAACCTGGGGTGTGCAATCACCCATTTTGCTAATGGTGCCGCTATCGCTCCAGGTTTCGCCAGTTGCCCAACGAACAGTAACTGACCAGTTAACGGATGTTTGACCATCTGTCCAACTGCCGGTTAAGTTCGAAGAACTGTCGATGCTTCCGACATAGCCTGACCATGTCGTATCTACTTCGACAATCCATCCTCCGCAATCGGAAGTTGGAGTAGTGCTCCCGTGCCAAGCTCCCACTGAGTGAGCCTGACCCAATTGAACAGCCAATAGTGGATTCACGATTGGCAATGCAAAAAACATCGATACGATGATCCCGACTATTCCGTACTTTAGTAAGCTCTTCACAATCTTTTTCTCCTCTAACATTATAAGAACGGGTGCGCCGGTTTCGATCTGGCTTGTGGCCTGTCGACTTGTCACAAGCTTTGTGCTTAATGAGGCGCGAGAGGAGTAAGACGCCCAAATCAAATTGATTCGAAGCCTCTTGCTCCTTCACGCCTCACTATCCAAGCTTGTGAAAGTTTCTCTCTCTTCTAGTTTTTTTTAATGTGCGAGATATGGTTTAAGCTGCAATTAGCAAGTCATATCTCTAGTCTCTGAGCTTTGTACTGCCCAGACGGGGGATTATAATTTTTTATTTTTATAGCTCCCCGTCTAACCAGAACCGGTGAACCTTAGCTGTACTAAGAAGTAACTTAACTGAAGATATTAGCAGTGTATACCAGAGAGTGCTAATTGTCAAGACCTATATTCTTTTATTCCTCTCTGCTGCTCTTACTTAACTCTAGATAAAGTATACCCCATAATCTGAAATTGTCAAGTACCTATTATCGGTTGTATTAGTTAGGTTACAATGATTTATGCCCAAGTCTTCCGTCCCGTTAACTGATCCTTCTGTTGAAATTATTCTAGCGTATGCGTCAACTGGACTTGGGCATTTACGGGTGACTAATGCGTTGTTTGAGGCTGCTACAAAGGGAGTATACCCTCATTTACTGCGTACTCATGATCAAACAGCCTCAACTCTCCACCGATTAACTAGTTTGCACCCTTTTACACGTTCGATATTAGAATGGTCTCAAAATGGCCTGCCCGAAGAAGTTTTCACCCGAAGCTATCGCTTGTTTTTGAGGTTAAGTCACACTGGAATTGAGCATGAAATATTAACGCTTATTGAGCAGGAATTTAACGTGGTGAAGACTGTGGTGATAGTTGCAACTCACTTTGGGCTTGCACACCAAATTGCGGGAGCCAAAGAAGCGTTGTCTCGGAAGCTTGGCGTAAAAATCGTGCTTGTCGTTGTCGTAACAGATGATAGTCCTCAAAAGGTTTGGTATGTAGAAGGAGCAGACCTTATTACTGTTCCAAGCTTCGAAACAAAGCGTGCACTCGAGTTATATGGAAAACGAGGTGGACTAAGATCAGTACCGTTTGCGGTACTACCATACCCGCTCAGCCCACGACTTACAGAGTCATTAAGTTTAAAACAAGCTCGTGTGAGGCGGGAACAGCACGATCCAAAATCAAATGATCGAATCCAAGTGTGCGTGCCAATTTCAGGGGCTGCGGTAAACCTCGATTATATGGATGAGCTTATGAGTAGCTTGTATCGTAAAAACCCTCGATTTTACTTTTATATAGTCAGTCGAGAAAGCATGTACACTCATCCGTTTCTTGTAAAGCTAGGTAGAAGACATTACGTCTCTCTAATTACTTCAAATCATGATAGAGAAATTGTGAAGTACTACAACGATTTATTGTGCTCAACTACAATTGCATTTGAAATAACAAAACCGAGTGAGCAAAGTTTTAAGGCGTTAATTTCGAGAGATCGAGTCGGTGGAGTGACCCTTTTACTTGCAGAGCCTGTGGGGCGGCAAGAATATGACAATATGAGTTTCCTTAAGCGAAATGGATTGATGGATAAGCGAGCGTTCCTGTTATCTAACGATCCAGGTGTTGCTGCTGAAAAAATTGCACAAAACCTGAGCGATGGGACTTTCATGAAAGGATATGCTTCAGAAATCCAAACGACTAATGAAATCTCTTCGAGAGGTGCAGAATATTTTTGGAAAACATTGAGTAATCTCCTATAGTGCTGTATAATCCTTATACAAATTCTTACTCGATTACAGCAGGAGAATCACATGTCATATCTGGACGTTGTAATGCATCGCATGTTTTTTGGAACAATGTTTGCAATTGTTCCATGCGTCTTTTTGGCAAGCTTGATTCCAGTTCAAGAGCAGACAGTAGGACTTGTCTTATTTGTAGTTTCCGCCTGTGAGGTTCTTGGCTTTGCAGTAGCTGTTGTCTTAGAGGACTTTTTTATGAATTATTAGATAGTGTTGGTAAACAGTTCCATTTCCCGCCTGAAACACAGGCGGGAACTCTTCTTTTTAGACTCCACTTGAATTACCAGAAACAAGGCTCTATAATACTTCTACCTTTACGAACAGATGACATTTCTTTTTGTTGGTATGCCCTTAGCTCAAGTCTAATACGCTTGCAGCCCAAGAAATCCCTCATCCAAATAGTTTGATAGTTCTTTCGTTGACGTATAGGGCGTCAGCACTTTTTTTGCACATTTTGTGTTTTCGTAATGCCCAAGAAAATGAAGTCGTTCTGGGCCTGTAGCTCAGTTGGCTAGAGCGCATCATTTGCAATGATGAGGCCAAGGGTTCGAGTCCCTTCAGGTCCACCAGTTAGTGATTAGAAGTATATGAAAGTGAAAGAGAAGTTTTTCTTTTATTTTCATTTATTTCTAAAAAGGTTTGTACTTTAACAGCTCAAAGGAGAAAGGCCGTAAGTTAAAAAAACATGCAGACAGTGGATGCCTAGGCATAGCACACCGAAGAAGGACGTACATAGCAGCGAAATGCGTCGGGGAGAAGCTACGATTCGATGATCCGGCGGTGTCCGAATGAGGCAACTCACTCTTCGTAACGGAAGAGTACCCGTGCTCCAAATGACTTTGCGAAAGCGAAGACTACTAATGCACGAGGTGGGAACCCAGAGAACTGAAACATCTAAGTATCTGGAGGAAAATAAATTAAATTAAGATTCCGTCAGTAGCGGCGAGCGAAAGCGGAAGAGTCTAAACCGTTACGTGTTTCGCAAGAAACATGAAACGGGGTTGCGGGACTCTAATATGGGAGTTGTTTTGATAGCAGAACAATCTGGAATGATTGACCACAGAGGGTGAAAGTCCTGTACGCGAAATCAATAACAACCTCTAAGAGTATCCCAAGTACCACGATATAAATACACCGTGGGAATCCGGGGGAACCATCCTCCAAGACTAAATATGAGGCTGTGACCGATAGTGAACTAGTACCGTGAGGGAAAGGTGAAAAGATGGGCGAGACGCCCAGTTAAAAGAACCTGAAACTGTCTGCAGACAAACCGAGAGAGCTTCCACCAGCAATGGTGGGTGTGATCTCGTGCCTATTGAAGAATGAACCGACGAGTTGCCATATACTTCTAGTCTAAGCCACCAGTGTGGCGCAGGCGTAGGGAAACCGAGTCCGAATAGGGCGAATAGAAGCATATGGCAGACCCGAAACCCGGTGATCTATCCATGAGCAGGCTGAAGTCGACCGAAAGGTTGATGGAGGGCCGAACCCGTATCAGTTGCAATTGGTTGGGAGGACTTGTGGATAGGGGTAAAATGCCAATCGAACCGGGAGATAGCTGGCTCTCCCCGAAAGGTCTTTGGGGACCGTGGCTAACGAAAAATACACGAAAGGTAGAGCACTGGATGGGTTACTGAGCGCAAGCGAGGTACCCCAATCAAACTCCGAATAGTTGTGTATCTGCGTAGCTAGACAGCCGCATCGGGCTAAGCTGATGCGACAAAAGGGAAACAACCCAGACCATCAATTAAGGCCCCTAAATTAACACTCAGTGGTAAAGGAAGTGGAAACGCGAAAACAGCTAGGAAGTTGGCTTAGAAGCAGCCACCTTTTAAAGAAAGCGTAACAGCTCACTAGTCGAGCGTTTCTGCGCCGAAGATTCCGCGGGGCTCAAGTGTTATGCCGAAATTATGGATTTTGATATTTCTTCGGATTTATCAAAGTGGTAGGGGAGCGTTCTTATTGCAGTGAAGCGATGTTGTAAAGCGTCGTGGAGCGGTAAGAAGTGAGAATGTCGGTATGAGTAGCGCACAAGGAGGGTGAGAATCCCTTCCGCCGAATGCCCAAGGTTTCCGCCGCAAGGTTCGTCCTCGGCGGGTGAGTCGGCTCCTAAGGCGAGGCCCAAAAGGCGTAGTCGATGGACAGCAGGTTAAGATTCCTGCACTTGGGATGAATCGTTATTAACTAAGGACAGACGGAGCAAACAAAAATAAGCCCCTTCGTGAAGTGGGGTGCAGAAGCCGCGATAGCTTTCATTGGAAAATCCGTGAGAGTGCTTGTCTCGAAGGAGACATCTAGTCGTAGTGGTGCAAAGTCTTCCGAGAGGAGGATGATTTATTTTAATAGCTTTCAAGAAAAGGTTCGTAGTGAGATTCATCGTAAGCCGTACCGCAAACCGACACAGGTGGGCTGGTCGAGTAGACCAAGGTGAGCGAGAGAAGGATCCTTAAGGAACTCGGCAAAAAAACTACCCGTAACTTCGGGAGATGGGTTTCCATCGCAAGATGGATACAACCAAAGTCTATTTGACGACTGTTTATCAAAAACACAGGTCCGTGCAAAATTGAAAAATAATGTATACGGGCTGACGCCTGCCCAGTGCTGGTAAGTTAAGTGGATGGGTGCTTCTAAATTTATTTAGATGTTGCTTTGAAATGAAGCTCCAGTAAACGGCAGCAGTAACTATAACTGTTCTACGGTGAATATATGTTCGCCGCCGTAGTAAAATTTGACCAAATGCTGGAAACTCTCGAGTATCTGACAGTACTTTCTACAAAGAAAGTGACAATCTGATCAGTGGAGACAATCAGCAGGAAAGGCCAAACTACAAACAAATTTAGTTGCGTCAAAAGTTCCAGAAAAGAATTCGCATTTCGCGCGCAAAGAAGAAGAAACGTTTTAATAACTTACTAACAGAAAAGCCTTGATTCCTTAATATGTACTAATTTAACAATTGGTATGTGTTTTGTGATGAAAAATTTTCTTTAGGTACGTATTAATTCATATGCGCGTAACAATGCGTTTCATAAGAATGAATTTAAGACAACAACTCTATTCGTAGTTTGGAATCCTCAGAGACTCTACGTCAAACACCCGTAAAAAGGTGATGATATAGTCCGACCTTCATGGCGACATGAAGACGCTACTAAACGTGGTAGCGCTCTCTAATAGGAGTAACAAACCGATTAATATTTAATATTAATTTTGAGCGAAGTTCCTTGTCGGGTAAGTTCCGACCCGCACGAATGGCGTCACGATCAAATAACTGTCTTAAGGATTCACTCGGCGAAATTGCAGTGGCTGTGAAGATGCGGCCTAATTCCACCAGGACAAAAAGACCCCGTGAAGCTTTACTGTATTCTGGCATCGATTGAAGTGTTTTAACTGTTTAGCGTAGGAGGGACTCGCAAGAGGCCAATGAAACACCTCTCTTTGAGATGCTCTCAATCTTACCTAAGAGCCGTAATCCGGCTCGGGAAAAGTGTCAGATTGGCAGTTTTACTGGGGCGGTACCCTGCCAAATCGTAACGCAGGGATACAAAGGTTGGCTTACCACGGATGGAAATCGTGGGCAAAGCATAAAGGTTTAAGCCAGCTTGACTGTGAGGCAGACATGCCAAACAGGGACGAAAGTCGGTCTTAGTGATCCTCCATTCCGCAATGGTTGCGGAAGGAGCTTAATGGATAAAAGCTACTCCGGGGATAACAGAGTAGTCGCACCCGAGCGTCCATAGCGACGGTGCGGTTCGCTACCTCGATGTCGGCTCAGCACATCCTGGCGCTGGAGAAGGTGCCAAGGGTCGGTCTGTTCGCCCGTTAAAGTGCTACGTGAGCTGGGTTCAGAACGTCGTGAGACAGTTCGGACTCTATCCGGTGGAATCGTTCGAGTTTTGAAGGGAGCTGGCCTCAGTACGAGAGGACCAGGCTGGGGGAATCCCTGGTGTGCCGGTTGTAACGTCAGTTGCAACGCCGGGTAGCCACCATTCCCATCTGATAACCGCTGAAAGCATCTAAGTGGGAAGCAGACCCTAAGATTAGAACTCGTCATTAGACTCCTGGCAGACTACCAGGTTGATCGGCATGCAGTGGAAGCGCCGTAAGGCGTTAAGCTTACAATGTACGAATCAGTCGAAAATGACTTACGGACCTTTCTCCTTGAGCTTTTAGAGCACAAATTTTTTAGAAATAAGATTAGTGTTCTTTTATAGTTTATTTTGAATTCAAAACTGTCTCGGTGATCAGTGCGATGTGGAACCACCTTTTCCCATTCCGAACAGAGAAGTGAAACGCGTCAGCGCCGACGGTAGTGCTCGGGCAACTGAGTGTGAGAATAGGTCATTGCCGGGACAATTTTGGATTCAAAGTTACTAGTTTAGTTCTTCAATGTATACCACGTCTGAACCTATAATATTGACTATTCACTCCTTTTATGCTATAGTATACACAGTGTAGAAAGATAGTTAAGTATTTAAGGGGTCTAAAAATGAATGAGACTGCAATGACAATTGTATTGGCAATTGTGATTGGTTTTATATTGTCGATTGGTATTAGTGGCTTGGAAATTTTGGTTAAGGATTGGCATCTCGCCGATAATCAGTTTGAATTTGAAATTAAGTTTCGAACCCATATTCTCATTTGTTTTGCCAGTGCATGGGGCGTTGCTTTGATCAGTTATATTGTTTTTTCTCTGTCTTTGCAAACATCGAGTTCCGAGTGGATATTGCAAGAGGCTAAGAGAATAGGAATCGAACATGGTGGTAATATATCACCATTCGTATCAGCAGTGATTATCTGTGTTGTCAGTTTTGTAAGTTCCATCTTATCTTGGCCTATTTTTCATAGAATGTAGACTTAGGCAAAAAAACTAAAAACGCTGTACATGCAGCGTTTTTTTATGTCCTTTAAACCCCATAGCTTGATAATATTGAAATATTACACTAGAATATCGTAGTAATTCTTGTCCTTTTACATTTAAAGAGGGGTGATTTCGTGAATATACTTCATGCTCCAAAGTTTTTAGAAAGTGTTTGGCTACTGCCACTTAGAATTGTGTGGGTTGTCGTCATGCTTGTGTGGATTACGCTCCGAGTTGTAATTCTCAGGCCTGTGGCATATGTGCTTTCTGCGCCATTTCGTCCAATATTTACCATCATTAATTTAGTGTGCCATTGGGCTGGAGATGAACCATCTAATAAGTGGGGAATGGTGCTTATTGGGTCCCTCTGTGTGAGCTTCCTGACACTCATTCCATTTATTGGTGGTCGGGTTGAAATTGCACTCGCATTTTTACTGAGCCTATTGGTTCACGAATTGTTTCATGGTTACGGATATATGAGGGCAAAGGTGCCATTCTACATTGTATTCATTGGCTTTCTTGGTGCTGCAGCAGTCACGGCAGACACCAATTACAACAAAATGAAGCATTGGGACAAGTCAATTATGCTGCTTCTCGGACCATTCGGGAGTTTCATGATGGCGATTTTTTGGTGGTTTCTGGCAATTGTTGATTCCCAAAACGTGATGGCATATCTGATGCTTGCAGGTTTTAATTTGAACCTCGTTTTATTCAATATGATTGCGCTTGGAGGATTAGACGGTGGTCGTATATACCTGAGCATGATGGCCTCACTGAGAGAGGAAAAAGAAAAGTATGTAGCAGCCATTATGGTTGTTGTCAGTGTGATTGTACTTGTTCATGCTTTTTTGCAATCCTTTCGTTTTGAACTGATTATTTTCTTTTTGTTGTTCATGGTGATTGGGTTTATCAAAACGATGGGGAAGGACAACCCAACCGATTACTTGCGTGAACCGGCTATGAAAACCAAGGATATAGGCATAGTGATGCTTCTGTATTTGGGTCTTTTTACCATGAGCGCTGTTATCTACCCGTATTTTCCGGATTGGGCCCCTTTAGTTGTGGTCGATCCTCAAATTGAGAGTCATTTGCCCGAAATTGGAATGTTTTTGACGATAGTCGGCTCGTTTGTGGTCGTCACAGATGTTTCTAATTGGGGTTTTAAGCATTTGAAATACAAGCCGTTGGTAGAGGCAGTTGTTGTAGTTCTCCTTATTCTTGTTCCGTTTGTGCTTGTAATGGCTGTTACTCTGAGCGTTGTTTCTACAACAGAAATAATGCTTGTATTATTGTTTTCTCTGTTAGTTGGCCATTTCTCAATGAAAGCAATGATAACTTGGAGAAAAATCTACGATGATATTGTCGCCAATAGGCCTAAAGAGGAGAAAGATGATATTTTTGCAGTTTTGTCTGAAACAAGCTAAGTTTTAGATTTGAAAGCGCTAATTAACCTTAGCGCTTTTTTTTGTTGCATAGATTTTCCTTTTGCCGTATACTACTCGTACTTAATATAGAAAGCGAGGAAAATGAACTTTGTCTACACAACCCACTAAAAATTTAACAATGGAAGATTTGCTTGCACATGCAAGCGGATTCCGAGGCTTCAAAAAGTTTGATCATATTACAGCAACATTTGTCTCAATGGACAAAAAACAAGCTATTTTTGATGTTGGTGGTAAAAGTGAAGCAGTTGTATCCGACGATCACTTTAGAGAAGGAAAAGATTTAATTAAATCTCTTAAAACTGGCGATAAAGTACATGCAGTTGTGATGGATCCAGAAACAAAAGACGGGAAAATTCTTCTTTCCTTGCGTCATGCTGCACACGAGAAATTGTGGACTGAACTTCAGCGTATTTTTGATAAGAATGAACCTATTTTGGTAACGGGCCAAACGGTAACTGACAAGGGAATTACTGTAACGGTAAGTGGGCTTTCTGCTTTTATTCCGACAACGCAGCTTTCCCCTGAACACGCAGAAAACTTAAATAGTACAACTGCTGTTACTTTTAAGGTTCAAATTATTGAACTTGATCCGATTAAAAACAGAATTGTATTGTCTGAGCGTGCAATAAATGACGCTGTTGATCAAAAGAAGTTGAAGGAACTCATGAAACATGTCGAGTCAGGGAAAGTTTATAAAGGAATTGTTACAACAGTAACCTCATTTGGAGCTTTTGTTCAAATCGAAGTAGAAGGTGCTCCAGTCGAAGGATTAGTGCACGTCTCAGAATTTGCATGGGGAAAGACAGTTCACCCCGCAGACATGCTTTCTGAAGGTGATGAAGTTCAAGTTGTTGCGATAAACACTGAAAGCGGAAAACTTGCACTTTCAATGAAGCAAGCACTAGCAGATCCATGGGAACTTGTATCAGAAAAATATCATGTGGAAGATCGACTTAAAGGAAGTGTTGTTAAAAACAGTGATTTTGGAGTATTTGTTGAACTTGAACCTGGCATTGAAGGCTTGATCCATATGACTAAAATCCCACCAAGCACAAAACTTACCACGGGGCAGGAAATTCAAGTATATATCGAAGAAATTAATGAGCGAGATCACAAAATTAGTCTTGGACTCGTAATTACAACTTCGAAGCCAATTGGCTACAAGTAATAAGACTTCAAGTCTTGACTCTATATTTTGTTTTCAATTACTATAGATAGATGCGTTTAAATAACCGAAAAGGGTCACTACCTTTAGCAGCACTGGCAGTTATCGGCATTCTTTCAGTTGGAATTGCAGTATTTTCTTCACAATTCAAAGCTAATTCAAAAAGTAATGCAGCAGTTCTTTCTGAGTCTTCTACTCAATTTTCAATTGAAAGCGCGAACGCTATTGCAAATCAAGATGGAAGTACACTCACGATGGGAGCAAATAAAGCATGGTATGGGAACGCACAAAGCGTTTCTAGCTCATATCTTGGATTGAATTTTACTGGTGGTAATATTCCAGCTAATGCTCAGATCAAATCTGCAAAAGTGGAGTTCACCGCTACTGGTTCTTGGATTACAGTTTCTTCTACTTTTTATGCAGATACCTCGAAAGTCGGAAATTTTTCTTCTGGCTCTAAACCTTCAAGCAGAACGCTTACTTCAAGTAATATGGCTTATTCAGACAACGTAAAATGGGATGCAAATACAACTTATTCGTTTGATGTAACTGCTCCAGTTTCAGAGCTCGTTAATTCACAAGGAGCTACTTTTATTACTTTGATTGCAAAAGGGAGCGGTGGTCAATGGGGAAGAAAAGACATTTATGGAAACCCTTCAACTGGAAAATCTCCGAAGTTAACAGTTGTGTATGCAACTGGTGCTGGTGCAACAAGTACACCGACTGCGAGTCCTACTCCTACAGCGACCGCAAAACCAACAGCAACTGCGACAGTTGCTCCTACGGCTAGTTTACGGCCAACATCATCACCAATTGTCGGTGGAGGATCACCAACACCTACAACCACAATGCCGCCTACGATGAGTATGTCTCCAACTGCTTCTCCTATCTCTTCAACTGAAGCAATTTATGGTGCAACTTCTGTTGATATCTTGGGCAACTGTCCTGCAAATGTTCATGACAGATATGTTGTTCGTGGACCAGATGGAGTGCTGTACCGCACTTGGCATCCACAGACAGTTTCTGTAGACGCTGCAAAACCCTCAGGCGTGAAATGCACGTTTGCACACGAGCATGGCGATGATCCAGCAAAAAGTAATATTTATGCAGGACCAGTTCCATTTGACTACGTTCCACATTTAGCTGGAATGGATGAGCCTCATGTAGGATTTAAGTGTTTTGTTCAAAACAAGGGTTTGACTAATAATGAAGGTGGAGTTGCATTAATGGATACTTACTATTGTTTCCATATGGGTACTGGAGGAGCCGGTCGTTTCACGACACAGTTCCATTCACTTGATTTTCATGTAAGAACTGCAACTGGTGTACGAATGGATATTGCGGGCCTTGCTGATGTAGGGAACGTCGGAACTATTTGTGATGATCCTAGACAATCACGAACGGTCATGGGGCTTGGATGTAAGCTTGATTCACCGTATGAAATTTGGTTAGACACTTTAAGTATTGTTAATAAAGGGAATCCAGTTGCAACAGCAGTTGTGTCGACTGCCGTTTTTGATCCAATTACTGTTATGGATCCTGCTGACAAAACTAAACTTATTTATTCATGGGATCCACTTGCTCGTTCTCAAATCTTTAAATTCAATGATGATCGGACTCAGGACAGAGGATGTGTAAGAGAAGCATATACAGGACCACTTATGTGGTATAACAAGGGAAAGTCTCAGACTTACTACACAGATGTCTATGGAAACGTAGTGGACGGAGGAGTTGTAAAGCAGACAATTTCATCAGCAAATACCTCGGATGCCGGAAGCTTGACTCAATATGGAGGACTCATATTAGCAACGTCTGGAAGCTTTGTTCAATTCAAATATCAAGAATCTACTTGTGCCCCAGGCTTAGGTCTGAAAAACTAAGATATGAATACCGCATCCTACCCCAAGAAATCGAAGACAGGTAACGCTTTAGTGATTGTTGTTATATTGGTTCTTTTTCTACTTGCAGCTATATTTTTATATAGTAAACAATCAAGGTTTGTTGCTGAAGCTTTACCTACACTGCCACCTGTTGAGGCGCGAACTAACCCGGAACCAACCAGTGGTTTTACAATTAGTGTGGGTATTGTAGACCCAGGAAACAAAGTTACAGCAGATGAGGTATCTGTCTCTCAGCCTTCATATTTATATGTAATTCGTAATGACAGTAAAGAAGCTGTTATCGGCAAGAGCGCTTTATTACAGACTGGTGACACTAAAAATGTTGAGATACTGCTCTCAAGTTCCGTCAAAGATGGAGATGTCGTTTTTATTAGACTCGTTGACCAAAATGGTAAAGCAATAACAAACGATTCCAAGCAAATTGTCCAAGTTCAAAAGAACGTTGGTCATTTAATGACTCACTACGCGAGCGAATATTAATTTTTCTCTTCAATAGTTTTTTTAGAAACCATCTGTATACTGTGTAAGTATGGCCAAAGTACACTCACTGTATGTTTGTCAAAACTGTGGATACTCACAATCAAAATGGGCTGGAAAATGCCCGAATTGTGATCAGTGGGGAACACTTGTTGAAACACTTCCCGAAGAAAGTCAAAAGTCTTCAGGTTCTTCAGCCAGATCAGCAACTCCAGTTATATTGTCATCACTTAAAAATGAAACATTGGTTCGCACTCAAACAAATATTGAGGAACTTGATAGAGTTTTGGGTGGAGGTCTTGTCCCCGGACATGTGGTGCTTTTAGCTGGTGAACCTGGCATTGGGAAGTCCACACTTTTACTGCAAGTTGCTGCAAAAGCAAACCTTTGTATGTATGTGGCAGGTGAAGAATCTCCAATACAAATTAAAATTCGATCAGACAGATTAAAGCTTGATGCCTCTCACATTGAAATACTCGATGTAACTGATGTTGATGTAGTTATTTCAACATTGGAAGACATGGTCACCTCCCAAAAGCCACCAAGCCTTGTTGTTGTTGATTCTATTCAAACTATTTCAACACGAGACTTGATGGGCATTCCTGGGTCAGTGGGACAGGTGAGAGAGTGTGCTCACCGGCTTACCCGCTTTGCAAAAAAGCATAAAGTACCGATTGTTCTTGTTGGGCAAATCACGAAAGGAGGTTCAGTCGCGGGTCCTGCAACACTTGCACATATGGTTGATACCGTTTGCTGGTTTGAAGGGGAAACCGAACGGGACTTACGAATACTTCGCTCAATTAAAAACCGCTTTGGAGCAACTGACGAGATTGGCGTATTCAGAATGCAGGAAGAGGGGTTAGTAAATGTTGTGGACATTGAATCTGCCTTTTTAAATGCACATGAAGCGGCACCGGGGTCAGTCGTCACCTCAGTGCTTGAAGGCTCCCGTCCGCTTCTGGTTGAGGTTCAGTCTTTAGTTGTTCCGACAAAAATGCCGATTCCAAGAAGAGTTGCTTCTGGTGTTGACGCAAAACGAGTTGATGTTATTTTGGCCGTTTTAACAAAACATGTTCGACTTCCTCTTTATGACCACGATGTATTTGTAAATGTAGTGGGGGGAATTAATGTAAAAGAGCCGGGGGCAGATCTTGCAATCGCATTGTCCCTTGCAAGTTCAGTTCTAAATAAAGCGCTTCCAGACGGAAGTATTGCAATTGGAGAGGTCGGTTTGCTAGGGGAAATTCGACCGGTGTTGCGCGAAGGAGAGCGTATGAGACAAGCCAAGCGCCAAGGACTAAAAACAGTATATAGTCACTCAACAGCCTCAAATTTACAGCAATTAGTGAAGAAAATATTCAGATAAGTTATACCCCATAACTTGATAATTAACTCTTTTAGTGCGATAATATCACTATAAGGCTTTAATCTGATATAAACGGTTTGGCATTTTTTTAACGCCTTAGGATTTACCTGCGGCAATATGAGGAGACTTCGCATGAACGCAGATATGATTGTTACTGCAATGTCAGAGGAATCAACACTGCCGAAAGGCGGTCCCGGTGTGGGTTGTTTGAGAATAGCTGCCTACTTTCATAAGGAAGATCTGGAAAGTGGCTGTCCTCAAAAGCTTGTGCGCTGCCGCCCAGATAGATTAATTGAAGCATTTGATCCAGAAATGGATAAGTGGGTTAATACTACCAGTATTGATCATGTTCGCATCGAGCGTTTGATCGATGGATCAAACCAACTCTGGTTCAGAGTTGAGGCAGAGGTAGTTTTTGTTTTTTGTGGAATGTGGCACACTATGCGGTTACAGCCACCCGCTGCAAAAGAAGTATTGTCGCTTCTGAAATAGAGGTTTTCTCGATTTTCGATGGCCCCCTGTTTGGGGGTCCTTTTGTGCCTAAAAACCACAAAAATTCATCCACGCTCAATTGACAAAAACCATTGTGGATGATATAGTACGCTACGCACAAAAAAGCATCACAATCGTTGGGAAAGTTAGTCGACACACGACTAATGAACCGTAGCGGAAAGCGATGCAAATTTGATTAGTTTAAGACTAACCTGATTGAATTGGGTTGTCAAGTAAAAGGAGAATCGGCTTTGGGGGCCGGAGGTTGGTGTCAAAGGGCAGGTGACACTACCTCCGTCTCACACGGCTGATTTTTTTAAGCACTTCCAAAAATACTATATACACTTATGCAATTATATTTACCTGCTAGTTTATTTGAAGCACCTCCTTTCCCGGAGGCATTCGTTGTGGAATACGAGGCTAAAGGTATTGCTGCTCCAAAGATGCGCTCACTAACTCAAAAAATTTCATTTGCGCTTGCAGGTGTTGGGCTTCTTTTTCTGGCCATTTCATACGGACCATCTCTGTATTATTCACTAGAGGGAAGTGCTGGAATTTCTGCAATTTTACGAGGAACTGTGTCAGCGAAAGATTTGCCAGCCGAAAAAAGGTATAGTTACCAGCCTGCATTTGATTCAAGTTTACCGGTTACAAACAGTATTTCAATATCATCTGTAGGCATAAAAACATCTATTGAAGAAGCACTTGACGGTAATTATGAGGATGCTCTAAAACAAGGCGTTTGGCGGGTGAATGACTTTGGAACGCCATATAACCGTGAGGCTCCAACTATTCTTGCAGCACATAGATTTGGCTATTTAGCCTGGAGTTTAGATTTTAGATTACATCAATCCTTTTATAATTTACCAAAAGTAAAAGAAGGTGACGTCATTGAAATCGTCTGGCGACAGCGAAAATACGTGTATGGCATATACAAAAAAGAAGAATCAAAGACAATTACTGATTACAATGCTGACCTTGTTTTGTACACTTGTGAAGACTTAACTTCAGATATCCGAGTAATTGTTTATGCGAAGTTGTTGCAAGTATAACCTGTAGTTGTTGACAATAGGTTTATGTCATGATATAGTATTCAATCCTTCAGGTAGTTGTGATTTTAAAGAATTTTATGATTAAAAAATTTGTAATCAGTTTTATTTTATCGATGGCCATGTTAATGAGCCCTGTTTTTGCGTATGCAGAAACAACCTGTGTTACTCAGTACGGAGGAGCAGTCGTTTGTGGTGCAGCAACTCCAGAGTTTCACACCCCCGTTAAAACAGGAATTGCTGACTTCAATTTGCCCCTCATTGGTTTTGCTTTTGTCACTCTTTCTGGTGTTTTGTATTTAAAATCAAAAAGAGCTGCACTTTAACAAAAACATACTGAAAAAACTCACTCTGGCAAATAAGCTCTAGACAAGCTTCCAGAGAGGTTTTTTCAGTTCAAAACGTAAAAAAATAAGGAGAAACGCTATGCGTAAGTCACTGTTCTTAAGTTTGTCTTTGGCAATTTTGTTTTCGGTTTTCAGCCTGGGGAGTGTGCTTGGAGCGGAACGGGTTACCGTGCCTCCACCGCCTACTGGCGCTGATAAACTGCCTGACTATGCCGTTGATTCTGTAATCTGGGTGCCCGTTGCACCAAAGTGCTTCGACGCGAACCCTCTTGATACCCGTTTTCCCTGTTCAACAAAGGAAGGTGCCGCGGCCTCTGGTCCGATTGCACTTCCAAATAACAGCGGTATTATCATGACGTGCGACGCTCCATACCTATTTCAGGATATGCCCGCAGGAACGAAGGCTCAATATGCCAGTCTATATGGCGTTGTCGGCCTCGAAGCCAGCGAATATCCGTATTCCATTTTGCCTGATTTATTTGATCCGTTGATGAAACGGCTTGGAGAAGGCAATTGGATCCCTGTCGGGATGCGCGCCGTTGGATTAACGGGTAGCGAGACCGACATCTCCACCTTTGTGAATTTGTCTGGCAAACCGATTGCTCCGGGCTCGTTGGGCTTGGTTGAAAGTTACGGTTGCTACTGGGGTTATTACTCCAGCAAAGATGGTTTGACCGGCGATGAAATAGGCTCTGTGGTGGCAGCACAAATCAAGATGATGGTTTACGAAAGTAAGCCCGCGATCAAAGCATGGGCAGAAACGCCAAAAGGCGAGTTGCCCTATGCTAAGTTGAATCCAAAGAACTGCGCGAGCATTAAAGGTACCAAACAAAACGAAATCACCTATTGTGATGTCGTGAATATCCACGCCTTTATCACCTATGACGGTGTGAACTGGATACCGGCATTGTTCGGTGCGTATAATAAAAAAACTGGTTATGAGGACTTAACTGAGTACTTGAAACCAGCGCCGCCGTTACCCACTGATATTATTCCGGCGACGGCAACACCTGCACCTTAAAACCTCAATTGTCTAATGAGGGGACGAGTATTAAAAACTCGTCCCCATCATCACCTGAACTTATAATTTATATATTGTTAGTTGAGGGATGAAAAAAATACTTTCAAAAGTATTCACACATCTTCGAAAAAAGATAGTTAAGCCCACTATGCCTTTAGGCATATCTTCGTGGGTGCTTCCGTTCACCATTTTTTTAATAACACTTTGGCTGTGCTTTAAAAGCTACACTCCAAACACATTTTTAACCGGATGGGATACTTTGCACCCTGAATTTAACTTTACTCATGCTTTTTCCTCAGTCTTAAATGGTGTATGGAGAAGTGACCAAGGGTTAGGTGCAATTGCCGCTCACTCTCATATGAGTGAATTGCCAAGACTTTTATACTTAAAATTAACTTCATTTGTGTTGCCGCTTCAATTTTTACGCTATTCATATGTATTCTTGTGTTTAATTGTTGGGCCTGTAGGAATGTTTTTTGCGCTTAAAAAGTTCTTTAATAAAAGTACTTCCACGGCGGCTCTCCTTGCTGCTACAGTTGGTGCTGCTAGTTATGTACTTAATCTGGGAACAGTCCAACGTTTTGCAGTTCCATTTGAAATGTTCACCACTCAGTTTGCGGTTTTGCCGTGGTTGTTTTTGTCAGCCATTTCTTATTTAGAAACAAGCAAAAAGAGATATCTGGTGACCTTTGTAATTGCGAGTTTCTTAGGCAGTTCACAAGCGTATGCAGCAACACTTTTCTACGCATATGCAGCCCTATTTTCAATAACAATTTTGGTGTATGCAGTGTTAACAAGAGTCAATAAAAATGCTATTCGAAATGCAGCACTTATTCTGGTTGCACTTTTTGCGACAAACGCGTATTGGCTCCTTCCAAATTTGTATTCAATTAAAAACCAGTCGCAAGAAATTGCGAGTGCTCACATCAATGAATTGTTTACCCCTGAAGCTGTTTTACATAATGAAGCATGGGGGAGTTTAGTGAATGTCATATCTCAAAAGAATTATTTATTCTCATGGCAAGCATACGACTTTCAAAAAAATGCATTCGTTGATTTACTTTCAAATTGGAACAGTCATTTATCAAATCCAGCAATTGCCGCTATCCCAACTCTATTTGCGGTTTTATCACTTTTGGGAATCATAGTTTCCATTTTTAAGAAAAACAAATTAGGCGTTTCACTCATTATTCCAACAGTACTGTCTATATTTGTACTTATGAATATAAACGGTCCATTTGGAGGTTTCTATACATTTTTACAAAGCCACAGTGGTATTTTAGCCGAAGGTTTTCGAGACTCCTTTACTAAGTTCTCGACGATATTTAGCTTCTTCTTGGCATATTATGCTGCTTTCTTTCTAGCATTTTTGTTCGAAGTTATTTCAAAAATTAAAAAGTTAGTAATAATTCCATTCGTACTAGTTGTTTTTCTTCTTTCCAGTTTAGGGTTACTTATGAAGCCCGCATTTTCAGACGGTCTCGTGAGCCCTTTAATGCGTGTCTCAATTCCGACTGAATACTTTGATGCATTTAACTGGTTTAAGGGAAATACAGGCAGAATTGCACAAATGCCTTTAAACACCATGTGGGGTTGGCAATATAACTCATGGGGATATCAAGGTGCTGGGTTCTTCTGGTTTGGAGTTGATAACCCGTATCTAACGCGAGACTTCGATCGTTGGAATGCACAAAATGAAACTTTTTACAAAGAATTGAGTCGTTCGTATTATGCAAATGATACCGAGACTTTCCACTCACTTCTTGAAAAATACCAAGTACAGTATCTTGTTCTTGATGGTTCAATATTTGATCCAGGAGTAACTGACAAAACAAAATTATCAAAAGATACAGAGAAATTTTTGTCAAAGGTACCACACATCCAAAAGGTAGCTACGTATGGTTTTATTGAAATATATAAGTTAGATATTCAACAGTCGGATGTTACGACCCCGTCACCATATTCAAAAGTGTCAGCAAATGCTACGTATTCTCCTGTTGATTATGCATTTGATCAATATGGCACTTATGTTTCTGGGCTCGGTGGAGTATGGAAACCATTCGTAAACTTTGATTCTCGTGAAATGAATTCAACATCCGAAAACAACTGGATTACTCTGAAAGCAACCACACCTGAGCTTAAAAACCAAAGTTTGACTATCCCAAATATTGTGAAGCGTGAAGCGGTTTTGCCGGTTAAGGTCTCTGTCTTGAAAACCAAACTAAACATAAGTGTGCGACTAGATTTAATTCAACCAAAAATTTCAATTGATGGAAAAGAACTAGATTCAAGCCCCGTTTACATTACGACCAGTTTGTCGAGTAATGCTAATGCAGGATATTTGGCAATAGAAAGTACAGTTTTTGATATTTCAGACATACAAACAGACGAGTCATTTCATGCGATAGGCGTAATTGATGTCAATTCAACGGGGAAAACAAAATTACAATTATTTACTAAAAATCCTATTGAAAACAAAGGTTTCTTATCTGACCTAAAGGATAAAAATGCATCTTGGTGTATTGATCCGACAAATGAAGGAGGACTTACAACCCTTCCAAATGGATTTAGTTTGACCAGTCATGATCAATCCGTTTGTATTGGCTCACTCGTGACACTTTCAAAATCAGCCCTCTATGAGACTACATTTATGAGTCCAACAGGGAGTAGCTCCCTCTTTTGTTTAAACCAAATTGGGAAGGACGGTTGTGTGAACGTGTTGCCACCAACCGCAACAGAAGTTTTTGGAGGGCGTACTATCAAATCAATGACTCCTTTGGAGTCGGGAAATTATTGGTTTGCATTTGTCGGACAATCTCAGCCGAATGCAGCTTCAGTGTCAACTTACGATAATTTAAATCTGAAGTATTACCCTGAAATTTCTCGGAATTATGTAGACTTTGGATCCAATTATGGCATCTTTGCGAGTGAACAGAATATTCCTCTCGAGAGCGTTCACCAAATTTCAGTCTCATATTTTGAGTCCCAAATCATTTCAGAAAACTTCTTACTACAAAGAGGGCACTCAACTGCGGTTAATTGTTCGGTTCCTGAAAAGGGGGAAGTTACTAAGAACTTTATAGGGAACGAAGTAGTATATAAAGCTTCCAATAACGGTGTGAGTTGTGATTATTTCGATTATCCTCAGCTATTACAAACCCAAGCTTATGTCATGAAAATATCAGGACACAACGAATCCGGAAGAAGTGTGAAGTTTTATTTAGAAAATAAGCAATCTGAACACATGGACACGGAGGAACTACTTCCTAAAAATACATTCTCACAAGAATATACATTATTACCATTTGCCAGTGGTGATGGTGGATATGTTGTAAATCTTGAAACAAGAGCCTTTGACTCTATTGCATCTCAAAATTCACTTACTGAAATTTCATTTTCACCAATACCCTTGAATTGGCTTTCTGAAATTGGAATTGGTCCAAAAGAATCGATTGTTTCAAATAACGAACTGAAAGTTAGACATACGGCAAGCGCTGGATTAATAACTAAAGTGGAAACAACTGGAAAGGGAATAGTGGCATTTAATCAAGCGTATGAGAATGGGTGGATCGCACTATCAGTTAGTGGTAAAAAACTTGAACACATAACAGTAAATGGTTGGGAAAACGGTTGGGTTGTGCCTGAAAACACGAACATTTTATATATCTTTTATCTACCAGAAGCTCTCGAGTTTTTAGGATTTGGAATATTAATAGTAGCAACCTATAGCTTGATTAAATCCAAATAGTATGCTATAGTAAGTAACTTGTGGAGCTCATTTGAGTACATAACTCAAAAGGTTTCATAATTCGTATATTTGTAGGGAGATTTTTCACAATGAAACGCAATTTAGTTTTGGCATTGGCATTTTTTGTATCGAGCCTGCTGACTTTGGTTCCAGTTGCAGCAACAATGGCCGCAGATTCGGCGTGCTCCGTGACTAAGGTCAGTCAAACTGTCAATCATGTGGAAATTGAAGTCCACACCGGTGGCACAGATGGTCAGTTGACATGGCCGAATGGTCCGACTATTACAGTTGGCGATGGCTGGAGCGGAGGAATCGACCTTGATTATAATGCTGTACCTCGGAATAACCAGTTGATTTCCTTGGCTGTTCCGGGCACTGAATGCTCATCACTGAATGTTCATATCCCCGAGTGGGATCCCGCGCCTCCGACAACTGGTGGAACTACAACATCAGTTCCGGGTGTCAATTATGCCCTGATGGGCCACGGCGTGGATGACTGTCGCTTTTATGTGGCCAGCGGCTTTGCCGTCAGCTACGACAAGAAGTCGAATACGTTGACCGTGTTTATCCAGAAGATGGGAGAAGGCGCTCGACCCTATACTGTCGTTGTCAGCTCGACTGAAGGCACAAAAGTATGGTCTGTTCAGTCTGATCCGGATTTGAGTGGGAGCTACGGAATTGGGTCCGACCACTACAATTTGCCTTTTGACTTGGTATTGTCAGACAAGAAGGTGAAGAACGTTTATGTGAGCGTTTACAACGCACTCACGCACCTTCAATGTGACGGGCCACATGCCGTCAGTATTCGCTAGTTTTTAGTAGTTTTTTTATTAAGCCAGTGAGATGGACACTCACTGGCTTTTTTGCTTTCTATTGGGTGCATTGACAATTGTTCCTTTATAGGATAGAATGATCAATTCTTCATTTTTGGTAAATCTTTTGCCAATTCATTTATTTCATGAAAACTTTGATAGCTCTCGCAACAACTTTATTTATTGGCTCACTTTCTGTGGGTGTAGTTAGTGCGCAAACAACAACATACTGGTCACAGTGCGCCGATGGAGCTTCTATCGTCCGTTGTGAAACATATAATTGCCCGAAGGGGGACACAAACCAGGATGGAGTGTGTGACTTGAAAGACAGTGCTGCAACGGTCAGCGATAGTCGAAATGATTCATTTTGTGCAAATCCACCAAGTGGTTGCGGACAAGTGTTGTATTTTGCGCAATCTCAAGGATTGTCATGTGCAGTCCGAGTCAAGCAAAATGAAAATTCGTGTAATTTATATAAAGCTGGAAATCCAACTTTTGCGAGCCCAACACCAGTACCAACCGTTATTCCGACTAGTACTCCAGTTTCTCGCTTGAATGCATCAGCCGTGCCTACAGCAACAACAAAACCGACAAGTGGAACAACACTGCCTAAAACAGGAGCAGAACTTTGGGTAAGTATCTTTATAGCAGGGCTTGGAATGTATGGACTATACCTCTATGAAAAACCTCGAAAAGACACCGAATAAAGGCACAAAGCCTTTTGGGACGCTGTATCACCACACAATGGGAAAAACGAAGGGAAGTGTTGTAATTACTCCCCGGAAACGAAGTGCAAAAGATACGCTAACGCGAACTGTTGGAGCCGGACTTACCAGCGTTGCAATGGCACTCTATATCTATTCGTTTGGTTCGCTTACTCAGTCTCAAATACTTCCGAGTAATGGCGCTGATACGCAGGTTGGCAAAGTAACAGAAGCATCTGCCGCTTCAAATGAAATAACCTTCTCGGAAATGAAAAAAAACGACACTTCTTTTTCAATTTACATTCCATATTTAAAAACAAAGTCGGACATTTTCGTAAGTGTTGATCCATTTAACGAACAAGAATATAGTGACGCCTTGAGTAAAGGAGTAGCACAAGCCAAAGGAACAGGGCTTCCTGGTCAAGGGGAACGAATCTTTTTGTTTGCCCATTCGACGAATTCAATTTTAAATATTCAGAAATACAATGCATTGTTCTACGATCTTTCAAAAGTGCCAAATGGAGAGACTATTGATATTTATTACAATGGCAAAATATATCAATATAGAACAACTGGGCAGAAAATTGTTTCTGCAACTGATGTTTCCTGGCTTGAGCCAAAAGACGGAGAAGAGCTTATTCTTCAAACTTGTTATCCACCGGGGACAAGTTGGAAACGACTACTTTTATTTGCAAGTCCTGTATAATAACTGCGAAACGGACTAAGTGCTCAAAGGAGGGGTTTTGTGGAAATAGTCACAGTTTACACACCAAACTTATCTCAGTCAGATATTGCACCAAATAACGTTGTCTTAAAAAGCATTCGCGCTTGGATTGCAAATGAGTTTAATCATGAACTCTTGGTATTGCTGAGAGATCCGCTACCTGGAAGCATTGCAGTAGAAGAAGACCAAATGACGGCAAAACCCAATTCGTGGGCGTGGCTTGAAGTTCCTGCAGGTATGGATGAAGCTCGTGTTGAACGTATCAAAGCGGGATTGACAGAACGCCTCAAGTATTTTGAAGGGTGTCCAGATGATCTTGTTTTGAAGGTTATTCCTAAGTGATTTTTGACAAGAGCACCTTCTTTACAAACAATGAGGGTGCTTTCTATTCACATTTGACTTACAGAATGCCTTTCGTTACAATACAGTTACTTCTGTAATACTTTTTTCAAGCAAGTTTTTGCCCAAAGCTTCTGTTAAGTTGAAAAAGCATTACCGACAAGTTAGACAATATGTCACAACAATATAGTTCACAAGACAACAACAATGAGTCTTCATCGCAACCGCTCGTCGTCGACAATCGAGTTATCCCTGATGCAACCCTTCCAACTGAACAAGTAGAAGGTGTTCTAGACATTGCGAATGAAGGCTCTGGACTCGTGCGACCAAATTTTAGTCCTTCTAATCAAGACATTTATATTTCTGCTTCTCAAATTCGAAGATTTAATTTACGAAATGGTGACCTTGTTGGAGGACTCGCACGCAGACCAAAAGATAACGAACGATACTGGGGACTTTTGAAAGTAGAAACAGTTAATGGAAATGAAGCTGTTGAAATGAGAGAGCGCCCTGAATTTGATAACCTCACCGCAATTTATCCTGACAAACAAATTAAGCTTGAAACGGACAAAGAAACTCTTACAACAAGAATGATTGATTTGGTGGCCCCTATTGGGTTTGGACAACGAGGACTCATCGTTTCACCTCCAAAAGCCGGTAAAACATGGCTTATTAAAGACATTATCACCGGAATTGCTAAAAATTATCCAGATGTGCAAATTATGGCAGTGCTTATTGGTGAGCGACCTGAAGAAGTAACTGATATTTCTCGAAGTTTGAAAGAAATGACTGGTGGTAAAGGTCAAGTTGCTGCAAGTAATTTTGACGATGATGTTCATGAACAAACCCGAGCCGGAGAACTTGCTTTGGATCGTGCAAAGAGACTTGTCGAAGAAGGAAAAGATGTCGTAATTGTACTAGACTCAATTACTCGTTTAGCTCGTGCTTATAACTTGGCTCTTCCAAACACGGGAAGAACATTGAGTGGTGGTTTTAACACTGAAGCTTTGCAACCTGCAAAGAAATTCTTTGGAGCAGCACGAAAAATTGAAAATGGAGGATCACTCACTATGATTGGAACCTGTTTAATTGATACTGGTTCACGTATGGATGACTTGGTTTATGAAGAATTTAAGGGAACCGGCAACATGGAACTGCATTTAGACCGAAGACTTGCAGAGCGACGAGTATTCCCAGCAATTAATGTAACCCGATCTGGAACCAGACAAGAAGAGCTTTTGTATGGGAAAGAGACGATGCAGCAAATTCTAACTTTGCGACGGATGCTTGACATGATGAGTGATGATGAGAGAACTGAGATGCTTTTGTCTAAGCTTGAAAAGACAGATGAAAATAAAAGTTTCCTTACGAGTTTGAAAACTGTTTGATAGTTTGTTATCCTGCAACAGATGAAAGCGCTTTTACCACAGGTAAGGATTTTTTTGTCAGACTTCAGTGTTTTTCTTCGTGAGTTATATAAATTTTTGGTTGAAGTTCTTCGAACCCAATTTTTGCGCTTTGAAACTGGAAAAGGAATTTTTGTAACAAAGCTCTATAAGCAGCGTGGAAAACATGCCACCCGATTTGTTCACTCCAGTATGGCTGGTATCACTGCGCTTGGAATTATGGTTGCACCAGTACTCGTGAAACAACTTGAGTCGCAAGGGGTTAACCCGTGGGATGCTCCAAGTCCATCTGTTGTGCTTTCTGCTTCAACAGAAGATCCGAGTGTATCAACTGACTTCTCAGAACAGCAGTACCGTGACTCAATTATAGAGTACACCGTCCAAAATGGAGATACGGTGAGCTCTATTGCTCAAAAATTTGATGTTTCAACTGACACAATTAGATGGCAAAACAGTCTCCTGTCCAAGGACTCAATAAAACTAAATCAAGTTCTTCAAATTTTGCCAGTGACTGGAGTTTCACACAAAGTACAAAAAGGGGACACTCTCGACTCAATCGCTAAAAAATATGATGCTAACAAGCAAGCTATTGTCGACTTTCCCTTTAACACTTTTGTAAATGATGAGACCTTCGACCTTGCAATTGGTCAGCTGTTAATAGTTCCGGATGGAGTGAAACAAGACGAGATTCCATGGTCTCCAGTTGCTCGAGTAAAACAGATTACTCCAAATGCAGGAACAGTGGTTGCATCTGGCTCATTCGTTTGGCCAACACAAGGGGTGATTTCACAGAAGTTCTATTGGTACCACCCAGGAATTGATATCGCAAACCCTGCTTCTCCTCAGGTAGTTGCAGCAGATAGTGGAAAAGTAATTGCTTCAGGATGGGATAATACGGGATATGGAAACATGGTCCTTATCGATCATGGAAATGGATACAGGACAAGATATGCCCATCTCCAGAAGTTGTATGTTGTTGTAGGTCAAACAGTGAGTCGTGGCTCTGCTGTTGGACAGATGGGGTCAACGGGTCGATCAACTGGTACTCACTTGCATTTTGAGGTGTATAAGGGCGCAACTCGCATTAGTCCACTAACTGTGTTGAACTAAACTTCTTTTATATACTACTGCTGAGAATAAGTCCTGTGATCATATAATTCGGGCCCATAGGTAAGTGGTATACCGGTGCATTCGCATTGCATAGTCGCCGTTTCGATTACGGCTGGGTCCACAGTTTGCGTTCGTGCTCCATTTGTCATAAAATGGTCTTTCTTCTAACTCATTTAGGAAAACTACTCGGAAGGATATTTTTCAAATGGCTGCATATCTTGGGCGTAAATGTATTTCTGGATCAAAAGCTGTATGTGAAAACGCACGACAGATCAGAGGAAATACTTTTGATGATCTACATGCTCAATTATTAGAAGGAGAACTATTATATGTTTTAACAGAGACAACTTTCCCGGAAGGATTGTCAGTTATGGGGATTGTTTTTGGAAGTGTAGAAGGGGTGATCCTTCAGCGTTTCCTGAGAATTGATTCAGACATCGAATTTCAAACAGAACCATGGAAATTAGCCGGATGGGCTTGCTTCTACTCAATTCCGAATGAAATTGCCCAATGTTGTTAGTGTAAGAAATAAAAACTGTATGGTACCCTCGTCTCTCGATAGAGAGCCGGGGGATTATTGTGCACTTGAATCTTGTGGAGAAGCTGTGACAACAGGCGTTGGATTTATTGCAGCCTCAGGTGTTGCATCAGTTGGTAGCGCAATCTTTTCATCTAAGTTTTTATTTTCATCAATTTTTGTCGGAGGAGTAAGGTTATCAGTTTGTACAGGTGCCGCAGCTTTTTGAGGTGCTTTACTCTTTACATTTTCAATTTCCTTTTGAATCGCTTGATAATCTGTCGAGTCTTTTTGTACGAGCGAAAGAGTTCCGGTTAATTCGGCAAGGGCTTTGTCGTACTGACCATTGTCTCTATATGCAATTGCTAAGTTGTAGTGAGCGTTTGCAAAGTCTGGCTTGGCACTGGTTGCAAGTCTAAAGACATCGATTGCTTCTTCATATCGCTTTAAGCCGTAGTACACACCTCCAAGAGCAACTCTGACATTCGGGTTAATAGGATCGAGAACAACAGCCTGAGAATAAGTTTGCAAAGCAAATTGGTCAGCACCTTTTGCGAGCGGAATAACAGCTCTATAAATACTTCCGAGGTTCACCCAGTTTCCAGATCGATCTGAGTTAAGTGCAACTGCAACTCTACCTTCTCGAACAGCTTGCTGAACTAATTGCGAAATTGTATTTTTATCATCATCAGTAAGCTCCTTTTTTTGTGTTATCGTGTTTGCCAAAAGAAGGTTTAATTGTGAATAAGTAAGATGGAATCGATCGTTATAAGGGCTTTGATTAATTGCGGATTGCAATGTGTCATATGCAAGTTTCCCATCTTGTGCTGTTACGGCATTCAATGATCTTTGAAATGTTATTTCAGCGCGAGCCTCACGGCTTACTAGAAACAATGAAAATAGTGCAACTGCAATAAATGGTACGGCTGTTACGTTTGTTGCAAATTTGCCTTCAGTCGAAGCAGTTGCGGCTTCGTGAGCTGGCGTAAAGAGATGAACAATATGAGTTCTGCCGGTGAGCGCTAGTAAAGTAAATAAGAGTACAACTAGAACTGGAGTGCCAGGAAAAATTAACAGTGCTACTAACAATAAGGCTGCTGGGACATATTCAAAGATTGACCCATCTGTTGTCGACTTACGGGCAACTTTATAAAATGCAATTAGCAGTACAACAAGAGAAGCGAGTCCAATAAGACCAGTTTCAGTTATTGCTGTCAGATAAAAATTATTAGCATTGGAGAACCGAATACTCCACTGTGGTGTTGCATTGTATGAAATAGGAATAAATCTCGAAAATGCGCTTAAGTAGTTCCCTGAACCAACTCCAGTAAAAGGACTTAACTTCAAACTTTCGGTCGCAACTACCCATGATGTAGCCATTGTTGGAAGTTGAGTTTCATTCCAATTCTTTATGGCACCCGACAAGGATATTACAAAGGCAAGTACAAATAATCCCGCAGCAACTCCGGCTCCAACTTTAATTACATACTTTTCTGCATGGAGAATTAAGTCTATCGCAATAGGGGCTATAGCTATAAAGATAATTGCAGAGACAAAAACACTTCCTGCTGGTGTGAAAGCGTCGCTTTTTAAGTATTCAGGAAAAGACTGGATACTTTTTAATATTCCTGAAGCGCTTAATACTGAGTAAAATGCTAAAAGTGAACCGCCACCGAGAAGACCGAGTCGTATTGCAATTCTGCCACGCTCAGTTAGTTGTCGAATTATAAAATATAATATTGCACCTCCTACGACAAAAGAAGCAGACCCTGGAAGCCAAAATGCTTCTAGTCTATTAGGTGTTACTAAATATCCACTGACAATATATGAAATCGCAAGAAGAATTATTGGAAGATCTAAACTTGATGTTGCAAAGACTAACCCTTTGGTTTTGGATGTTAAATTGCGAACAGCTTTTAAGACAACGACAAAAGCGAGAGCAAGCGCGAGAAGTATCAATTTTGCAGTTACAACAGGATTTTGAACAGATGGCATGAGGAAAATTGGGAAGAGAACAAAAAAAGAAATCAGTATTATATTCTCGATTTGTTTTAATTTTGTGCCGTTGTTTAACATATAATCCAATATAATCTTATGTGTAAGACTAACTTTTAGCGTGGAAGTTTGTCAATAGGTAATTGATTTGAAACGAGCATCCAGTTAAAAGTAAAATCTTTTTGTTGCGTTTGTTGTAAATGTACAACAAAGACTCCAGACTTCTGTTCGACATAAAAACTACTGTCTATTGGAGAAGTAGGTGTAATAAACATAAGATCTGAACTATTGGTACTAGCAGTAACTATTTTAACTTCCTGTTTTCCAGAATTTATTGCGTCCTTTCCATACGTAGTAACGGTAGCTTCTTTTTCTGGAACATTTCCTTCGACAGTTATGTCATTGATACTTTGTGCTTGAAGTATTTCAGGAGGTTTCGAAGTAGTAGTTTTTAATGTGTCAGTTAAAGTTATCGGCTTTTGTTGGTCAATAATTGGAGAAGTTGTGATAGAAAAAATATCTTTGTTACCTGCTGTAAAAACAAAGCTTCCAACGAGGAGAACGATAATAAATACGGACAACAAAATAATTGTTGGAGAGGCTTTAAATGGCCGTGTATTTCCACCTTTGGATTTGTTGTTTTTTACTTTGTTCATAAAATTTTCTTTCAAAAAACCTTGTTTCAAAAGAAATGTGCTAAATATGCGGAGTGAAGAAAGCTTTCGATTAATTGTTTTTGTAGGTAGAGTACCTGACTTTAAAAAATTTTCATACGATTCAAACATCTCTGGGGTAATTTCATAGTCACCAGAAACTTGATAAATAAACCTCAAAAACACTCTAACATCGGAAATATAAAAACGAATTGTTCCCTCTGAAAGTTTTTGTTGTCTCAGCTGTGATTTAAAATTTTTTGTAAGATCGTCTGGATGATATTTCATTGCGTGTAAGCTCTAATTTATATACAATAGTAGCATTAGTTTAAATAATCATGAAATACGAACACCAATTGATTGAAAAGAAATGGCAAATGAAATGGGACACCGAATCTTTGTATTCTGCAGCCGATATGAAAGACATTGAAAACCCTTTTTATAACTTATTCATGTTTCCATATCCTTCAGCGGAAGGATTGCACGCAGGTCATGCTTTTTCATCCACCGGCAGTGATATTTATGGAAGATTTATGCGTATGCATGGGAAAACTGTGTTCCAACCAATGGGATACGATTCTTTTGGAATTCATTCTGAAAACTATGCTATTAAAGTTGGACAAACACCTCAGTTTATGTTGTCACGGACAACTAAACATTTTGAAGAGCAGCTTAGATCTCTTGGACACGGGTATGATTGGAAAAGAACAGTAACGACATCAGACCCTGATTACTATAAATGGACACAGTGGCTTTTTACGCTTTGTTTTAAGGCAGGTCTTGCATATAGAAAGGAAGCGAAGGTTAACTGGTGCCCATCTTGTAAGACTGTTCTTTCTGATGAACAAGTAATAGATGGAAAATGCGAAAGATGTGGGACTGTTGTAGAACGTAAGGATTTAACACAATGGTTTTTGTCTATTACTAAATATGCAGATAGACTTTTAAATAATTTAGAAAATATTGAATGGCCATCAAAGATTAAACAGGCCCAAAAGCAGTGGATAGGAAAAGGTGAAGGTCTTGAAATTAAATTTAGCAATATTGCTGTTTGGACAACCTATTGGGAAACTATTTTTGGAGCGACATTTTTAGTCGTTTCTCCTGAATATTTGTTGTCAAAACTTGCTCCTGATGTCTCTGTAGAATCTATTCGGTATGCTGAACACGCTTTGGAAAAGAGCGCCGACGAACGACGTACAAACAGAAAAAAAACAGGTGAAAATACAGGGCTTACCGTATTAAATCCAGCAACTAAAGATCAAATACCAGTTTATGTGGCTGACTATGTAATTGAAGGCGTCGGAACTGGTGCAGTCATGGGAGTACCGGCACATGATTCGAGAGATTTCGAATTTGCAAAAAAATTCAATTTGCCGATAGTACCAGTTGTCTCATATGCGAATTCTGAGATTAATCAAAGTATCAAGAAAAATGAGCGTTCAAGTGAAGAGCCGGGCGCACTTACAAACTCAGGAGATTTCAACGGTCTTTCTTCAAACGGAGAAGGCAAAGATGCGGTGAGAAAGTGGCTCGTCGAACAACGACTCGCAGAACCACAAACAAATTATCATTTACGTGATTGGTTGATTTCCAGGCAGCGATATTGGGGAGCACCAATTCCAATGGTCTTTTGCGAGACTTGTGCCCAAAAAGGTGATGGTGAAGTAAAAAGTGGAACATGGAATGCAGCTGGATGGTACACGGTCTCCGAAGAAAACCTTCCAGTCTTATTACCTGAAATTACTGATTACAAACCAAAAGGAGAAGGGAAAGGTCCGTTGGCCAATCACAAAGAGTTTTATGAGACTGTATGTCCCAAGTGTGGAGAAAAAGCCGAAAGAGAGACTGACGTTATGGATACGTTTGTGGATTCATCGTGGTACTACTTGCGATATCCAACAGTGGGACTTTCAAATTCTTCTGAAGTACCATTTGATCTTGAAGTTACTAAAAAGTGGCTGCCGGTTGATTTGTATTTTGGAGGTGCAGAGCATTCAGTTTTACACTTGTTGTATGCAAGGTTTATGAATCAAGTTTTGTTTGATCAAAAGAAAGTTTCATTTGAAGAACCATTCCCACATCTTTATGCGCACGGATTAATGATTAAAGATGGGGCAAAAATGAGTAAGTCGAAAGGGAATGTCGTGAACCCTGATGAATATATTACTAAATTTGGAGCAGATACACTAAGACTTTATATTATGTTTTTAGGGCCAATGGATGGAAGCCCTGACTTTCGTGATACTGGAATTGAAGGGATGCAGCGATTTACTAACAGAGTTTGGGATTTATTGAATGATGTTAATAGAGGAGTTTCAAAAAAAGATGTCTCTGCCATTGTTTCTAAAATGCACCAAACAGTTAAGAAGGTAACTGATGATATTAACGTTTTCCATTATAACACTGCAATTTCTGGACTCATGGAGTTTGTAAATGAATTGAAAGATTCGGAAATCGGGGACGACAAGGAAACATGGAAGGAAGCTTTAAAAACACTTACAACACTACTTGCTCCCTTTACTCCACATCTAACAGAAGAAGTGTGGCGTGAGGTTTTGAACGAATCTGGAAGCGTACACACAGCACCTTGGCCAATGCATGATGAGTCAAAAATTATTCCAGATCAAATTGTGGTTGCTGTACAAATAAACGGAAAGTTGAGAGGACAAATTGAAATTTCAAAAGAAGAAAGCGAAAATGAAGAGAAAGTTACGTTAAAAGCGAAAGTAGATGAACAAGTTGCAAAATGGCTTGAGGATAAAAGTATCAGAAAGACAATTTATGTGAAGGGGAAAATCGTAAACTTCGTAGTTTAATTATCTTTTTGTAACGAGAAACACGACAAAGATAAGACCTCCAATACCAAGTACTGCCAAAATTCCACTTGTTAGAAACTTTGCAATTCCAGTTCGAGGTTGTGGTGTTGTAATGGGTGTTGCAGTAACAACTTGATTGTCTCCGCTAATTGGATTTGGTGTTTGAGCAGGTGTTGTTGCTGTCTCTTTACCTCGCTCTTGCAAAAGATCTTCCGCTTGGAGCGTTCCTTGCATTACAACTTGTCCAGTTGGAGTACTTGCGTTTGCACTTTTTTCCTTAGTAATAAATAGTGAGGTAAACTCGTTTCTAGTTTGAAATTCAGCTTTTCCAAGTCCTAGACTTCCAAGTCGCTCTGGTTTTGCTCCGCTTGCGAGATTTGCCCAAACAACATAGTAGAAAACTTCATTTCCACCAGGATACGTAATATCTCGACAAGACAATAAGACTTTGTATGTTTGATCTTGCATGAGTACTGTTGGTGCCCAACATCTACCATCTTCTCCCACTCTATTTGTGAGGTTTACATGACCATCGTAGCCAAAGACAGCACTTGCAGAAGTTAGAAATAACGTTCCTACGACTAAGGTGACTTTAAAAAATTTATTCATAAGTATAGTCAAATTATACTGTTTATATTTCCATTTGTAAATTTCGGTAGAAGATTCTTTTTCCAAATTCCACAACAACCAAATAAATAGCAACTATACCGGCTAGTACAAGAATTGTAGTGAGTGGAAGTGGCACTAGGTTAAAGTATTTCCCAAAAGGTAAATAGGGTAGCATCCATCCAAATGTCACGATTACAAAGGTAGAAATCATAAGTGCCAAACTTGCTCTACTTTGTACAAATGGAATTTTCTTTGTACGGATAATATGGATAACCAAAGCTTGTGTAGCAAGCGACTCCATGAACCAGCCTGTTTGAAATGCTGAAGGTGATAAATGAAATGTCTGATAGAGAAAGTAGAAAGTAACAAAGTCAAAGACAGAGCTTATTGGTCCAAAAATAAACATAAATCGACGGATAAACTGCATGTTCCATCGCTTCGGGCCTTTCAAATATTCCTCGTCGACAGTATCAGTGGGAATGGTTACTTGTGATAAGTCATACAAGAAATTATTCAAAAGAATCTGAATAGGAAGCATTGGAAGAAATGGCAAAAAAAGAACAGCACCGAGCACAGAAAACATGTTCCCAAAGTTACTTGAAAGTCCCATCATGATGTACTTCATGGTATTTCCAAAAATGGTTCTGCCTTCTGAAACCCCATCCTTTAGCTCCAATAAGCTTTTATGCGTGAGAATAAAGTCTGCTGATTCTTTCGCAACGTCAACAGCATTATTGACTGAAATCCCTACATCAGCGGCCTTGATAGAAGGAGCATCGTTTATTCCATCTCCCATGTATCCAACAACATTTCCACTCATTCTCAGTGCTTTTATAACTCGTTCCTTTTCACTCGGGGAAAAACGGGCAAAAATGGTTATTGATTGTGCTTTTATAGAAAGCTCATGGTCAGACATATTTGTGATTTCATGTCCAAGTAAAACTCCTTTTACAAAAATGTCTGCGTCGGCACATGCTTTCTTCGTCACAAGTTCGTTGTCTCCGGTGACAACTTTTACTTCGATACCAATTGCTTCAAGAGCATCAATAGCCTTCTTTACATTAGGTTTTACAGGGTCTAAAAAGGCTGTAAAACCAAGTAATGTCATTCCTTTCTCATCGCTTTGCGAATAACTTTCATGTGGTTTCTTAAATTGTTTTTGAGCAAGTGCTAAAACTCGGAATCCATCTGTGCTTAGAAATTGATATTGAGCAATTGCATCTGCCTTTAAACGCTCTGTGAGTTTCGTGACTGTTTTACCCATTAATATAGTGGTGCATTGGGAAATCATCGATTCAGGTGCACCTTTTGAAATTAAACAGGCAACTCCTTTTTCAGAAACAACGACGCTCATACGGCGCCTGGTGAAATCAAACGGAATCTCATCAAGTTTTTTGTATGCATCTAGCTTAAATGTCTTAAATCTCTTGATTGCTTCGTCGAGGGGATTATTGATACCGGTCTGCATTTTACTGTTTATATATGCTTTTGTAAGTACTTCTTCAGAATTCTCGCCTTTAAAATCAACGCATTTAACTAATTCAATTTTGTCTTGTGTAATGGTGCCTGTTTTGTCAGTACACAATATATTCATACTACCGAACGTAGGAATGGCAGTGAGCTTTTTCACGATCACCCCTTTTTTAGCCATAAGGACTGCACCCTTACTCATGGTAACGGTCATAATCATAGGTAAAAATTCTGGGGTCAATCCTACTGCAACAGCAATTGCAAAAGTGAGAGACTCTAAAATATCTTGTTTAATAAATGCATTTACTGCAAATATAAAGAGTACAAATACTAAAACAATTCGAAGAATAAAAAAACTAAAACCCTTGACACCTCTTGTAAAACTGTTTTGTACTTCCTTTTGATCAAGTTCAACCGCGATATGTCCAAACTCTGTATTTGCTCCAGTTGCAACAACAATTGCTTTTGCGGTTCCCGTGACAACGCTTGTACCTGAAAAAATCATGCTTTTAACTGACGAAATTCCAATATCTTTAGAGTTTTCTGCAATTGATGATTTTTCAACAGGGAAGCTTTCCCCAGTTAGTGCTGACTGATTGACGAAAAAATCTTTCGTTTCAATAATTCTGGAGTCGGCTGGAATGAGGTCGCCTGCATTTAAAAATAATATATCTCCCACGCACACTTGACTTGCTCGAATGTTTTTTTCAACACCATCTCGAATGACTGTCGTAATGAGTGCAACTTTTTCCTTCAGTTTTTCTGCAGAATTACTCGCTTTGTATTCTTGATAAAAGTTCAAGCAAACACTCAGTAGAATCATTGCCATTACAATAATTCCATTTATAGTATCTCCCAGCACAAAAGAAACTACGACAATTACCAATAAAATAACAATAAGCGGGTTTGTGAAGTTTGTTAAAAACTCAAAAACAATGTGACGTTTTACGTGTGTAGAAATAGAGTTATGTCCAAATTTTCGCAAATGTTCAGTTGCTTGAGCGCTCGTCAACCCTTTGTCTTTGTTTACATGAAACTCTGTAAGCACGCTCTCAACGGGTTGGTATGCATAGTTTTTTGATGATTTCATGGTGCACCTTCATAATAATCTAAAAAAAGCGCGTATGCATGAGCGTTGTTTTAATCATGAAATATGATACTTCTTTGAAAGAAAAGAAAAATAGAGGAGGTTGAAACACACAGTTTTGAGAAGAAAAATATGATAAGGCTTTGTGTGCCCATAGTGATATTTAAGCAAGAAAGAGTTTGTTTATTCTGATACAATTGCCAAATGAAGATTCGAGAAACAATCGTAAAAATACTTTTAAAAGAAACAGGTGTCGACAACATTCAGCTTGTCTTTGCGGATAAACCTGAACATGGCGATTACACTACAAATATTGCAATGCAGAGTGGTAAAAATCCTCGAGAATTTGCGTCTGAGTTGTTAAAAAGGTTAGAAACAAACGAAAGCATCAAAGAAATTATTTCAAAAATTGAAATTGCGGGTCCAGGTTTTATTAATTTCTATTTAAAAGATAAGGTTGTTTTAGAAGGATTAAATACTGCCCTTTCTGAAAAAGGAAACTTTGGAAAAGAAAAAAATACCCCTGACAATAAAGTGATTGTCGAATATAGTTCTCCAAATATTGCCAAACCGTTCAATATTGGCCATTTTCGCTCAACAATTATTGGAGATGCTGTTGCTAATTTACTCACGTTCCAAGGGTTTACTGTTTTTCGAGATAATCATTTAGGGGACTGGGGAACGCAATTTGGTAAACAAATTTATGCGATAAAAACATGGGGAAATGAAGAGCAAATTGAAAAAAGTGACAATCCGGTCAAGGAACTCGTGAGCTTATATATAAAATTTCATGAAGAAGCTGAAAAAGATTCTACCCTTGATGACAAGGGCAGAGCTTGGTTTAAAAAACTCGAAGAAGGTGACGCCGAAGCTAAAAGGATTTGGCAAAAATGCATTGATTGGTCATTTTTAGAATTTGACAAAATTTATAAAAAACTTGGGGTAGTTTTTACTGAGAACAATGGAAGAGGATACGGAGAAAGTTTTTTTGAAGACAAAATGCAGATTGTATTAGAAGAGTTAGTGGAAAAACAAATGCTTAGAAATGGCGAAGAGGGGGCTCAACTTGTATTTTTTGATAATGAAAAATACCCACCATTAATGGTTGTTAAAAAAGACGGAGCAAGCTTATATGCGACTCGGGATTTAGCAGCTGACAAATGGAGATTTTTAAATTATGGAAAAGATGTAACTATTATTAATGAAGTTGGTGGTGATCAAGCACTATATTTTCAACAGTTGTATGAAGTCGAAAAAATACTTGGTTGGGTAAAGTCAGGTCAACGAGTCCATTTGAAACACGGACTATTTCGTTTCAAAGACAAAAAAATGTCTACCAGGAAAGGGAATGTTATTTGGCTTGAAGAGGTATTACATGAAGCATTTGAGAAGGCAAAACTACTATCATCCGAAAATTCAGAATCTGCTGAGACAATTTCCATCGGTGCATTGAAATGGAATGAGCTGAAACGTGATCCTATCTCCGATATTATTTTTGATTGGGATGAAATACTAAATATGAAAGGGAATTCTGGCCCCTATATGCAATATACAGTTGTGAGAATTCGAAGCCTGCTTTCAAAATCAGAAATATTAATCTCTCCGGTGAATTTAATTTCGGAAGAAGATTCACTCCTTGCCCATAAACTTATTCAGTTTCCTGAGGTAGTAAACTTTGCTGCGAATAAATATCAACCTGCATATTTGGCCGAATATTTGTATTCACTAGCCCAAACATTCAACACTTTTTATGATTCAAATAGAATAATTGGAAATGATCGCGAGGCTGAGTTTTTATCTATAAGTAAAGCCGTAGAAATTGTTCTTACTAACGGCTTGTCTCTTCTCGGCATTGAGGTCCCCGAAAAGATGTAATTTCCTTCCTGCCAGTATGCGATTGCCGGTTTTAGCGCTATACTTTGTCTCATGCAAGCTCACAAGCACACATTTTCTTCAGGTTTGAGGCTTCTTACTATTCCAATGCCAAGTCTGACAAGTGCAACAGTTACCGTTTGGGTCGGTGTTGGTTCTCGATACGAAGAAGCCAAAATATCGGGTATTTCTCATTTTTTAGAACACATGGTATTTAAAGGAGGAGAGAAGTACACATCAGCTAAAGTTATTTCTGAAACAATTGATGCAATGGGTGCTGAATTTAACGCTGGTACTTCAAAAGACTACACAAATTTTTATATCAAAGCTCAGAGTGGACTGATGGATAAAGCGTTTGATGTACTTTCAGATATGGTACTGTCTCCACTTTTAAAGTCAGAAGAAATAGAAAAAGAGCGGGGAGTAGTAATTGAGGAAATGAATATGTACGAAGACACACCAATGTACCGAATTGGCGACGTTTTTGAACAACTTATTTTCGAAGGAAATCCACTCGGAGTAGACATTATAGGTAATAAAGAAACAGTTGGAAAAACAATTAATCGACAAAACTTCTTAGATTTTAGAAACAAACATTATCATGCCCAAAACATTGTAATTACAGTAGCGGGTGGCATTACTGAAGAGGACTCAATGAAACTTACTGAAAAGTACTTTAATAAAATTGATTTAGGAAATGATAGTTCAACCGCATCGAAGTTTGTGTTTAAGCAAGAGAAGGCACAGATAAGGTTAATAAATAAAAAAATTGAACAAGCACATTTTATAGTTGGACACATCGGAAAACCGCTTGATGATGAATCGCGATATGCGGAGTCTCTTTTAGAAACAATTCTTGGAGGAGGTATGAGTAGCAGATTGTTTACAGAAGTACGCGAAAAGAGAGGACTTTGCTATACGGTGCGAATGGGAAGTGACCATTTTACTGATATTGGAGCGATTTCTACCTACACAGGAACTGATCCCAAGAAAGCACCTGAAGCATTGAAGGTTATCCTAGATGAGCTCAGTTCACTTTCCAAAAAAACAAAGCCTATTACAAACGAAGAACTGCAAAAGGCGAAAGATTATATAAAGGGACATATTGCGCTTTCACTTGAGAACACTAAAAGCGTTGGAAACTATTTTGGTTACGATGAGCTTTTAATTAAAAAAACGACTACACCAGAAGAAGATTTTACTTCAATTGATGCGGTCACCGTTGATGAGATATACACACTCGCAAACGAACTTTTCGTAAACGAAAAACTTAATCTGGCTATCATTGGACCATTTGAGTCTAGTAAAGAGTTTGAGAACGTATTAAAATCAGCTTGAACACATATGGAACGCACTGTAGTACTAATTAAACCAGATGGGCTGCAACGAGGACTTGTAGGAGAGATTATGCATAGATTTGAACGAAAGGGTATGAAGTTGATTGCTGTTAAAATGATGCAGCTTGACGATAATATTTTAGATGAATGGTACGCACACCACAAAGACAAGTCATTTTTCACGGATCTTAAAAAATACATGACTTGGACGCCAATTGTTGCAATGGTTTGGGAAGGACTGGAAGGGGTTGCTGCAGTTCGAAAGATTATTGGAGTTACTAAAGGACGAGAAGCAGAAGCAGGATCAATTCGAGGAGACTTTGCAATGAGTGGGCAGCAAAACCTTATTCATGCTTCCGATTCAGCTGAATCAGCTCAAAAAGAAATTGGTTTGATGTTTGAGAAACACGAATTGTTTGACTACGTAAGCGCTTCAGATGTTCTAGTCTATGGTGATGAAGAACGAGCTTAACCCCTTCAATTAGAAAATTCTTTTAAAGAAATTTAGTATTTTTGCAAATATACTCTCATTTTTTTGTACTGTTTGGGGCGCTGTTGTTGTCACTGGAACTGGGACACTTGTTGCCGTGATATTCGGAGTTGGTGAACGCGATGGAATGAAATTACTGATTAATGGAGAGTTTGTTTTGATAACAGGCTTTATATATGAAGAAACAAAAAGACCTCCAAACCCTGGTGTTTTTGCTTTTAGTACATTCGATCATGCTCCAATTGTGCAATCATTTTTCTCAGCAACCCTAAAATAATAAGTAGTATTTGCCTTTAATGCTTTTATATTAAAGCTTCCTCCAAGAACTCCAGAAACAGCATTCGTAAATGTTGTTTGATTTTCACCATATTCAATCGTGTAATAGCTACTCCAATTACTATAAATAAGCTTCAGTTCTGTTGAACTTATTGGCATCGCTTCAGAAATATATGGAATTCCTAAAGGAGTACTTGCGTTGCATTGTGGTGCACCACTTACCTGAGAGGTTGATGCTGTTGGAGTAGATGTAGTGGTTGCGCTTGGTGACGGTGTTGGAGACGCGAATGGAAGGGAAATTGAATCAAATGTAGGGGTATCCGATGAGGTTCCTGTTAGGGTTACTTGATATTGTAAATATCTATCCGGCGAGCTTGACACTGTGTCTCCACTACTTATGGCTGACGAATATGAAGACCAAGTGCTGTTATCAGATGAAGTTCTTGTTTTCACTGTAAGTGCTGTACTTGTTGGGAGTGTCGAGCTAAAAGTAAGCGCCCCCCAAATGTTTCCAGCCACTTGTGAGTCAAGCGGGCAAGAAAGATATGTGCCGGTGGTTGAAGGGAAATTTAATATTCGCATCCAGTCTACTGTTAGATCTGAGCCTGATGTTGTAGTGTTATTTGAAGCTATCATATACATTCCGCTCGCGTTTGATGTATTAATTGTAGCTACAAGAGTATCGTCTATATAAAACTTCGAGTCACTAGTTCCCCAATCGATTTTGTATTTGTGATATGAGCCTAGGTATGACGAACCAAGCGCAGTTGCAGTTTCACCACTTCCGGCTTCAGCTCTCGCGTTTAACTGTCCGTTAGACGCTGTACTAAACATTGAATACTCATTAAATGAGGTGCCATTGGCCCAGCCGACATGTTGAAAGTCGTGTGCTGTAAATTTGGCTCGAAATTCGAGAACTTTTCTGGTATACGAAGTGGTCCCTAGTATATATGCGCCATTTGCGCCGTAAACGAGGAGAGTTCCACTTGGTGCTGGGGTATAACTACCACCAGACCAGGTTCCATGATCCCACTCAGAAAAAAGCGCTGTATATGGAGAAGTTGGCGTTTCAAAATCATCCCTAAAACTACCAGGAATTGCAATCTCACCACCGCTGTTATTTATGACTTGTGTCGTTGAAAGTGTTGTACATGTTTTATAAAAATCTGAATATGTTGTTGCAGCATAGGGTGTGGATACTGTTTGGGAAGCAGCGGTACTTGTTGAGTTTAGACTAACTGATCCGAAATAAATATCGTGTGGTGGAGTACCTGAGTTTAATGCATTATTTAGTCTAAAGAACAAAAGAATTTTGTCGTTGTACCGAGATGGATAGGTGATTGGAATGTCTACAGATCTATCAGCAACAGTATAGAAAGCAGTCGCAGATGAAAGACTCGAGCCATCGTATGTTTTGTAGTAAACATTTCCACAAGTGGAACCACTTCCTGAAATATCGTAGAAGAAATATACCTTGTCTTGACTACTGTCATACGACAAGTCGAAGGTCGGATAAATACAATGTGTGCCACTCGCTGAGTAGACGTCTGATGCTAATGCAATTGTGTCAGAACTGTCGACAGAATACATACTTTGAGTGTCTCCATTTGTGTTATCAAGCCATCGGGCAATTCCTACATAGACTTTCTCTTGAGCTGAAGCATATACAGGTTTACTTAATAGTTCGCTTTTTAAGTTATATCCTTGACCATTGTTTACGTCTCCTCCAAAAGTAGAGCGAGAAGTCCATGATCCCGACCAGTTATTGCTTCCACTATTCCACACAAGTCTCCTAAATCCATGTGTACTATTTTCATCAATATTAAAGTAATAAATATCATCTTGTTTTGCAGTGCTTCCTCCAAGAATCATGGCCGATTGTTGAAAAAACACATGAGATCCTGTGTATGTATAAATTTTGTTGTATGCAATTAAAGCGGGTCCTGTCGCACCACTTGAGTCAGAAGTGCCATTTAATGCAAGCCAGTTTCCCTGTGTGCCATCGTTTGAATCATTTGATAAAATTCGCATTGAGGCTCGTGTTTCAGTCACGCTTACTGCACTACAAGTTTTGGTAACAGACCAAAAAATAATTAGTTTTTGGTCTGTCCCATTGTCTTTAAAAAGAATTATCGGGTCCCCTGAGTCAAAACTCGAACACACCCCTTGTGTGTCAATAGACATTGCGGTCAGCATTGGATCAACAATAATTGAGGTAATATTGTATGAAGTATCTCGAATGATACTAAACCTTCGGTATGTGGTACCTGTACTTGTGCCGCCACTATTTAGTACGTGAATTTTATCGTTTTTAGAGTCATATACTGCGGACACTCGGCCAGGGTTTGTAAGGCCTGAGGTCTCGGTCCAAGATGAACCCGCGTTATTACTAAACACAAAATGATAGTTCGAGTCACCATTTGTCTGGACTGGAACTATATATTTTCCAAACGAGTCAATCATGATTGGGTTTCCAGTCGACCAGGTAACAGCATCAGGGCTACCAGTCGAGCCAGCACTGGTGTTTAGCTGTGAATATGTACCATCAGCATAAATATTAGTCGGGAATGTAAAAAGAAAGATTAAAAAAAACAGTGATAAGAAATAGATAGTACGCATAATTACATATTATTCTAGTGTTAGATGTGGATCAAGGCTGGCCCGTAGGTGGACCATAGAACACAGCACCGCCATTACCGGAATATATCTGTTTAGCTTGTGTGGCAGACAAAACATAGTTGTAGATTCGGACGTCGTCCAGCTGTCCACCAAATTTCTGTCCAACTGCATTTCTAGACCCTATATACACAGATATAGAATTTGTAATAGCTGAGGCAAGAGTACTGGTGAATGAAGCGGTCGTTGGCACTGCATTTCCATCCATGTAAATTTTTACACCTGCATCAGTACTTGAGCCGTCATATGTCATGGTAATTAGATGCCAATTTCCATCGTAATAATTCACGTCGTTTGTGCTGTGAACTTCGAGTGCATTGGTGCTATAGGTGTTTACCAATTGAAGATAGACAAATCCATTTGAACCAGTTTGCATATTCCAACCAGTGAAAGGAGCGCTACTGTCTTGTTTAGAAATAAGTGTCGCAGCACCATTTGTTGTGGTTTTTTCCCAAGCAGAAAGAGAAAAGGCGTTGCTGCGGTCAAATGCATACATGCTAATATCTCCGACACTAATCGTATCAGTTGTTGTGTCCATGGCAAGTGAACTATTGAATTTTCCGCTCACCCCTCCGAACCACGCATCTGACGAAGTTCCTGAATTGCATGTTCCCGTTTGAGTGTATGTTCCGCCACCATATGTCAGAGTAGCGTTATTTCCATTTCCGCTATTGTCATATGCTGTTGAGCCTTGGCATTCATCAAATTGCCACCAGCCTGTTGGTAAGCCCCGGTTATAATCATATGACACTTGGGACTGTGTTCTGGCGTAGTCGTAGAATTTTATATCATCAATTCTGCCGTCAAAATAGGTACTATTCGAATGCCCAAACTTAATTTGTGATGCACTAATTGAGGTACCCGTCGTAACGGTAATGTATTGCCAAGTGTTTGCGGTAAGCGTACAAGATGTACATTGCACACCATTTATATATTTTGTCGGTGAGGTAAAACCAGTAAATGAAATTGTTCCACTACTGGCCGTAATTGCAACTGCGCCTGTTGCCTGAAGTTGTAAGATGCTTGACGTTGTGGAGGTGGGATAGACCCAAAAGGAAACAGTTTTTACTCCTGAAATAGTAGTACTGACCGTCACATCTTGGCTACTACTACTTACGAATGAGAGACAAGAACCTGTTTTACACATCTGACTGGATCCCCAAGTAGGGGTATTGTTAAGTGTTCCAGTGTTTTCATTTCCACTTTTATCATTTGCGGATGTGCCAGTTTTTTCATCCAAATTCCAATACCCGACAGGTGAGTTACCAGCGCCATCTAAAAACTGTGATGCTTCTGTTAATGCAGTAACACCAAAATTTTGTGAAGAGCCCGCATTCATATCCAGTAAAACTTGGTCCTGAGTTAATACTGAACGATATATTTTTACTTCATCAATGTCTCCATTAAATTCATCACTGTTGTCCACGCCATCGCGATCACCAAGATATAAAATTTTTGAGTTAGTCAATGTTCCTGTTGTGGCGAGTGAAATGTCAGATCCACTACTTAAACCATCGACGTATATTCGAATTTCGCTGGTACCGGTTTTAGTTACCACTATGTGGTGCCAAGTTGCATCATATATATCACTGGTACTGCATGCCTCATCGCCCGGGGACCAGGTTGTGTCATCATCAATACCAAAACATACCAAACCACTCGTTTTTGCGTAGATCGCATATCCGGCGGCTTGAACAGCACCTGACAAGGATTTATCTAGTAAATATTCCGTCGTTCCGGGATTACTTGCTGAGTCAGATTTAAACCACAAAGAGATAGACAAGTTATCTGAGGCGGTGAAATCAAAATCATCATCATCAGCGCGAGAGAGCCAATTTGTTCCAACCCCGTTCCATGCACTATTTGTTTTTCCTGAAAGATTCCATGAGGAGGTTGAAAGCGTGATGTCATTTGCAAGTGTGCTGTTACTGTCATGTGCTGTTGTTCCATTCGACTCATCCATATTCCAATATGAAGTGTATGAACCGACAAAACCTCCAGCAGTTGGATGACCTGCATTCATATCTTCAATAACTTGAGATTGAGTACGAACATAATTGTAAATCCGAGCATCGTCAATCATTCCATCAAAGCCTCTTGATCCATTATTTGTATTACCAATGCGAAGGTTTTGCGCAGCATCTGTTACTCGGGATCCCGAACCGTTTGTTGTTGTTATATAAGAAGAAACCTCAACACCGTTAACATAAATATGAATATTTTGTGCAGTAGCGGACCCATCCCAGGTAGCCGTCACATGTTGCCATGTATTAAGTGCGAAAACATTAGTTGCAGTTGCATGACTAATATCTGTTGTCGAGTAATCTTGACTAAAAATAATGGCATTACTTGTATTTAATTGGAATCTAAAACCGTTATCAGTGACACTCGATTGTTTTTCCATAATACGACCTAATCCACCACCGCCGAGCGACCTTGTATAAATCCATGCTTCAAGAGTCATGGCAGGCATGTCATCAAGGGTTGACCCAGATCCAGCATCGACTACATCATCGACACCATCAAATGAAACGCTTGAGCCAAACTTTCCAGAACTCCACGTGGGGCCATTGGTTAATGTCCCCGTATTATTATTGCTGCTTGTATCTGAGGCAGTAGTTCCAGTTTTTTCATCTAGATTCCAATAACCCACTGGCCCTGGAGCCCAAATGTACAGTTTACGAACTTCCTGGGCTGAAAGTGCCCTATTGTATATACGAGCCTCATCAATGGAACCTGCAAAAACATCATTTGAAACAGAATCCCCACCGATGTAAACAGACGATGAACCCGCTGATATTGTTTGATTTGTGAATGTTCCTGCAATCTCGACTCCATCGTAATATACTTTTGCAAATTGAGAACCATTTTTGACTGCAACAATTTGGTGCCAACTTGTTGTATCTGTGTATGTACTCGTACTGACAAAAACATCACTACTTGATTGTTTTGAAAGCTTTATATTGTCATTGACAAACGCGAGTTGGAAATCATTTGTAGCAGTTCCAAAGATTGCATCAAATGTGCCAGTTGAGCTTCGTTTTACCCAGGCTGCGAGTGTGAAAGTGTCGCCGGGATGGATGTTTGTTGTGTTTGGAACCTCAACATAATCATCAGAACCATCAAAACTTCCTGCATTACCAAATTTCCCAACTGCGGCACCTGTCGGGCCGGTTGAGGCAGGGCATGCTTTTGCGTTGTTTCCGTTTCCTGAACTATCAGTAACAGAGGTAGCTGAACAATTGTTTGTCCAACTACTTTCATCCATTTTCCAATATCCAACGAGTCCATCTGATAGAAACTTTTGATTAGCATTACCAACGGTTGATGTCGCACCTTCATTTGAGCCTTTTGAGTTATATGCGGCTTTTATTTGAGCAGCGGTTTTTGCATAATTGTAAATTTTTGGTTCGTCAATATAACCTTTCAAAAAATAGTCATTTGAAGTAGAACTCCCAATTCGCAATGTTGTTCCGGTTGTGTTTGCTGGAGCGGAAATACTGTCCGTTTCAACAAAATTTCCATCGACATAGAAACTAACTGAAGTACTGCCATTGTATGTTGCTGCAACATGATGCCACTTATTGTCATTAATCGTGGTTGCTGTTCCTGGTGTGTCATTTGACCAGGTATCTATATATATTTTCCCTGTTGACTCGATTGCTAATCCAAACCAATTCCCGTTACTTTGTGTCCCGTAAGCCAAAATATATTGATAGGCAATACTTCCGTTGTATCTTACCCAAGCTTCAACCGTTCGAGGAGTCGCTCCTAATGGGAGGTTTTTTGCAGAAGTTTTTTCTATATAGTCATTACTGCCATCAAAGTATATACACTTTCCGCTTACACACATGTCTTCTGTTTGCCAAGTTGGAGCGGCAGTACTTGCGCCAAAGGTGCCATTGTTTACGTTTTGTGAATCATAGGCAGTTGTTCCAGTTCCTGAATCCATACTCCAATAGGAAATTGGCCCAGTTCCTTTTTCTTCACCTCCCACACTTCCTACAGTCACTGCACTTCCGGCCGTAAAGTCACTTAAGCTAAAGCCGTTTGCAGCGGTTACATTACCATAATACATATAGTAGTCCGATGCTCCTGCTGGGAAAGAGGGAACTAGTACATGAACAACAGTTGAAGCACTACTACATCCAGAAGCAATGTAATATTGCAAAACTTTTCCATTTGCATCAGTGAAGCGTATGTCTCCACAATCTGATTGAAACTTTGTCGTGTCACTCGTGTCTACAGTTTTGGTAAAATATTTATTCGTTTCAACTGCTGTGTGTGCAGTTACTGGAACTTTTATTCTGTATGTCCATGAGTCATCCATCCATGTAGCAGTCGAGTTTTGTGGTCTAAAAAGGGAAATAAGTATAACGGGAAGTAATATAAATAATAATCCCAGTGCAACATATGTACGTAGTTTAACTTTTGAAAGGTGAGACTTGAAAAATGACTTTTTACTCATGGCGCTGGAGTTCCTTGTGTTGGTCCAAAACGAACGCTTGAACCTTCATTATAAAGTTTTTTGATTTGTGACAATGTAAGCGCGTAATTATAGAGCCGTACACCATCAATTGTTCCATTAAAGTAATTCGCGGTGGTATATGAGCGGGCACCTATTAAAATATTTGCCGTTGTGGACATGGTAATTGCACTAATTGAGGTGGCTGTTCCAGAAGGATATCCATCAATATATATTTGCCCGGTTCCACTTCTGTTCATACTGCAACCAACCAGATGCCAAGTAGTCGTATCTGTAATCGTAGCAGTGCTATCCACGTCTGTGCTATTTGCACTACAACGAACAATGTTTCCACTTGTAAATTCAAGTCGATATCCATCATTGTCTGCATCTTCCTTGCTCACAATGTCCATTTCAGATCCTGTTGCAGCCCGTTTCACCCATGCAAACACAGAAAAATTTTGAGTTGCGCTATCAAATCGAATATTTGCAGCATCAGTAACAGTTGAGTACTGACTACTGCCGTTTAAGCTGATTCCAGTGTTAAACTTGCCATCAACCCATGAAGGAGTCCCTGTCAGCGTGCCAGTATAACTGTTTTCAGATGAATCATTTGAAATAGTCCCATTGCCTTCATCAAATTTCCACCACCCGATAGGTGCACCACGATTGTAATCATATGCAACTTGTGCAGGTGTTCGTTCGTAGTTATAGACCTTAATATCATCAATATATCCAGTAAATGGTCTATAATTGGAACCATTTCCAACCCCAATTAATAAAGGACTGCTTTGAGTGAGTGGTGCGTCTGTTGTATATGCTGTTGTTGCCTCCAGTTTTCCATTGATATATATTTTGACACTCGTGTTACTACTGTTATTCGTAATGGTGACATGGTACCAAGTGTTTAAACTTGCAGTTGTCGTCGAGTCCGCATATCTGAAAAAGGTGTTTGCTTTGTGACCTCCTTCAAATTGATTTGTGTCAGTAATCTGCATATAAAAAGTAGATGTTTCGCCGCCAGCAGTATCTATCCCTTTTACCAGAATATCTCGATATGATCCATTACCAGCAGTAGGTTTCACCCATCCTTCAACAGTATAGCCAGTCACTACATTTAGGAGAGAATTGTGTGAAACTTGAATTTGATCATTTGAGCCGTCAAAGAAAACAGCCTCTCCAATTTTTCCGAGCGACCAAACAGGACCGTTTGTAAGTGTTCCATTCAAACCGTTTCCACTTTTGTCTGCAGCAGTAGTTCCCGTATTTTCATCAAGCGGAAGATATAGAATTGGACCAGTTTCTGCTGTTCCGGTAATTTGTGTAGTTTCATTCTGTCCTGTGCCAAAGTCTATAGTGCTTCCATATTGCGCTTCGATTTTAACTTGATCTGCGGTAAGCGCTGAAGTATAGATTTTTAGTTCATCAATATATGAAATTAATGCCGTTGGTGTTGTGTCATCACCTTGCCCAAGCTTAAAATTTGAAGTGGTCGATGAAACGAGTGACGTTGGAATAGTTCCTGTTACCGTACAACTTGTTGGTGCCCCGTTTACATACACTTTGACCCGTTGATCATTACCTGTTGTTGCTGTTCCATCATATACAACAGTAACGTGTTGCCAAGTTGATGCACTTAAAACTGAAGATGCCGTTACACAATAGTTGGAAGTGTCAGCGGCACTTGAGGAAATCATTACTTTTAGTTTTGCTGCAGTTGTATCATCAGTTTTTATTTGAAATACCCGCTGAGTGGTTGTATTTGCTTTACTTACAATCATTTTGTTTGTGGCCAGCGTTTGTGGATTAAGCCAAAAGCTGGTGGTGAATCCAGTTAAACCATCTATGTATGCCACATCTCCGGCACTCACTGAGTCTGTTGTTGTATCAAAATATAAACAACCATTTACCTTACAGCTGTTATTCTGCAGCCATGTAGCTCCGGAATTTGTACCATTATATGTAGAAGTTCCAAAGCCAGAATTATTAATGGTATTTCCATTTTGTTCATCGAGTTTCCAATACATTATTTGAGAGCCAAGCGGAGAACCCCCAGCAGGGTGACCACCATTCATATCCTCAATCACTTGCTGTGAAGATCGTGGATAATTGTAAACTCGCACATCATCCAGTCTTCCCTCGAGGGGATAGTTCGTCACTCCAGTCACATAGTTTGTGAGACTATATAAAGTGAAATTAGGGTTTGCATCAAGTGTTTGTGTTGAGCCGGCCTGAATTCCATTAACGTAAAACTTAATACTAGTGTTGTCTCTCACAACTTCGATGTGATACCAAGTATTTATCGCTGTTGTATAAGACACGCTTGCTGCACTAACTCCCGTTCCTGGTCTAGAATATAACGTAGTCGATTCACGGTAGCTCATATAACCTTCAGTTGTACTATAGTTGCCACCAATAACTGGTGAATTAGTACTATTAACAAAATATACCCAGTATGCTATTGTGTTTCTGGTTCCGAGATCTATGGTATTATCAAGAGCCATTACATCGGAGGTTTCATTACCTTCCATGTCATATGCTGATCCATATTGACCCGAAGTCCATTTTCCGACGTTTGCCGTATCTGTTATAGTCGCTCCATTCCCGTTTCCACTTGCGTCATGTAATGTTGTTCCAGTGTTTTCATCAAATTGCCAGTATCCGATAGGGCCTGGCGCCCAGTTGTAAAGCTTACTAACTTCTTGTGCAGACAAGATACGATTATAAAAGCGAACATCATCAGTTCTAGAATTATTAACAGCGACAGTGCTATTGGCACGACCAATGTTTACTGCACTTCCAGAAATGGAACTAGAAGTAGTGATAGTTATGTACTGCCAAACACTTGCAGCGATCGTTGTTGTCTGGACACCATTAACGTAAATAGTGGGATTTGTGAAACCAGTTGCTGACAAGGTACCACCTGATGCGCTCACATACACCCCGCTTGCTAAATTGATAAAATTATCAGTAGTGGATCCTGGATATGTCCAAAAAGAAACACTTTGAACGCCTGAAATGGTTGTTGCAGTACTAAAATATCGGGTACTACCATTATATGTTGGTGCATTTCCAAACTTCCCGTCTGTGTAGGGAGTAGTTCCATTATTTGTAAGTGTAAGTCCATTTCCGGACGAGTCAGATGCAGTACTGCTTGACTCATCAAATTTCCAGTACGCTACAAGCCCATCGGAAAGATACTTTTGGTCTGTATTTCCAAATTGAGCAGACACACCTTCGTTTGTACCTCTTGAGATATAGTCAGCCTTAAGCTGAGTTGCCGATCGAGCATATGGATAGATTTTAAAATCATCAAAAAATGCGGTGGCTGGATTAAATGGAGTGTTATTTGCAACTACAAGTCCAATAGCTAATGTATCGGCTTTTGATGTGGCATCTGTTAGAAATGCCTTGAACCAAACTGTTTTATCTGTTGTTGTTGTAAATGTAATATTAATAGGTTTGCCATCAATATAGAGTGAAGGGGTTGTACCATCGTGAACTAATGTATATAAGTGCCATTTATTCGTTTCAGTTATTGCATTAAAGTCTGCGCTTGCCACAGTAAACTCCCATTTCAATGAACCATCTTTAGATGCTGTACCTTTGATGTTTACCCCACCACTTGTTCGGTTATCAAAGTTTAATTCAAAACCGGTCGCTGTCGTGTCAGCCCCTCTATACAGATTAAAGATATCTTGATATCTGTTTACACCGGTGTACTTGGCCCATATTGAAACGGATCCTGATGTAAGTTTACTGAGAGGACTCACAGTCGCAGTTCCTAATCCTTGGGTGCTACTATTGCTCAGAAAAATACACTTTCCCGTAACACAATATTGTTCAGACTCCCATGCTCCAGTAAGCGTTCCATTATTTCGGTTTGAAGTTGAATCATACGTTGTTGTTCCATATCCTTCGTCCATACTCCAATAAAGAATTGGACCTGTACCTTTTTCTTCGCTTCCGACAGTTCCCACTGTTATACCAGTACCTGCGCTGAAATCGGAGGATGAAAATCCATTCGCGACTGTTGGGTTTCCATAATACATATAGTAGTTTGAGGCCCCTGCGGGGAAAGAGGGAACCAAAACATGAATAATGGTTGATGCACTGCTACAACCGCTTGAAATGTAATAGTTCAAAAGATCTCCACTACTATTTAGGAATCTGATATCTCCACAATCTGCTTGAAATTTTGTGGTATCGCTTGTGTCAACGGTCACTGAGAAATATTTATTCGTTTCTGCACCTGTATGTGCCGTAATAGGGACTTTCATACGATATGTCCATCCATCATCAAACCATGCGGCTTGTGAACTCTGTGACTTATAAAGAGAGAGAATTATGACAGGTAAAAGTATTGCAATCAGGAATATTCCGATCCATGTACGCAAATGCACTTTTTTAATTAATTTAAGAAAATGTTTAGTTATATTCAACGATTTTGGGTAATCACTCATAGAAAGATTTTTCTTCCAAACAAAACCAGAGGAGCAATGTCCTCACTTAAAAGATACAGGAAAAACGCAAACCTGTCCAAGCACGAATCCTGTCTAAATTTAATATATTTGTATTTGTCGTCTAACACCTATTTTATCGAATTTAATTGTAAGATTGAGTAATAAAAAGTATTTTCTAAAAAATTTCAATCAATAGATTTAATAAGAAGTTTGTTTTTAATTTATACTTCACATGACGTTTCAGCTCGCAAAAGCGACACTGTTTTCAGTATTGTGGCTGCAGTTCGGGGACTTGAGCCTCTCTGGGTAATAAAAGTGTTTGTGTTTTTCTGTATACATCTTTTCTTGAATTAGGTATGAATTATTTTGACGACCCTCGTTGGAAATCAATCAAATACCCAGTATCTAGCAGTCTGAATATATGAGAATTTGTATTACTGGAAATAAATATTGGGCATTTTGAGTTTATCTTTGACTAGCGATTGCTATTGATTAATTTGAGTAGTAAATTCTTGTCGAGACAATTCGTTGAATGGAGCTGTAGGTTCGAATTATTCAAATTTTCGCATTTACTGAAACGACTAACCACTCATATATGTAAAAACAAGTATCTTAAAACGCATTTTGTGAAGCCTGTTTTTTTTTAATTTACTTGAAATTTATCAAAAATTAAAAAAAGTGAGGTGCTCAAGTATATTTCTTTAAACAATAAACCCCAAAGATTATAAAAATATTTAATTTTCACAATTTTTGAAACTTCATATCTTTTGTGTATGCATACTATTCTTGTATACTTTTTTTGCTTTCCCAATTCATATTGGTTTTTTTCTTCTAAAGAGGCAGCCTTGAGAGTTTTGGTTTCATTCTATAGATATCTATGTTATTAAAAACCTTATTCGTCATTTGAGTGTTTTAATATTCGATAAGCTTTGCTCCTGAAGATTTAAAGTGCCGAGCACTGAATGAGAGATACCCATTCATTCGGCGTATGTATCTGGAGAGGAGTATTTGGAGTGTTGGATACTTTTCTTTTACCATTTGCCTCAACGAGGAGTTGTTCCGCCGATATATTGAATATCAAGGGAAAGAAGAACTCCCAAAACAATCTAGGCTTGAATTCGAATGATGTTATTCAAGAAACCCCGGACGTGAGTCCGGGGAGTACTATTATTGGATAGAGAAGTTCTCAGTGTTAGCATTTTTTGTAATTAAGCTATTGTTAGCAACCAACAACATTGAATTTACGCATCTTAAGACAACAACAGACCTGTGTTACTTTGAGATAGATTCGCATACTTTTATATATTAATATACATAAAGATATTCTAAGTATTAAAAATACTATATTCTAAAACAGTAGGTAGAAGTTACATTCGATAAATGAAGTGATGATACTTAATGCAAACTACCTGACGAAGTATGTGGTTACTGCATTGTTTATATAAATCGATCATTACTTCATATTGAGGAAGTATATCTATTTATCAGTTAGTCTTGTCGACTATCCACCAGTCGAATTCAATGTCTTGCAGTTCGATACTGCTTATTGAAACGGTAAAGCTCGTACCATCTACTTTCTGAGTTACAGCCATTGGGTGAGCAATAGTCTTCTTCGGTGTTACAAAGATGAGCGAGTTTGCAGTGACCGCAGTTGTATTTATAGTAACTTGGTTGGTACCAGCGCCCATTGTGTTTGTTCCTGCAGAAGTTCCTGCTACTTTGTACTTCTGAGCAGTTATTGTATTCACTACAACATTACCAAGTGTGTCAATCGTAACGAGTCCATTTTCAAGCTCTATATTCCCAAGTGCAAGGCTTTGAATCTTTAAAGTGCCAATTGCATTGATACTTTGATCTACATTATCAAATACCATAGCTCCCACATTCAACTTACCATTGATAACTGTATCAGAAAGTGTAGAGTCTCCAAGTACTGAAAGAGTATTTGTATGTACATCACTAAAGTTTGCGAGCACTCCACTTGCTGAAGCGGTGAGTGAAGCGCTTACCGTAGCAAAATTGTTCTCAAGTGTAGTGAGTCTAGAGTCAAACTGACTGTTATCAATTGAGTCACCGTTCACATAAATTGGATTCACGAATACTGTTAGTTGATTTGACGAACCTGTGGTCCAAGCCTCTAAGGCACGTCCGATGATATATCCGCTTGTTACTTTCTTTGCTTTCCCTGACACACTCGAGGCTCCAATCAGGTCGCCAGCTTGAATTGTCTCTGAAGCTGGATCGATTGCTACTGGGACCCGTCCGGCAAGAGCAACTTTATATGAGTTCACTGCATCTTCACCGAGAATAAGCCCTGGCTGGGTTGAAATTACTCCAAACACCTTTTGACCGTCTGCATCTGTAGCCTTTTTAATGGTGACTGGATTTGTTGAATCTACACTAATTACATCAGCAGCCTGAAGTGATTCTGAACTTGGATAGAACTCTGCCAAGTCAACACCGTTTGTTGGGTTACTGTTATTTGCTGTATTTCGCATCCAGCCAAGGAGCGACCAATTTGTTCCATCATAGATAAAGTGTAGGATGTCACCGCTTGCAGGGGTTGTGATATCTGTAGTTCCGCAAGCAATATTTGAACTTGTACAATCAAAATCTGTGTTTGCATCGGCAATGTTTACAAAAATCTCTTGACCCACTGTTCCACTGGTGAAGTTTGAAATAAGTGTAGTGGATGTATTTGCCGTGACAAAATAGTCGCCAGTAGTTACAGATGGGGTAGTGCTATTTGCAGTAAGCGTGTTTTGCGAACCGAATGAGAATTTACCACTTGAAACTATGGCACCCGTTCCATACGTTTGTAATGTTAAATTGTTGTTTTCAAACGTCTCTCCAGCTTGTAAGTAGAGTGGTGCATTACTTTTAATATAGCTTGCAGTTTGATTTGTGAATTGTAGATCGTATGCCATTGAAACGTCACCAGCTGCCGTGAACTGATGTGGCAACGCACTGGTGATTTGTGTTTCTGAAACAGAGAAGTCAGAAGTTGTATCATCTACAACATTGAATAGATATCCACTTGTTGATCCGTTTGCTCCAATATGAACACGGAGTAAATCTCCTGTTGCAGTTGTTGAGCTTCCAGGAGTCCAATCAAAATAATTAAGATTTCCGGTAAAAGCAGATGCACCAGTCAGAGATGAGCTCAGTAAGTTACCTGATGTTACTCCAGTTGCTGTTGAGAGAATACTTTGACCGACTCCAGAAGTAAGTGAGTTTGCATTCAATGCAAATGCCGTTCCAGTTGCTGTTGCATCTGAAACCTGAAGTCCATATCCGGTATGTGCCCCTGTAAATGAGAATAACACTCCACCACTGGTACCTGCTGTTGTTCCAAGGTTTCCAGTAGTTGCATCAGTAAAGCTAATACCTTTCATGAGTTGCGCAGTTCCTGCGATGTTAATGTTAAGTGCGTTTCCAGTTGAACCGACAGCATTTGCTCCAGAAAGATTTATGTTTGCAATGTTTCCAGTCATAGCAGTCATTGCACCACTTTCCGTAATGTCAAATAGCGAGCCAATATTTGAACCTGCAGTAGTTAGTCCGGTTGCCGTGGAACTAATTTGTACTGCGGTGCCCGAGGTAAGACTATTGCCGATAAGCGTTTGGATTTTTCCAGTAGCAGTCGCATCTGTGACAGCGATTGCAGTTCCGGTGTGGGCGCCACTCATACTGATTGCAACAGCACCAGTTGTTGAAAGGTTTCCAGTTGTAGCATCTGCAATGTTTAGAGCTTTCATTATTTGAGCAGCGCCACCAAGGTTAATGTTAAGTGCGTTTCCAGTGTCTCCTGCGTTACTTGCGTTTGCGACGTTAATGTTTGCAATTGAGCCAGTAAATGCAGTCATTGCACCACTTGCTGTTAAGTCGAGGAGTGAGCCTATGTTTGAGCCAGCAGTTGTGATTGCAGTTGAGCTACTACTCAACCCAAGCACTTTACCGGTTGTAAGCGCATTCATTGCAATACTTTCTCCAGTTCCAACTGTGGAAGCGTTTGCCGTAAGATTTATAAATGTTGCTGCACCCGTTGTGCTTGTCGAATTAAGATTAAGTAAGTTACCAGTGAACCCTGTTGTAACTCCTGACTGGGAGATGTCGACAAGCTTGTCTGATGTTTGACTTGAACCAGAAGAAGTCAAATATAAACCTGTTCCTGAAGTCAAAGCAGTATCATTAAATACCCAAGCAGCACTTGTTGTTGTACCAGTTGCAACAGAGCTCCTGAATGTTTGTGCGCCCGTTCCTGATGTTAAGTTCAAAGCAGTTGTTGAAGCATTGCCTCCAATGTTAATAGTATCGGCTGAAGTTCCACCTGTTCCAATGTTCACTGTGTCTGCAGATGTTGCACCTGTGCCTGCAATGTTAATTGTATGTGTGCCACTTCCAGAACCGAGGTTAATTGCAGTGTATGCGCCACTTCCGTTACCTATATTTAAGGCAGTTGTTGCTGCACCGCCAAAGTTGATAGTTGTTGGTGTTGCGTTGAATAGATCCAATGTTGTTGCCGTTGTTCCGAGCGTATATGAAGTGCCTGTATTTGGATTCAGACTAAGTGCCGTTGAGCTTGTAAATGTAGCAAGTGAACTTGCAGTGATTGTTGCCGCTGTACTGAGTGAAATTGTTGATCCGGATTCAGAAATCAGTGAGTCACCAATTGCAGTTCCGCTTGTGAATTTTGGAAGTGTTCCAGTAGTTCCAGATCCGGTGATTGTTCCACCAGCGGCACCATTAAGGGTTGCCCATGTGTTTACCGTTGTACAAGCTTTGATTGTGGCATCAGTACTATTAAAGTACACATCTCCAATCGCACAAGTTGATGGGTCACCTGTCGTTGCTTTTGTGGCAAAACTTAAAGTGGCATATCCACCACTTACATTATCAAGGACAATCTTTCCTGAATTATATGTTCTCAGTGTTAGATCATTACTCTCAAAACTTTCTCCGGTATCGATGTAGAGGGGAGCTTTACTTTTGATATAACTTGCAGTTTGATTTGTAAATTGCAAGTCATACGCCATAGAGACATCACCTGCAGAGGTAAATGATGCTGGTACATTTGCCGTAATACCCGTTTCAGAAACTGTAAAGAGATTTGACCCAGAGTCAGATACTGAGAAGATGTTCCCAGTTGTTGTTCCGTTTGCTCCAATGTTTATATTAAACAAGTCTCCTGTTGCAGTTGTTGCACTTGTCGGGCTCCAATCGAATGAGCCAATTTTTCCACTCGTAAGTGCAGTTGAAGTGGAGGACAAAGCCAATAAGTTTGCTGAAGTTAACGCATTATCAACAAATGCAAATGCATTATTTGTGGTTGCAGAACTGGTGAAAGACTGAGAACCAGTTCCTGAAGTTAAGGCGAGTGCACTTGCACCAGTATTGTTTCCTATGGTAATTGTTCTGGCTGCAGCTCCTGTTCCAATGTTAATAGCTTGTGCAACTGCATTGTTACCAATTCCAATTGTTCCTGCCGATGAGTTGATTTGAATAGCCCCTGTTGCAGCCATATCAAGTGTTGTTGAATTTGTTGCAAGTGCATTTGAACCACCACCGATTGTTACACTTCCAGTTGAACTACCAGTGTTGATGTTGGTTACAAAGTTACTTGCAGCGTTTAAGTTTATCGCAGCTCCACTTGCCGTGAGTCCGAGTTGTCCAGTTAGAAGTCCAGCTGAAGTAATAGTTCCAGTACTTGTTGTTGAAATGTTTCCGGTGGTGGTTACAGCGTCACCCGCATTAGAAGGAGAAAGTGTTGTTCCAGTTCTACTCCAGTATCCAAGTGTTCCAGAAGTAGGTGCTGTTGATGTTAAGTTTTTACTTCCATCGGTATACACACCACTTGAAGCAGTAAGCCCAGAAAAATTGATTGTTCCGCTTGAAGTGAGACCTGTAAATCCAGAAGCAACACCAGCACTTGAAATATCCCATGAAGTCGAGTCAATCGCGACTGTAGACGAATTGTTTCCAATTGTTGTGGCTCCTGTACTAGAGAGCGTTGTGAATGCTCCAGTGCCCGGAGTTGTTGCACCAACACTAACAAAGTTCGCGGCACCTGCTCCAGTAATATTCCAGTTTGCATCATTCAAAGCGAGGTCTGTTCCAGTGACTCTGCCAATCGTAATAGTTCCAGTTGAGGTTCCTGTCCCGATATTTGTGGCTGATGAACCAGACCCGTTAATTGTAGTAGCACCCGTCACCCCTGTAGTGCCAGCAATTGTAAGGGTATCAAGTGCACTTCCAATTCCAATGGTGTCAGCATTTGTGTTGTTTGTTCCAATGTTAATAGCGTTTCCTCCAGTTCCAGTACCCAAGTTAATTGCAGTGTATGCAGTGTTTCCAGTTCCAATGTTAAGTGCTGTAGTGGAGGCACCACCAATTGAAAGCGTCGCTGCATTTGTGTTAAATAAAGTGGCGGTACTAGCAGTTGTAGTTAAAGATCCACCGTTTACTGCAACGTTTCCCGTGAAGGTCGCAGTTCCTGTTGTAAATGTTTGTGTATCATTTCCAAAAGCAATTGTAGTATCTGTTCCAGCAGAAGCATCGAATGTCCAAGTAGAAGCGCTTCCAGTTCCAAATGTAGTTGAACCAATCTCAGTGGTATCAAGATTTAATGTAATAGTATCTGTTGCACTTGCTACTGTGTCGATACCGTTTGTCCCTCCGACAATAGAGAGAGTGTTACTGTCTGATATTGTTTGAGGTGTTCCTGTGTCGCCTGCAGCGGTAAAACTGCTCATACTGCCTCCAGCTGCCCCACAAGTAACTATGTTTGAAACTGTTGAGAGGGTAGAACAATTTGCAAAGCTCGTATCGGCAAGAATAATTCCTGTCCCTGAACTCCCTGCATTAATTGTTAAGGTATCTGAGTTTGCATCTCCGATTGTTGTGTTACCAGTTGAAGAAAGGGTCGTGAATGCTCCAGTGCCTGGAGTTGTTGCACCAAAACTAACAAAGTTCGCGGCGCCTGCTCCTGTAACATTCCAGTTTGCATCATTCAAAGCAAGATCAGTTCCAGTGACTCTACCTATGGTGATTGTACCGGTACTTGTGCCAGTTCCAATATTTGTGGCGGCTGAACCAGATCCATTTACCGTAGTAGCCCCTGTAATTGTACTTGTTCCGAGAACTGCGACACTGTCGAGAGCTGACCCAATGTTTATGGTATCTGCATTTGTATTGTCCGTTGCAATGTTAATTGTCTTGCCACTGGTTCCTGTAGCAATATTAACTACCCCTGTTGTGCCTGAATCGAGGGTGAGTGCACTTGTTCCAGTTGATGTAATTGTTCCAGCACCTGCGAATCCAAGCGCAGTTGCGCTCGTCGAGATTGTGTCTATTGAATTTATTCCTGTAATGTTGTTTGAGTTATCAATAATTACACCGCTGTTTTTAATAATCTTTCCAGTTGCTAAATCAAACCTTGCAATTGCATTGTCTGTCGAAGAGCCTGGACCACTCACATTTCCAACTCCACCAACTCCGGCACAGTTTCCACTACTCAAACAAAAGTCACCCGTTGCGTCTGGAAGTGTATATGTTCTGTTAGCAGTAAGATCTGTCGGTGTGACTGTGCCTGTAAACGAGTTACTACCTGTCGCATTACCAACAAGAGCGAGTTTATCTGCATTTGCTGTAGTTGTATTCAAAGTAATCTGTCCGGTTCTATCAATTGATGCAACGGTTGTGCCAGAAGCGCTTGCCGTCAATATGTTCTGATCTCCAGTTTCATTAAATATTGCAAGGGACTTTCCAACAGCTGCACCTGTTACCTGAAGTAGTCCATTCGGAGTATCTGTTCCAATTCCTAGTTTTTTATTTGTCGCATCCCAAGAAAAACCTGTTGACTCTGATGTTATTGTTCCCGCTCCATTAAAAAATGCAATCTGACCTGATGTTCCAGACCCAGTAATTCCTCCTCCTGAGCCTGCACAGTTGCCTGTTGTTAAACACACGGTTCCGGTTGCATCTGGAAGTGTCCATGTACGTGCTGCGGTAAGATCCACTGTTGTAATTGTCCCTGTGAAGCTGTTGGTATTTACGGTTGATTGAGGAAGGAGCGCTAAACTGTCAGAATTTGCAGTACTTGAGTTGAATGTCGCCGCGTTTGTCGTAGAAAGTGTTGAATTAAAAGATCCACTTGTTTGTGTAAAACCGGTAATGTTGCTGAGGGCTCCAGCATTACTTAATCGTTGTGTGCCTCCAGTTTGAAGTACACCGCTTGAAAGATTTACCGTTCCGCTAAAAGCAGCTGTGCCTGCAGTAAAAGTCTGAGTATCATTTCCAAATGCAATGGTCGTGTCAGTTCCTCCTGACGCATCAAAGGTCCAGGTGATTGCAGATCCAGTGCCAAAAGTAGTTGAGCCAATTTCAGTCGTATCCAGATTCAAGGTGATTGTGTCGGTAGCAGAGCCGACTGTGTCAATTCCATTTGAACCGCCAAGCACACTCAATGTGTTACCGTTTGAGATAGTCTGATTACTTCCACTGTCACCAGCTGCTGTAAAGCTCGTAAATGATGATCCGCCTCCAACTGCAGTGGCGCTCGTTCCGTTGCCAATATATAACGTGTCTGTACTGCTATCCCAACAAACCTGGCCTTCCGCTGTTCCACTCGAACAGGCTGTTGCATTTTGGGGAAGCTTTAAACCTTCGGTTGTTGAGCTTGTGTTAATCGAAGAAAGATCTAATAAATCACCGTCAGCGAAGGTAAGTGTGCTTGCAAGTTGCGCTGTGTCAATTGAGTTGTTATTTATTGAAAGGGAAATTCCAGCTGATTCAGATCCAGAGCCGCTGACCGCAACTTGGCTATTGCCGGTCACTGTTGCTACATAGTTCCCGGTTGTTTCAGATCCTAAAGCAACACAGTCAGTACAACTCAGATCTGTTGCGACAATTGATCCTGTACCACTGGTTGTGAGTGTTACATTATTTCCAATGGTGAGTGAGAGAGCACTAGCTGCGGTAATACTCGTGTTTGCATCAAGAGTCATCGCATCTGCAATTGAATCCCAATTAATTGTGTTTGCATCTATTTCTGCATTTGAAATAGAGGTTCCGAGTGTTGCTGCAATTGTGACTGTATCTGTTGATCCTGCTGTTGTTGTAATACCAGTACCCGCTGCAATGGTTGCCGTGTCTCCAGCGCTTATTGTTTGTGATGAGCCAGATGTTGCGGCAAGCGTAAACAACGAGCTTGTGCTTCCAAGTAATGCTACTGTTCCACTTCCTGTTCCAACAGAAAGGAAGTCATTATCTGTGTCCCAACAAACCTGACCCTCGGCAGTTCCGGCACTGCAACTTGTTGCCTGAGGTAATAGTAAGCCTTCAACTGTTGAGCTCGTATTTATTGAAGAAAGATCAATTAGGTCGCCATCTGAAAAAGTTAAGGTACTTGCCAGTTGTACGGTATCAATCGAGTTTCCATTGATGGAAAGGGAAACGGCAGCAGACTCTGATCCTGAGCCGCTGACTGCAACTTGGCTGTTGCCGGTAATACTTGCTATGTAGTTTCCAGTTGTATCAGTTCCAAGAGCAACAGAGTCGGCGGCAATAGTAAGTGCTGTTGTTCCACCAGCTCCGAGTGTTCCCGTAACATCCCCTGTAAATGTGTGTCCTGAAAGGATTACTGTGCCAGATGAGTCGGGGAGAGTCCAGGTAACATTTCCAGTTAAATCAGCTGATGTTAGTGTACCCGTGAAAGTGTTAGAACCTGATGCATTTGGAGATATTTTGATACTATCAGCATTTGCAGTAGATGAACTAGCAGTTATTTGGCCTGTGCGTGCCACTGTAAAAACTGTTGTGCCTGAAGCACTTGCTGTCAATATATCTTGGTCACCTGTTTCATTAAATATTGCAAGTGCTTTTCCGATCGAGGCGCTACTTACGTGCAAAACTGCGTTTGGTGTATCCGTTCCGATTCCAAGTCTATTATTCGTTGCGTCCCAGCTGAAACCGCTAGCTTCTGAAGTTGCAGATGTTGCTCCATTGAAATAAGCAATTTGACCGCTTGTACCGCTCCCTGACAACCCACCCGAACCTGTCGTACAGGTTACGATATTGTTACTTCCATCAATACAAATTGCTGAACCGGAACCTGAGGCGAGTCCCGTAACTTTAAGCGCAGAGTCGCTGTCTGTATTGATTGTTAGGTTACTTGTGCCATTTGGGCTGAAATCAATTCCACCTGCATTGTTAAATGTTGCAAATGTTGTGCCGTTATCTTGAATAAGTAAGTCTCCAGTTGAACTTAGGTTGTGGATTTCATTTCCAGTTCCATTGTTTGTAAAGGTAAAATTGTAATTTGAAGCTCCAAATGCGATTGATGTTGTTGCATCTAATACAAGAGAATTTGAAAGTTCGCTAAAATTAAGTGAGTTATCTGCTATTGAGATGTTGTCGGTTCCACTTGGACTTTCAGTAAGCGTAAAGTCTGATGTGAAGTTTAAGGTATCAACATTTGTTCCAATGGCAACGCCATTGTTCTTGACATTAATAACAGCGCTCGTTGCGCCACTATCATTTGCACACCCCCAAGTATCTGAGCTTTCAATCCATTTTAGAAGTTGTCCATCTGCACATCCCTGAAGAAGTCCAATGCCTGATGGTAAAACTTCAAGACCTGAGCCATTTGATGTAGTGGCTGAAAGTCCATCTGTCGAAGCGATTGTTTGAATTGTAAGCGAACCAGAGGAGAGCGTTAATCCATTTCCGGTAAAATCGGAAATAGCATCTGAATTTACGGTCAAACTACCTGCGGTAATCAGATTACCTGAATTGTCTACGGTAAATAAATTGGTTGCTGAAGAACTTTGTATTGCGAGTACTTTTGATGTTTGTGTACTATTTCCGCGAACAAGTAGTTGAACTTCATCAGAATCACCTGACACGCCAAGTTTTCCAAGATCAGTTGCAGCACCAATTGTTACATCATTAGTAGAGGTAACTAAATTAGCAACGTTAGATGTCGTTTGAAATGGACTGTCAGATCCAGCAGTAGCTTGATCAATCCATTTAAATCCTCCTGTGTCAGTATTATAAGAAAGAATTTTTCCATCAGATGCATCGTTACTCAGAAGTAGTTTTGACTCAGTGATAGTATTATCAGCAATCTCTCCATTTTCAATTGTCGTGCCTAGCGACGTATTTAAAACGCCATTGACTACTGTTAACCCTGTACCCACAAAGTTTGAAATAGTGCTACCACCAATAGTTATGCTTTTATTTACCTCAAGTTGATCAGAAATGTATAAGTCACCTCCAGCAAGGTCTATTCTTGGTGTTCCTGTTGTTCCAATCCTTACGCCACCACCAATAGGATTAATAGTAAGGTCTGCAGTAGAGGAAAGTGTGTTTCCTGTAAGCGTTAGTATTCCCGCAATAGAATTATTTTCGCCTTTAACTGTAAGATTACCACTTGTTGAAGCGTCTCCACCTACAAATAAATTTGCGTTAATTTTAGTAGGAATATTAAGATTAAAAGTTAAGTCTTGCAATGTACTGGTATCTGCTAAAACGTTTTCCATCTTATTGTTTGAGGTAACTTTAGGCGAAGCGGTAATAAACTCTCTAACTTTAGGAGCAAAAGCATTAACAGTTGTTACTGTAATTGCGAGAAACGCTGCGGCAAAGACAATTCTTGAAAATATTTTTGTGTTTACTTTTTTTCTAGGGTGTTCTTCGTTTTTATCTGAGAATATCGCTTTATTTGTTAGAAATACTTCTTGTGGTGTAACAACTGTATATACAGAAGCTGTACTTATTGGCGTTACAAACGCAGGTGAAGTAATAGCTGGGGTCTTCACTACAACTGTATCAATTTGTTTTTGAACAGAAGCTGCGTTTGTGTTTACTTTCTTTGCGTTCTTTGCTTTTTTAAATGTAGAAATACTTTCGAAGGAATACCTTCTGTGCTTACCTTCTGTCCTTGCTGCTAATAAAATGCCTTTCTCTTCCCATCTCCTTAATGTTTTTGTTGAGACCTTCAAAAGAGCAGCCGCTTCATGTATTGAAAGGAGATTTTGTTGATTGCTTTTATAATTCATAAACAGGTTTTTAAAATTTAGACAATTCGTACTAAGTTGTCTAATATCATTTAACCTGTTTTGTCCATGTTCTGTCAACGAGCGTAATAACCGCAATTGTGTTTGTTGTTAAAAGAATGAAAAAATGTATTTTTAAACCACTTATTTTCAATCCCATATTTCACTTTGGGGTAGAATGTGTTTGGTTGAATTAACACAGCTTCAACGGTGCATCTGGTTCATTTAGATCGAAAATGTATAATCTTTATTGCCTTATACTGTTTTCATGGATACCTATATTAATAACTCGTCGTGAATTTAGCCGTACTATTGTTGCAGCGAATATCAATCGCATTCTATTGATATTTAAAGTATTCTTTCGTAATACTTATCCTTATACACAAAACTAACGTTTCAAATCTTCTGGATCGTTATTCAATACTTTTATCTGTACGTTTCTATATTGTGTTTTTGCAGTACATAAATAATTCTACAATCTTTTGATTTCCGCAAAACAAATGAAGTTGTACAAGATATTAGACATTTTGCCTCAAATATGTTTTAGTATGTTTTTTGAAATTTTATTCCGTAACACTTTTTTCTTCTATATATGAAAATATATTGGGATCTTCAGTGCATTAGAACTAGCTGAGAACATTGCGTATTGTTTAAACGATTAGGTTAACTACTAATAGTAGGGAGTACTTAACAAGTCTAGTGTTATTCTTTAGTTTCGAGAGATTCTTTTCTAATAAAAACAAAACGCTTTGCCGGAAAGGATTGTGAGTAGTTCTCAAAACATTTTACTTTGAGCCATTAAAGTTTGTTTATATTTAACATATAGTTATTAAGTATGGGTATTCTTGCAATGTGACATTTATTAATAATTTTCTCAAGATTTATCGATTGTTAATTGTAATTGAGTTATTGATTGCAAGATGCCTAATACATTCGTAATATGAGATATGTTGAATAAGATCTCTTTATGTATTTGTTTTTTTGTTTTGATTGCGTTACTTAGGTCGCCGGTAAATGTTAACGCACAGGTTACCTCAAGTGGTATAGCTAACTCATATACTTTGTCTGAGCCGCTTAAAGCAGGAACTATTGTCTGTATTAAGAAATCTTCGCTTGGATATTGTGATATATCTTATGATGCCGCGGTATTTGGAGTTGTCACAGATGCTCCTGCTGCATCTATCTTAGAGAACAATGCAACTGCCAGTTCCCAACTTGTAGTTAAGACTGGTACTACTATAGTAAGAGTCACAAATAAAGCAGGAAACATTAAACCAGGTGACCTAATGACAAATTCTTCAACGCCTGGAATTGCAGAAAGGGCTACACATAACGGATTTATCCTTGGGCAAGCTCTTGAAGAATATTCGTTAAGTGATGAGGGCACTATATTAGTAGCACTAAACATAGCTCAGACGACTGCATTCACTGATGTTCGTTCTAACCTCCTTGAGGTCATTCGATCGGGAATTTCTGCGCCTGTGCTAACCCCATTAGCCGTAATTCGCTACGTCTTAGCTGCGTTAATATTAATAATCGCATTTGTGCTTGGATTTGTATACTTTGGCAAAATGGCGAGAACTGGTGTTGAAGCCGTAGGGAGAAACCCTCTTGCGTCCAGAATTATTCAAATAAATATCTTTGTGAATCTTTTCTTAATGCTTATAATTTTCAGTATCGGGCTTGCTCTCTCATACCTAATCCTTACTTTATAAATATATGTTGCCTAATTTCCTGCACTCACTATTCGGATCACGCTTAAATTTAACTAAAAGAAAGACAAGACTGACGTTATTGTGTGTGATAGACGGATTTGGAATAGCGCCCTCATCAGAAGGAAACGCAATAGCACTTGCAAAAATGCCAAATATGATAAAGTTTCTAGAGAATTATCCAAACACTCAATTAATTGCATCAGGTGAATCAGTGGGACTGCCTGCAAATGTTGTTGGAAACTCTGAAGTTGGACATTTAACAATTGGTGTAGGAAGAGTTATCGATGAAAGTTTAGTCCGCATAAATAGAAGTATTGACAATGGTGAATTTTTTAATAATGAGGCTTTTTTGAAAGCAGTAGAACACACACGAAAAAACAATAGTACATTGCATATTGCAGGTATGGTAAGTAGTGGAAATGTGCACTCATCTTTAAAGCACTTGTATGCATTGATAGATTTTTGTGATCGTCAAAAACTGCCGAATGTATCTCTTCACCTGTTTACTGATGGAAGAGACGCCCCTCCAATGGATAGTATTAATGTACTTCAGGCAATTGAGAAAGCACTAACTGCATCACCAAATGTTCATATTGCAACAGTCGCAGGGCGATTTTATGCCATGGACCGCGACGCTCGTTGGGAGAGGACTGAAGCAGTTTATAAAGCGATGACTTTAGGTACTGAAGAGAAATTCCCAAGTGCGTCTACTGCTATTTCTGCTTACTATGCACAAGCAATAACAGACGAATTTATTCCACCAACAACAATTTTGACAGATGAGTTACAGTCTCACTTAGTATCTGATCACGATGCACTGATCTTCTTTAATTTCCGGGTAGACAGAGCTCGGCAACTTTCAATGAGTTTTGTGCTTCCCGATTTTGAGCACTTAAAAGGATATGAATGGGGTTTTGATCTCGACCAGGGAAACACTAAGTCAAAAGTATCAAGTGGCTCAACTTTTCAAAGGGAAAAAATTCCTATAGACTTGTATTCAGTCACAATAACAGAGTATCAGCAGCAACTCCCCGTTAGCTCTATTGCG
>JBBRBD010000002.1:0-144117 GCA_038206135.1 Patescibacteria group bacterium | reverse complement strand
AGGCATTGTCAGGGGTGTATAGTTTTTTGAGGTCCTTTGGATTAAAGAATGACATATAAAAGTTATCTGTTTTTTCGAGAGTACATGGAGTCACGATCCTCTTTATCTTCTTTCAATGTTGAGATATCTGGAACTTTTGGCTTGTTTTCTGTGTGAGTAGTAGTTGGGTGTTCATCTGGTTCCGAAATTGGAACAAACTGAGCAGTTTCTTCATTGTTTGGGTCTACTTGAATTGTTTTTGTACGATCATCAACCCCAAAACCTTCAAGAGGCTTTTGTACTACTTCTACTATTTTTCTTTCTGTTTCCATACCACTATAAGATAAATTCATAACTCTATTTTGTCAATACTGGAAAAATCGTGTACATAATGAGCGTCGGCAGTTGTCATTACCGTTTGTTGTTTATCAACTACCGCTTTTACAATTTCTCGATGTTCATCATCAAGTTCCGAAAAAATATCATCTAAGAGAAGTGTTGGACGCTCGCCACTACTTTTTTCAAGATACGAAAGCTCTGATATCTTTGCCCAAAGTACTCCCATACGCTGTTCACCTCTTGAGCCGTAGTGTGCAAGGTTTTTCCCATCTGGAAACTGTTTTTCTTGTAACAAGAAAAATTCCAAATCGTCCCGGTGAGGTCCAACAAGTGTTGTTCCTGCCAAAACTTCTTCTCTCTCATATTGCTTAAGCCTGCTTTCAGAAATCACGCTTCGGTCATAATGCACTTTGTATTTGTTTTCGCCCAGATTGTTATTAGTATTCATAAATTCAATAAACTTTTCTCTCGAATTAGAAATATATTCTCCATTCTTGAGAATTAGCTTATCCCAAAAATAAAGGGTTGCTCTGCCACCTCCGAACTCCCGTATGTGTTGTAGAAGTTTATTTCTACTTCTAAGCCCTTTTTCATAGGACAAAAGGGACCGATGATATTCACGATCTACTTGTGACAAGACCATATCTAGAAACTCTCTGCGTTTTCCAGGTGAAGCAATCACGAGGTCCATATCTTGGGGAATAAAGAGTACTGTTTTAAAGTGGCTAGCAAAGTCTATTTGTCTTCGAGACACACCATCGACTAACATTTTTTTCTTTGGAATTTTCTCAAATATGCCATTTTGTTCAATCATTCCCTTCGTGAGAATTACTTCTAAAACGATAGACTCTTCCGTTTCTTGTACCTTGGCTTTTACCCGAGCAATATCTGTACCGAACAAAATCATTTCTTCTTGTCGATATGCCTTTAAGCTTTTTGCAGTAGAGAGTAGAAATAGCGCTTCAAGGATATTTGTTTTTCCACTGCCATTGGGTCCAACAATTACTGTTTTGTTAGAAAAGGAAATAGTTTTCTCTGAAAAGTTGCGGAAGTTCTGAAGTGCAAGCTTTGTGATCATGACTTGTATCGTAACAAAAAAAGAGGCAAAGCGCGATTACGCACTGCATGTTAAGTGAATCTCAAACTATGCTTGAAGTTTAGTGTTGGCAAAATTCGCAAGTATAAGTACCCCGTCCTCCAAGCATAGTTTTCACAATTTTTGCCTTCTTACAGCGAGAACACACTTCTCCATTTTTTCCATACACCAGTGTGTGCCGTTGGTATTGACCCTCTGTTCCATCTGGTGTTACAAAGGAATTCTCACTTGATCCACCAAATTTCATTCCTTCTTTGAGAACTGATTCTACTGCATTAAAAAGTTCTTTTTGATCTGACAAACTGAGGCTGTTTGCAGGACGAATAGGAAGAATTTTTGAAAGCCACAGTGCATCGTTTGCATATATGTTTCCAACCCCACTCATACGTTCTTGGTCCATAAGTACAACTTTTATTGGACGCTTTGTTTTAGAAAGAATTACGGAAAAGTTTTCAATAGTTAAATCTCGAAAAGGTTCGGGGCCCATTTTACCCACAAGGCCGGTGGACTCAACATCCACAGTCTTTACAATCTTAATCCAACCAAAGGCACGGTAATCGTTAAAATATAAGATTCCTTCTCTATCCAAACAGAAAATTGCTCTAGTGTGAGGTCCTGGGACCCCTCCGACAATTTTATTTGAAATCTGAGGAGGGTTAGGTAAATTTGGACCACGATAGACAAATTGGCCAGTCATTTTTACATGAATCATTAGTGACTTTCCATTATCAAGATCAAGTACTGTTACCTTTCCAAACCTTCGAGCTGAAATAAACATCGCTCCAATAATTTCCGATTCATTATCTGGAAAAATACGTTTACTTCTCACCTCAACTTTTTCAATTTTGTGTCCTATTAAAAACTTTTCAAGCTGTATTCTGATCGCTTCAACCTCTGGGAGTTCTGGCATATTATATTTTTTTGTAAACTTCTTTTAAAATATCACAGATTTGTTTGCTCTGCTGCAGTTTCGTAGCTTGTATTGCAATCTGTTTCGCAGTTGCATAAGGCAAAATATCGACAAGCGCTTTTTCCCAACTATTCTCGCAAGGGTGCGATCGAATATATCTCTGAAGGCCTGTTTGCCATTCGTGTATGTTTTTTGTCGAGACTCCAATTTTTTTTTGTTCAACTACAATATCATCTAGTATTGTTATGATTTTTCCCCAATCGTCAAACAGAGGAAACGTTATTGAATCCTCAACCATTTTGATAGCAGTTAAATTTAAATAGTCGTGTGGAATAAGTTCATACATGCCAAGTGACTTTAAGATATGGTTTCTTCTTTCATCAATGAAACAATGCGTGTAAACACCAGATTGAAATGAATTATCTGTAGGAATATTAATTTCAGAAGTACCGTAAACGTGTGTGGAATCTCGATCGAGTTTAGCCAAATATCTAATATCTGGAAAAACTGTCCCTAATACAAAGTCATGCCAATTCAAATTTTGATGTCTATCGAAAATCTTCTTACCATACACAATATGTGTTATTTGGCTAGCCATATCGACTATTGTACCAAACTAAAGTCTGCTATCATCAAATATGGCTGAGAGTGGGGAAAACAATGAACGTGAACAGATACAAATAAATTTCGACCCCGATTATTATTTGATAAAGGTTGAACTTTTGGAGTTGAAATCTGAAACGGATGAATTAGCAAAAGAAGCACTTATTGGCTTAAAAAGTGCTGAAGTTGTTTGTGATTTAGGTTGTGGCGCCGGATTGTCTGCCATGGCATTAGGAGAAATTTGCGATAGTATGAAATCATTACAACTGGTAGATGGCAAACCTGTCATTTCTAACGATATAGTGAACGAATTTAAGGAAAGCGGAATAGAAGTTGATACACATGTAGAACAAATACAGCAGTTTTTAAAAACTAGAGAAAAAGAGTCTACAGATCTGTTTTTCTTTGGTGCTGTAGTTAACAATAACTTAAAGGAAGATGATATTCAGAATATGTCAGATTCACTCCGAGATAAAGGAATCGTTTTTGAAACTAACGATACTTTTCTAAACAAACAACTCATGGAAAAATACTTTGATAAATTATACAAGTGGCAGAAATTTTCATTAGGACAAGATGTTATTTGGAGAAAAAAACAGCATTAACCTCTTTTTTCATCTCTTTCATGAAATTCGCCGTCGAGAATTTTTTTGCGTTAAGACAAATTGATTTTTCATTCCATTTCATTTTTTCAAATTTTTGAATAGCTTTCATTAAACTTTCAACTGTTGGCTTCTCAAAGAATATGCCACTAACGTTTTCCTTAACTGTTTCCAAGTATCCTCCACCTTTATATGCAATAACTGGCGTCCCAACCATTTGAGATTCTACAACAGTAATCCCGAAGTCTTCATCAATACTTGCACCGATGAAAGCTATTGCATTAGACATCAGTACTGCCTTTTCTTGCTCTGAAACTGTACCTACAAACTTAGTATATTTTTTCGCTTTAGATTTCAGGTATTTTTCTTGAACTCCACTGCCATAAATTATTAATTTTTTCTGTGAGCGCTCACATGCTTCAATAATAAGATCAAAATTCTTTTGTGATGTAAATCTTCCTCCTGTTAAATAATAATCTTTAGTTTTTTTTACCTGCTTAACTGGAAAAACTTCAACCGGTGGATAAATAACAATACTATCCCTTCTATAAAACTTCTGAATTCGCTTTGAAACTTCGTTACTGTTTGCGACAAACTGCGTTACTTTTTGTGATTGAGTAAAGTCATACATTCTCATGAAATGGTTCACAATCAATGCATACAGCCTGACATACCAAAATTTCTTCCAATTTCTCGATGTTTCATAACCGTATAAATACCGTGGTGGTGTGTGGCAATAACAGAGCTCTTTAGTATTTGTACTGGAAAAACCTTTCGTAATTGCCCAACTTGAAGAACTAATTACTAAATCAAATTCAGAGAAATCAAAACTCGACCATATGAAGGGAAGTAAAAATCTAAGAGGACTCATTAGCTTATAAGCCAATGGAAGTTTGCCATACCAGCTTTGAACTATAGTTGCGCCCTTCAGTTTTTCTTTAAGTACTGTGCTGTCTATTCGATTGTAAATAGTATATATGGGGGATCTTGGATACATTTGGTGAAGTGCAATAAGGACTCTTTCTGCTCCCCCATCACTTTTTAAATAATCGTGAACCAAAGCTATTTTTACTTTATTATTTTTCATAAAAGCGACAATTGGTTTTTGTTCACAAATAATTTCGACGTATCTTCCATTCGTTTCGTGAGTGTCTTGAATCCGTATTCTTCAAATAATGAAATTCCGTCCGTACTGTCTAGTTTCCATTTTTCGCAGTTTGATATATCAAATTCCGGCAGTGGAACATCCCGTATAATCGTTGCAAGTTCTTTTGAAAGTTTGGCAGATGAAGTACTCTTTTCAAACTTCTCTTTTAAATTCTTTGGCAGTTCTTCAATATGTTTTAAAATGTTTTCTAACGAACCAAATTCGTCTATTAGTTTAATTGCAGTTTTAGGTCCTATCCCTGGTACACCTTTATAATTATCAGATGGGTCACCCACCAGTGCTTTATATTCAATGATCTTATCTGGGAAAACTCCCATTTTTTCTTTTGTCTCAATGTCCTTCATTACCTTCCCATTTTGCAAACCATTTGGCATAAATAAAAATGTTTTATTGGTAACAAGCTGCAACAAATCACGATCTCCAGTTACCACATATACTTCATCAAATCTTGTATCTTTCTCAAGCTTTGTAACAATTGTGCCAATTACATCATCTGCTTCAAACCCAGGTTTTTCAAAGTAACAGAAATTAAATGCAAGCAGTGTATTTCTCGCTTTTTCAAACTGAGAAATTAAATTTGGATCTACCTCCGCTCGTTGTGCTTGATACTCCTCACTCAGTTTATTTCTAAATGTCGGCTCTTTTGTATCAAATGTAAAAGCTACATGTGAGGGTCTGAAATCTTGTAGTACTTTGAGAAGCATACTCATCATGCCATATACAGCATTTATCGGTTCTCCACCCTTTGTAGTGAGTGGTGGAAGGGCATGAAAGGCACGATGCAGAGTTGCATTTCCATCAAATATAACAAATCGATTCATATGTGTATTATACTTGAGAAACGAAATTATGGACGAAGGAGATATTGACGTACATAAAGACTCAGACACCGGGCGCGTGTGGCACAAAATCACTTCAGAAGAAATAAAACGAGCAGCTGATATATATAGATCACTCGAAGCGGCAGAAGAGATTGATACTTTGACAAATATCTCTGACCCACTGGTACAAACATATTTTTCTTCAGACGGTAAAACAAGAGCGGAAGATCATCAACATGGATTTAATAATGAAATAAATTCTGATGGGGGTAAACCCAGTCCCCGTGTTCTGTCCGCAATTAACCGTACACTCATATATGCGAATGTTTATACTTTAAATCCTGATTTGGGAAATGAGTATCTTCATGCAGTTGCACAAAGAAAAGAGAAGATGATTTCTAAAGACGAATTTAGGAAAAAAGAAGGTGAAGTAGTTTCATTTTTAAATCAGGCGCACGAAAGTGGTTTCGCTCCATCAAATCAGCAAAAACTATATGAACAAGCACTCGAAATTGCTGAGATACCAAGCATTATAATGAGAAGCTTTGAATTAAACAGAATTGTCACCTCACTTCTTTCTGAATAAACCATTGATTGAAGATATTGCGATTTCCTCGCTTTCTACACCACAGAAGTAAACTGACTAGTATTACTTTTTCTCTACTAATTTTTCAAAATCATCGCGATCTAATGTTTCCTTTATTAAGAGTGCTTCTGCCACTTTATCAAGGTCTTTACGGTGTTTTTTAACAATAACAAGTGCTTCTTCTCGTGCTTTTAAAATAATCTTTTGCACTTCAATATCAATTTTCTCTTGCATTGCCTGCGACACTTGTGATCCTGCAAATGGGTTTTCGTTTTCGTTTCCGGTCGTATCAAAGTTCATTGGTCCCAAGTCACTCATTCCAAAGTCAGTTACCATGGCGCGTGCAAGTGCAGTTACGTGTTCGATATCATTAGAGGCACCAGCAGTCATTTCTTTGAACACAACTTCCTCAGCAGCACGTCCACCAAGCATCGCAGCAAGCTGATCAAGCAGTCTGCTCTTTGTTTCATGTGTTCTGTCTCCTGCGGGTGGAATAAGTGTGTGTCCCAAACTCATCCCGCGAGCAACAATGGAAATTCGATGCACAGGATCCATTTTGGGCAAATAATGAGTCACAATGGCATGTCCTGCTTCATGATATGCAGTAATTTTGCGATCATCTTCACTTTGCAATCTGCGTTTTGCAGGTCCAAGTTTCACTTTAGTCGCGGCTTCTTCAATGTCTAGCATAGTTGCTTCTGGTTTGTCTTCTCGTGCTGCGAGAATTGCTGCTTCGTTTAACATGTTCTCAAGATCAGCCCCTGAAAAACCAACGGTGCGATCAGCGACTCGTCCCCAATTCACGTCTTTCTCAAACTTCTTTCCAACTGCGTGAATTTTTAAAATTGCCATACGTCCATCTTTATCTGGTAAGTCCAAAACAACTCTTCTATCAAATCGACCTGGGCGCAAGAGTGCAGGATCCAATAAGTCTCCTCTGTTCGTCGCAGCTATTACAATTACATTGTCGTTCTGTGTAAATCCATCCATTTCAACTAAGATTTGATTTAATGTTTGTTCACGTTCATCATGACCTCCCATGACACCTTTCCCACGCTGTCTTCCGATTGCATCAATTTCATCAATAAAAATGATTGCAGGTGCCTGAGCTTTTGCTGTTGCAAACAAATCACGAACGCGTGAGGCACCAACACCGACGAGCATTTCCATGAATTCCGAACCTGCCATACTAAAGAATGTGACACCAGCTTCACCAGCGACTGCGCGTGCAAGTAGTGTTTTTCCGACACCAGCAGGTCCAACTAAGAGCACTCCTTTAGGAGTACGAGCACCGATTTTTTTGTATTTCAAAGGGTTTTTCAAAAAGTCCACAACTTCTTCCAATTCTTTTTTGGCATCGTCAACACCGGCTACATCTGCAAAGGTAGTCGACTGCTTGCCCTTGGCAAACAATTTGGCTTTACTTCTTCCAAAACTAAAAATATCTTGGGCACCTTTTGACTGTGCTTTTAGTAGGAAAAAGAAAAGACCAGCCATGAACAAAAGTGGTAGTAATATTCCGGCCAAATCACTCACCATTTTTGAAACAGATTGGTCTGCAATTTCATATGCAACTGAATCTGGCGAAATTTTGGCTCGATCGAGAAGTTCTGGAAAACTTAAACTTGATTCCTTAAGTGCTTCTTTTTTAGATCCATCATTATATTCAAGGGTTAAGTGGTCATCAGCAACGCTTACTTTTTTAACTTTCTGCGCCTTAATATCGCTCAAGGCTTGCGACATATCTTCTTTTTGAGTTGTGAAGTCTCCTTGGAAAAAGGTTAGTGCAAATGGCAAAAGAAAAAGCACAATAAATGCGCCAATGAGGATGCGAGTGAGATTTATTTTAAGACGGAATTCAACTTTTTTTTGCTTTTTCATGACTTCTTAAAAACCTGGAGGGGTGAACGATGCACCACACTAGGCGTAGTGTAGCACTTACCTAACCTTAGTGCCATTGGGGACTTTTGATTGTAATGCAAATAAAACAGGTGGAGTGTCTTCATCTTCTGCAGGAACTGCCATTACCATCATCCCCTGACTAAAGTTGTATTCTCCTTTTTCATCTGCAGGACCAATTCTTTTGGGGTCAAGGTTCACCACAAATGGAAATTGTTTTCCAGAGAGGTCCTCTGGTTTATAAAATTTCATAATGCCACTAAAGATTTTTTTCTTTCCAAGCTCTTCACCAAAGTCTACTGTCAACTCCATTACCCAATGGCTCCACGTTGGCACTTGCGCTACTTCAACAGTTCCAATTCGAATATCTACTTTTGAAAAATCGTCTATATTAATCATATATAAATTAAATGAATCCTATTTTAGAATATACCTCGGAAAGTTTCTTGTGAGAAATTTCATATGCTTTCTGTGAATTCTCTTGCAACATATCACGCAAAGCTGATTCGTTCCTGAAATTTTCAAATTTCTCTTGCAAGTGCTTTAAAGATTTTATAACTTCATCCGCAACTGCGGACTTAAAGTCTCCATATCCACTTCCTTCAAATTGCTTTTCGATTGACTCGAGACTTATACCAGTGAGTTCTGCATAAATTTCCATTAAATTTGCGACCCCTGGACGACTCTCATCATGTGAAACTTTGTTTTCACTATCAGTAACTGCTGACATGATTTTTTTGCGCGCAGATTCCAAATTATCAAGTAATCCAATAGTTCCCATTGGGTCGTTCACACTCTTACTCATTTTCTTTGTTGGATTCGTAAGACTCATTACTCTTCCCCCCACTTTTGGAATGACTGGCACTGGCAATTGAAATGTCACTCCGTACTTTGAATTAAATTTTTCAGCAACATCACGAGTGAGTTCTACATGTTGCTTTTGATCTTCTCCGACAGGAACTTCTGTTGTGTCGTAGAGCAAAATGTCCGCGGCCATGAGAGCTGGATAATCAAATAGCCCAACTGAAACTGAATCCTTCCCTTCACTCTTCTCTTTATATTGGGTCATTCTGTTCATTTGTCCCATTGATAGAATACAGTTGAGTGCCCAAGAAAGGTTTGTGTGATCCGGATTGTGAGATTGGACAAACAGAAGCGATTTTTGAGGATCAATTCCAACTGCTAACAGCATGGCAACGATATCATACGAGTTTTTCACTAGTTCCTTTGGGTCTTGAGGAACCGTAATCGCATGAAGATCAACTACGCAGAAAATATTAAAGCCGTGAGTTTGCCCTTCTGCCCAATGCTTCATTGCACCTAAATAGCTGCCCAGGTGAACATTTCCTGAAGGCTTAATCCCTGAAAAAACTCGTTTTGACATATGATAAAGCTAGTGTAGCTTACTTTGATTTCCCTCGAAAGGTCTATCTTCCTTCAAATTGACCATCAAGTAAATATAGGATATAATTCCACGGTTACTATATTTAAGGAGGCCTTGAGGTGGATAAAGATATTGTAGCAATATTCCTTGTAGTTCTATGTGTAATAGGGGCATCAATGGTTTTCTACTTTCTTATCAACATAGTTATCACTATTGTTGAGTATGTACGAAGATCGTTTATTCAAACTGTTGATGAAGATGAGGTTTGGTTTGTTACCAACAACTTTGGTGAACGCAAATATTCTATCTTAAAACCCGGTCGTTACCTTAAATTCTGGCGTTTATATACGGTGAATTCTATTTATGGATACCCGTTTTTAAAGAAAATCACCGTGTCTGGATCCACAACTGATGGAGTGAGTCTCTCAATGACTCTTGATGTTTCCCTTGAATTTGAAGATGGGTTTAATGGGGAGACCTTAGTTGAAGCAGAAAGACGAATTGACATCAAGATTGTCGGTTCCGCTCTTTCTGTCATAACAAGCCAAACCTTATCTGAGGTTATTAAAACGAAGTCTTTTTCAGAAAGTAAGGCTGCTGAAACAAATGAGCTCGCAAAAAGCCTTTTTCTAAAGGCAACAATAACTATTCGTGGTTATTGTGTAAAAGTTGAGGAAAAGCCGTGAAATAAAGATCACGTTCAAGAGCCACTGAGTGGCTCTTTTTTTTGTGTCAGGGGAGAGATTTGAACTCTCGACCGCAGGTTTATGAATCCTGTGCTCTACCAACTGAGCTACCCTGACTTGTCGCCTATTTTAACATAGGAACATGAAAAATACTCGCATTTTAGGCGAGTATTCTTCTCTGGTTGCGGCGCCGGGAGTCGAACCCGGCCTGAAAGATTATGAGCCTTCCGTGCACCGTACACTACACCGCATGTTGTGTTTTTAAATGAGCCACCTATTCTAGCAGAATACACTCACTCAAACAAATGTGCCCACTCTTGCCAATGTGGTTTTTCTGGCTGTATCTTCAAATCTTCTGTCAGGGCCAATAGCCGAGGAGATAATGATTTGACCTGCTCAGCCGAAGGTAAAATAAAAACAACCTCGTTTTCGTGAGCTAATCCAAGAGTATCACGCGCAATTTGTTCTATATAGATCTGCTTTCCGACAGCCACGAGCTGATTGTGCAGATCAGTATTTGCTTTTGATACATCACCGAGGAGCTGCTGTGCATCACTTAAGTTTTGTCGAGCTTTTAGGAATAAACGCAAACTCCCCCCTAGTGAATACAACAGAAAAAGAATAAGGCAAATATACGCGAGATGTTGGAATTTTAGATTCTTCATATTGACGTTATAGTAACGGTGATCTAATCTATACGAAACGTTGCTGACCCATAATATTTGACAAACAACATCGTATCGTTTATTATATCTGTTTGAGCTAGTAAAAATATATGAAAGACACACAAACAATCGCAAAAAACCAAATTGTAGAGTTCGTTCCATTGTTCGTTGCAAGTTTAAACGAAAAGGGACGATCACCTTCTACAGTTCTTGCATACAGATCTGACATCGACCAACTTTTGAGTTTTCTTTACGAGCGAAACAAAACTGAAATAAAAGATGTTAAAAGCGTTGATCTTGAAAATTTTCGAGATTTCTTGCTTGCACAGAAATATACAGCTAAATCAACTTCACGCAAATTAAATGCAATCAAGACTTTTTTCCGATGGCTTAAGGACAACAAGCATGTGGAGAAAGACCCTTCAAGAGACGTCAGCCACCCTAAAATTGAGGCTAGTGTTCCTCAATTCCTAACTGAAAAAGAATATAGATCTCTCCGAGATTATGTTAGAAGCGATGTACGCATTTCAGCTATGGTTGAGCTTATTTTACAAGCAGGACTCAGAATTTCTGAAGTTGCAAACTTGAAACTTGAGCATATTCAAGCAGATCGTTTGAAGGTTGAGTCTTACGCTACACAACCAGAACGAGAGGTTCCACTTACAATCCCCGCTGTTGCAGCTATTCAAATGTATATGACTGCAAGACCTCAACTACCACAAGCAATTCACTTGTTTGTCAGTAAGAATGGAAAACCATTAGCGGTCAGAAACATTCGTGCAGCAATTGATAGATACATGCAAAAGGCTGAGATGCCACAATATTCTGTAAATGACTTGAGAACAACTTTTATGGTCGAAAACTTGAAGCGCGGAGTTGACTTAGTACTACTTTCACGAGTATCTGGACACAAGAGACTTTCTACAACTGAGAGATACTTGGAACTTGCAGAAATTAAAGTTTCAGGCACAAAACAGCACTTAAACGAGCTGTAAAAAGGTTAGTTATTTATTACTTCTCCAAGTGAGCGAAGTTCTTCATCTATCGAATGCAAATGGGCCTCTAGTACACGAATTGTTGTGTATTTCATTTCACTTGCAGAATCCTCGTGATGAACACCTCTGAAACGCTTCATAAGCTCTGCGAATTTTAGAGCTAAGCGCTTCTTTTCTCCATACAAATAAGTAATTTTTTGCTCCTTAGTTGGTTGTATTTTTAATTTATCCATACTTATGTGGGTGTGCATGGGATCGAACCATGGACGGCCGACTTATAAGATCGGTGCTCTACCGCTGAGCTACACACCCAATCAATAGGCTATTATACGACAAAAAATAAAGTGGAGTGAGAGGTATTAGCTCAAACTCCACTTATACGCTATTCGAACCACTCATCTACTTGCCTGTCTGTGACTAAGGCCGGATAGTTATTGGGTTTTCGCTCAACAAGCGCATTATTAAACTCTCGCCTTGACACAAACCATGTCACTTTGCCCTCATCAGGAAGCCCAACAATTGAAACTTCCAAAATATCATCTGCGCTATCAATCACTGGCCAAATGCGAACAGTGACTCCTTTAACTGGACCCTCTGCAGTTACACGTGGTAGCGGAATAGCAGAAAATCCGCTTGATCTGAGTATCTGTTCACGAATAGAAAAAATGAAAGGTTGATCAGGAAAACTACTATTCCTGATAATAAGATTGTGATTTTCAACCTCTATACTCAGATATGGAATTTGTGTCGACCCGGCAAGCACCGTTATTTTTGACAAATAGACACCTCCTTAAAAAAACATTGGACTCGACCTGCATTATACCAAATGAAGCCTACAAGTTTGACCTTCTACTTATTTCTGCATCAACAAGCCGTACATCTCTGCCATATTTAATGCGACTCATGTCGATAATTAGCTTAGCCACTTCAGGGTTTTTTTCTTTTTGAATTTCTTTATAATCTTTTGCCAAATTCATGGAAAATGGAATCACCGTTTCATTATTTACCAGAGTCCTAATATATACATGATACTTTTCAATATTTAACAAATCGTCTTCGCTAAAGACTGGGTTAAATTCTCTTGCCAAATAGTTTGCGTCTTGTACTCCAACACGATAGGTAATAATTGTTCCAACGTTTCCAAAAATAGCGTTTTTAATTTCTTCATCTATCTGACCAATAAACTGATTGGCCACAACAAGCGACAAATGATACTTACGAGCTTCAGACAGAATCTGAGCAAAGTCCGGTGTCGCAAAATTTTGGAATTCATCAACATATAAATAAAAGTCTGGTCGATTTTCTTCTGCAGTATCTGTTCTACTCATTGCAGCCATAAGAATTCGTGGAACTAAAATAAGACCCAAGAAACTTGAATTTTCTTCACCAAGCTCCCCTTTTGAAAGATTTACGATCAAAATCTTCCGCTTATCCATGATTTCTCTGAAGTCAAATGAACTTTGAGATTGGCCAATTAAATTTCGAATCATTTTATTAGTTACAAAACGACCGAACTTAGAAGTAATGTAGTCGAGTGTCTCTGATTTGTGAAAATCAGAAGTCTGGGCAATTTGATCAGTCCAATAGCGTCTAACAATCGGATCAGTTACTTTGGGAAGTAGCTCTTTCACATAATTCACATCAGTTAAGACACGCATTACTTCAATGAAAGTATTCCCAGGCTCACTCATAACGGTAAGCATTGCGTTCCGAACGGCATGCTCAAATCGTGGTCCAACAATTCCAGTTTTATATGGATCAAATAGTTTATACATGAGGTTGATAACGGATGTAGTAACAAAGTGCTTTTGATCTTCTGTCTTTGCCTCCAAAAGGTTTAAGCCCATTGGTCGTTCAACATCTGAAGGACGGAAATAAATAACGTCCTCAGCCCTCTCAGGAGGAATAAATTGCAAAAGTTCTTCAACAGCGTCTCCATGAGGATCAATGAAACAAAGTCCGTGTCCAGCTTTAATATCTTGCTTCATTAATTCCAATAGATATTTTGTTTTCCCGGTTCCAGTCTTCCCGATAATATATGTATGGCGCTGCCGATCTGCATCTCCCATGTATACAGGACGCTTCACCCCTCGATAGGTGTTCTCTCCCATATACAGTCCTGAGGTTGCAATCTGTGCGGGCGCGGGGGCACTTTTTGCAGTTAACCAAAAAATGTGCGGAGTTGTAATAAGTTTATTTGGAAAATGAAACACTGTCGCAATTTCTTCTGAATTTAGAATTGAAGCATGGTTTCCAAGCACATCAAACATCGGATGATATCTATATACAAAATCTTCGACAAATGCAGTTTTCCGGCGAATTTTTCGTCCTCCAAATCCATTGAATTCACCATCGAATTGTGAAAATGCGGTTGAAATGTTGTCTAAATGAACCTTTGCAGCTTCTTCCGTCTTAGCTACAACAACAACTCGAAGGGAAATTTCAAACCCAGGTTTTCCTATCTTATTTTCAACAACTTCAAGTGTTTTCGCAGGCGTTGAGTATTTTGCTTGCTCTGGATTACTTTCCTGTTTTTTAGTATTTGAAATAAAAGAACTTCCTCCAGTTTTCCAACTATTGTCCACAGGCGAGACAAGAAGTTGGATTGCTGCCCCTTCTCCTTCCCCCATTTTAGCGAGCGCTGAGGTGAGTGATGCTAACGGGTCTGTCGGTAATTCTTTGAATGTCTTTAATGGGTAGAAGTTTTCTTTTTTTAATTGAAATGACTTGTAAGACACCTTGCCATCCGGAGTAAATATATTGTATTCAGGAACTTCCACAATTTCCGCCTCAGGATATGCTCCATGAATCTGTTTTTCGACTAAGTCTTGCAAATTTTTATAAGTCCACACATAAAAACGGATGTCCTCAGGTTTTGCAACAATTTCAAAAGAAATTTGTGGCTGTGTACTAAACCGCTGCTTCCATCCTCCTTTTTTCACTGAATATAGTGCAGCGAAGAGTTGCTCCATTGCATCAATTTTTATTTCATTTGAACGTGAGACTGCTACCTGTAAAAGGACCGAGTTTAATGAACGCTTTTCACGGTCTCTAAAACGATAGAAATAAATTCCTACCCAGATTCCAATAATGATGGCTATAAATAGAAATGCAAAAAAGAATAAGGCTAAAAAAATAGTAGCGAAATCTATTCCGAGAGGATTTTGGGCGGGACTAGGAAATGGTGTCTGCATATATTTTATTTTTGTCCAAATATTATTCTCCAACCTTTAGAAACTGCTTTCCCAACCTCACGAAGCCAAAACATATCAAGCCAGGTAACCGCTAAATTAGATGGACCCTGAGAGCCCTTTTCAAGTTCTATTTCACTCATCGCAACTTCAATAGGAACAGTCACGGAAGGTGTTGTGTCTTCAATTGGAGTTACAGCAGTCGCCGTTGGCTGTGCGAGTACTTCGTTCTCAGTAACAACAGGGTCAGGTACTTGTGGTGGAGCAGAAACTCCGAGCTGCTGTTGCGTTTCAGGAACAATCGGCTGCTCAACTCTTGGCTGTATATCAGGCTGCCTTGGCTGCTCTGGAACTAATTCTGGGGTACTCATAAATTCATTGTATATGCCTTGTTGCACTGGGGCAATCATCGTGCTACAAAGATACTTATAGATTGTGTTTAAGGAAGTGGGTGTAACTCCCACGCTGTGCCGCAACCGTATAGTCGGAAAACTAGCAATCGTTTCGCTCCTGAGGCGAATAAAATCTCGAGCAAGAAAAAAATGATAAAAGAACGTTTTTTTGATCCCACTTCGATTACTACTGAGAATGCTTCTCACGCAGAAAAAGACAAAGATGCTCTAAATGAATATGTGATCAAAGTAATGTCTGAAGCTCCTCTCGAGCATGATAAAGAGTTTTTGATGGAGGGAATATCTGGATTTAGTCCTTCACGCTTAGTTGCAAAATATATTCTAATAGAAAAGACGATGAGCCTACAAGGGTTTACAAGACCGGAAATAAATTCCGTATTTACAGAAATAATCGAGACTGACACCCGAGCATATGCCGCTGAGTTTTTATATCGATCTCCAGTTCTTCAAACTGAATACCAGATTAGAAATATTAATGAAGTTCCAACTGTTGTAATGCCGCGGTATGATGCAAATTCACCACTGCACTCTCACGTTTCTCTTAAAGAGCGTGAAGGAGCGAGCTTTTATGGAGTCCTCAATTTAGAACAGGCAATTTTAGAATCAAATAATAACTCCACAGTTTTTTATGGAAGCCCCTCAGGGTGGAATGGAACTGGAATACCATTTGAGGAGTGTCAAATGCATGTGGTAAACATCGTAGATAAAAAAATTATTGATACCGTTTTAAGAACCAGTTTAAGCCTTAATGAAATAAAAACACTTATGGAAGAATTAGGCGAAAAACCATTTAGCTCAAAGGAAAACACCGAGTTAATTAAAGAGATCTCACAAACGGCAATATTACGGCACACGAGTATTTCACCTGAAGATGTTTTAAACAGAATGCAGAAAATTGCAAATAGTGATACTGCATGGAATAGAATGAAAATTAGCGATAGAAATATCGTTTTCGATAAAGCATTCAGTTTTTATGACATTTCAGAATGTTTAAGAAAGAAAAGCTTCTTACAAACAAACAACGAAGTAAATGCGATTATACTAGATCTTTCAAACTATCTAAAAGTAAATTCAGCTGTTGATGATGAATCACTTAGAAAGATGGTAAGAAGTATCGGAAAGGCCGCCCTTACAATATCAGAAAGTATTGGTGTTGAAGTTGGAGATATTGACGAGCGAAAAACTCAAAATAGTGACTATACCGCAGCAACAAAATATGCATCAGAAGGACTTGGATGTGAGTCCCCTTCTTCAACTCAGTCCAGAGAGTCACAATATTCCAAAGAAGGTTTAGACGGAAGATGTACCCAGTGTGGTGAATCCACAAAAGTTATTTGCGGATGGTGTATTAAATGCGCCGCAGTTGGTGAGAACTACAAAAAACATTTATTAGAAGGACAGAAGGAAGAATACCAACAACCTCAAAAATCTAGCGTATATGGTACTTTTTTAGGTGCAATTATTGTCGGAGCATTTACAATGTTTAGTAAAAACTAGCGTTTCTTCCCAACCCACAATTCTTCGCTTACTTTTGCCCGTTTATTCTCATCTCGGAAAACCACAAACAAATAATCTGACAGTCGATTTAAGTACTGCAAAACTTCAGCTGAAATTGTTTCTTTTTTTGATACAGCAACAACCCGCCGTTCGGCCGCTCGAATTAAACTTCTGGCATACATGAAGTGAACCGCGGATTCTGATCCTTCCGGCATTACGAAGTTTCGCAGCGGAGGGAGTTTTTCCTCCATCCGGTCAATTCTCCGTTCGATCTCTATAACATCTTCTTTATTTATTTTCAGTTGTGCTTTTGAAAGAATCGCTCCGACAGTAAATAAATTTTTCTGAATAGCTTTCACAAATGTCTTGGTTTGCGTGCTCGAAGTGTGGAAATTCGCAATTCCTAAATAACTGTTTGCTTCATCGATTGCACCAATTGCTTCTATGCGAAGTGATGACTTTGATACGCGAACTCGTTTATTTGGATCTGGTTCAAAAAGCGAGGTCTTCCCTTTGTCCCCTGTTTTTGTATAAATCATTTCCTGCAGTATATAATATTTTAAATAGCCTAAAGGAGTATAAGAATGAAACGATTCTTCTCAGAGTCTTTTGCCGAAGCTGGTGTTGTATTTCTAATGCTTGCCGTAGGCTTGTACTGGGTAAATGTCGGGGTTGACCCTGAAGTTTTAGATTACAATTTTGTTTTGATAGGGATTTTAGGGATTTTTTTACTACTAATTGGAGTTGTACTAAGTAATAAGCCTGTGGAGTAACATCCACAGGTTATATTTTTAAAAGTTAACACTCACTGTGACCACAGGTGTAACACTTCGCGCAACCTTCCTCAAAAATGAGTGTGTGTTCGCCACACTCTGGGCAAAGGTCTGCTTTTTGTTTCCCCATAAGTGGGAGCTCTGCTTGTGCCATTTGAAGCCCTCCTCCTGAAATGTCATTTGTTTCAGAGACTTTCGAAAACAAGGTTTGTGCTTCCTTTGCCGCATGTCCATTTGTTATTCCATTGCTGTGACCATTTGCGTTTGAAAGATTTGAGTTTTGACGAAATCCATAATGAGTGGCAAGTGCAATTCCAATTGCATCCGGCAAACTCATAATTCTATTTGCACCAAAACCGACAGATCGTCTTCCTCCAATTCCAGACAACTGTTCACTAATTTCGAGTGCTCTCTTTTTTGCTGAAACTGCACCACGCATCCTAAGAGTTGTTGAAATCATGCGACCCATGGCTTCAGCAATAGCACCAACATCACTTCCCGCTTTACCCACATTCACAAACACCTCAAGCGGCTCACCAGATTCGTCTTCATTAATAGTGATAAATGCTTTTCCTGCAGGAGTATGCATTTTGTAAGTTGCACCTTTTACCATAAATGGTCTCTCCATTAAGTAGTCACCAAAAGCTGCAGTGTTTCCCTCTTCAGCCTTTTTTTCTTCTTTAACATTTTCCAAAACACCTGCTCTACTGCCATCTCTAAAGAAAGTAATTCCCTTACAACCCATTTCATACGCCTTGGTATACAAACGCTTTACGTCGTCCGCCGTGTAATCGTTTGGAGCATTCACCGTCTTACTGATGGAAGAATCGGTATATTCCTGAACTTTAGCTTGCACCTTCAAATGTTCTTCAGGTGATAAATCCATTGCACATACAAAATATTCTGGCTTCTTTTCATCAGGGTGATTCTTCTTCCATTCTTCAAATAATGGGTGATACACAAGGTGTTCTCCTGTTCTATCCTTTCGTTTATATTCAAAATTATAAACTGGCTCAATTCCAGAACTTACATTTGATAAAAGTGAAGTTGTGCCTGTTGGCGCCTGTGTTAAAAGAACTGCATTGCGAATTCCTTTTTTTGCAATATTTTCTCGAATATATTTCGGGAGTTTTTTTATAAAATATCCATCTAAATATTTTTCTTTATCATATTTTCTAAAACTGCCTTTGTCACCTGCAATTTCACTACTAGCAAAATATGCGTTGTCTCTAATGGTTTTATAAATTTTGTCGATTACTTTGACACTTTCGTCGCTTCCATATGCAATCTCCATTTTAATTAGCGCGTCTCCAAGACCCATGGTACCAAGACCAGTTCTTCTGATATCCATTTGACGCTCGTATGTTTGCTCATAAAAATAGAAATTTGCATCACAGACGTTATCCATAAACCGCATCGCAACTTGTACGTCCTGAGCCAAGGATTCGTAATCGAATTCAGCATTGTTTACATATGCGGTTAAATTCATGGCCCCCAAGTTACATACAGACCATGCTCCAAGTGGTTGCTCACCGCATGGGTTTGTTGCAATAAGTTTTTCAAAATACCAAGTATTGCTTCGTTTGTTACTGCGAGTAATAAAGTGAAGTCCTGGCTCTGCACTTCTCCACGCAGCATCGGCAATCATATCCCAAATATCCTTCGCCTTCACCGTTTCATATACCACAACTTTCTTGCCAAGTTCACGCCATTTATCAATGTCTCCATCCCAAATATCATCGTAATCGGGCTCGGCTGCAAAATCAGGAAAAACGAGATCCCAATCTTTGTCGTTTTTAACAGCGTCCATAAATTCATCAGATACACATACTGACAAATTTGCACCTGGAATTTTAGTGAGATCTTCTTTTACTTTGATAAACTCTTTAATGTCTGGGTGCCAATCATTTAGCATGAGCATTAAAGCTCCTCGCCTGCTTCCACCCTGTTGAATCACATCATGATTTGCTGTCGAATATAGAGAAGCCCAATTGACTGGCCCACTTGAAGTACCGTTTACTTTTCGTACTCGAGCGCCTCTTGGACGCAATGAACTTAAATTCACCCCGACACCACCCGCACGAGACTGAATCTCAACAGTTTGAGTAATGTTTTCCATAATTCCACCTCTCGAGTCTGAAGGGGAAGGAATAACATAGCAGTTAAAAAAAGTAACTTCGTACCCAGTTCCTGCGCCAGATAAAATGCGTCCACCAGGCACAAACTTAAAGTCTCTCATCACATCATAAAACTTTTCTTCCCACTCAGATTGATCTTGTTCTTTTTCAAACTGGGCTATTCCCTTTGCAACACGCATCCACATTTGTTCTGGATGAGTTTCCATTGAAGCTCCATCTTTGTCTTTCAGCGAATATCTATCCATGAAGACTGTCTGCTGCAATCCGGTAAGCTCTGTTTTTGAGGAGATTTCGCTTTCGGGAACATAGAACAATTTGCTTTTTCGTGGGTCAATAAATTCTCCGTTTGTATTCTTATCAACTCCTGTTACTTTATTCTGTTTGTTTTGCTTTGCCATGAATCTAATTTGTTTTTTCGATTAACTTTTCAAAATCTGTTAAATCCTCAAACTGAAAATAAACGCTCGCAAACCTAAGCCACGCTACCTTATCAACTTTTCTTAAATACTTCAATATGGTTCTTCCAATTAAATGCGAAGAAACTTCCTGTTCGTGTTTTTTCAAAATATCTTGCTCAACTCTATTGACGGTGTCTTCAACTAAACTCAAAGAAATTGGTCGTTTTTCAACTGACCGCATAATTCCTTTACGAATTTTTTCACGATTAAACTGTTCTCTTCTCCCATCTTTCTTTACAACCCAAATCGTTGTTTCTTTGACTCGCTCAACCGTTGAAAATCGCTTCTTACACGAAACACACCGTCTTCGTCTTCGAACACCGGTTCCCTCTTCAATAACCCTGCTTTCCAAAACTTCATTTTCAACTTTTCCACAGAACGGACATTTCATGAATGAAACATTTTTACGCTACCAGCAGTAGCAAGTTTCATAATGCGCCACTATATGTGTGTTGTCAACATATCAAAATTGAAGTATAAAGACAGGTTTTTTTTAAATTATTAAAAATAAAAACACCTCAAAAACTTGAGGCGTTTCGTTGTATTAGCTAAGTAATAGTGAATTCACAAATTCGTGAATTGTGTCCCTGATTTTAATAACAACAGGCAATGGCTGCTCGTACGGGTCATCAATATGATGATATCTCGCTTGAATAGCATTCAATCTGAGAAACCAGGGGCAAGTTTCAGGCTCACAAAAAACATAGATTCGATGGATTCCTAGTAGCATTTCAGGCTTGATCTGCTTCACAAAATGTTTGGAAATATCAATACCTTCGTCCTTCATAATTGCAATCGTAGAATCTGGTGGACGTGGATACCAATCTGAAATATCAATTACTCCAGCGCTTGTTGCATTTTGTGTGCCCGATATGTGGTTATAATACCCTTGAGCCATTTGGCTCCGTTCCATGTTTCCCCTACATACAAAAAGTACCCGTGGCACTTTCGATAAAGTCATCGGGAAAGACCTCCTTTAATGTCTTATGGGGTGTATTGTGTGCTTATATTTTAAATAATGCAATTAAATCCTCATTGTATGAAAGGTAAAGGAACCTCCACGGACTCACGTCCGTGGTTTCCTTGGGGCTCATGTTGCTTAAGCAACATGCAAAGGGAGGCAAAATTCATCCCCGTACTTACGTACGGGGTTTCCTTTATGCACTAAAAAGTGTGGCAATTTTTTTGCCACACCCGTTCCAATATCAAACAAGACGCTTCCCTGCACCTTCCTTTATTTCAAATTCCAAAATGTTAAATATGGATAAAAGCCAACTTAAATTATAGAGAGCTGGAATTGATAGATTCACAACGCCACGCCGCGCATCGTCGAGAGCTTTTAGTAAACGCTCTTGTGGCTGTGTGTCATATGTTCTTGCAACAGGATCAGGCACCCAATGGCTAAAAAGCAGAAAATCACTTTCAGTGTCGATTCCTATTGTGAGAAATACGACAACAAGGCTGCCTCTCACAATTGGTATCTGCGGCATTAGTATTCCATGAATCTCCGTGTAAGGCATGTTTTCTTTCCCAACAGCAGCTGTCGATATACAGCTCGCCCGATACTGAGACCACATTCCATCTCCTATTCGAACCATAGAAAAAAACTCCTTTTTGTTATAAACAGCTCGATTATCGTATCACAAGTGAATCAGAAGGGATTTGCTGGAGGATTCAGATGCAAATTTTCCATTTGGGAACTCACTTTGTCAAAGGTCATTTTTGAAGTATTAAGCATCTTGGAAACGGTAGGACGTGCATCATCTCCACAATCCCCCATAACATTTTCAAGTATTTCACGATGTTTAAGGGATGAATATGCAAGTTTCCTTAACAAGTCATTGTTGTTTGGATCATCACTTTGAGAAAGCGTTTCATAGGAAAGTGATAAATAATTTTCTGCCTTGTCAAAAGTTGAGATTGCCTCTGTTGAACTATCTTCTTGCCATAAAGTCCATCCTGCGGAAAGTCGTTTGTCACTTAAGTGAAGTTCAAATTTTGCTTTTTCTAGCGTCGTTGAAGTCATTTCTAGCGATACTTTGTCCTGAAATGCCTTAGCCGTCCAAAATGGGTTTCCAGGTAAAATTTCCCCAGGATGCGGTAGTGAATACGGAACATTTACCCGAGGAGAAGGTCGAGGATCTTGTAGATCACGTGCACCAAAAGCATACTTAATCGAAGATGTTTCAATTAAGGAAGCTACAAGAATTAAAAGGGCAAAAAAAACTGCGGCAACTCGAGAAATTATTCGAAAAGCCATAATATAGTGTCACTACTATAGTGCGTGACTCACGCTGAAGTCAAATCTCCATACTATTAACGAAACAACAAAATTGGCCAGGCCCACATAACGTGAAGAAGAATTGGAGCAATAATATTTTTGGTTCTTGAGAAAATGAACGCTGCCCCAAAGCCGAATATGAATATAAGAAATAGATATACACTACCGGCATAGAGACTTAAGTGCCAATCAAAGACAACTTGAGGGAGATGTATGGCAGTCCATGCAAGCGAAGAGACAATATTTGCAGTCCATTCATTTTTAAATATTCCAGTAAGTCGATTAAAAACATACCCTCTAAACGCAATCTCTTCCGAGATACCCGTTACAAATGACAATCCAAGTGACAAATAAAGAGCGATAGGCGTTATTGCTCCAAGAGCAGAGGTGCTACTTCCCTTTAAAAGATTAATATAAAATCCTTCAAAGGCAAACAGTGCGCCAAGCGCTAAAGCGAAATAAATTGAAGGAAATAATTTCTTCATGGTAATCCCTAAACTTTCAAAAGTTAACTGTTCCTTGTGAAGAAGTACAAAAACTGGAATAAGCCAAATAACTGGCTTTACCAGAAGTTCATCGAATGGATCTGGAAATTGGAAAAGTAGTCGATAAAAACCCCAAACAATGAGGAGGTATGTCAAAAAGATCGTAACATGCTTAATCTGGAGTGCACGCATCTTTGAATCCTTCATACTTTTATTTTACACTCTCTAAACACAGAATCTATTGCGAGAACGACCTGTTCTAGTTTTGCTCCAGCTTCTTCTCTGGTAATATCTCGTGCATCTTTAGGAAACCAATGGAATACGAGGTTTCTACATTCACGCCAAGCGTTCCACAACTGTTTTGGGAGGTCCTCCCCTCCACAATATTTCGAAAGTTTTCCATACACCCACTGTTCATCTCGCGCTTTGGGATCCAGGCTCGGATTTAAAGCTTTTCCAATACGAAATCGAGTTCCCAAATATTCTGCCTCATCAATAAAGTTCATATCTAAAAACAATTTTTTCAAAAACCCCTCATACGCTTTACTCATTGGAAACACTATAAAAGAGTAGTCATGATAACTATCTAAGGTATTTGATACGCGTAATAAGTCAAAACTCTGAAGCATGAGTTCCTGTAAATCACGGCCGATATATTCCCACCAAGGGCGTTTTGTCAGGTCTATCATCGTGTTTCAAGTGTAACACAAGAATCTGCGGTATAATTGTTACATGAAGAAAAAAGTGCCTGTCAGAAAGGTAAAGGTGCAAAAAAAAGTGACAGCTACCTCACCAACTACAGCGGCCCGTATTGAAATAAAAAATGGTAACAGAGTAAGACGTTTCTCATTTAAATTTACAAAACGCAGAACTATTTTCGTGGTAATACTAATTATTATAGCTTCAGTTGCACTTGGTTTCTGGGTGCTTTGGGGAATTCCCCTTCCCGACAATTTATCTCAAAATCAAGCAGTTTCAACAAAGCTTCTCGATAGAAATGGAAAGTTAATTTATGAAATTTATGCGGACCAAAGGCGAACTCCCGTTAAACTGGCAGATGTTCCAGTCTACTTAAAAGAGTCCACCATCTCCATTGAAGACAAGGACTTTTATAACCACGGTGGTTTTTCAGTAACTGGTATTGCGCGTGCCGCATATAAAACTGTTTTCCAGCGGCAACTTGAAGGTGGTTCAACACTTACACAGCAATTAGTCAAAAGCGCACTTCTTACCCCAGAGCGAACGGTAAGACGAAAACTTCGTGAGTTTTTCTTGTCAGTACTTGTTGAAGCTCGTTATTCAAAAGACCAAATATTAGAGCTCTATTTGAATCAAATACCATATGGTTCTACTGCATATGGAATTGAATCTGCCAGTCAGCTTTATTTTGGAAAATCGAGTCACAACTTAGATTTAGCTGAATCTGCACTGCTATCAGGTCTCACTGCATCCCCTACTAAGTATTCACCATTTGGAGCAAACCCGGAACTCGCAAAAGAGCGACAAAAAACGGTACTGAGACGTATGGTGGAAGACAAATATATAACGCAGGATGAATCAGATAATGCATACAATGAAAAATTAAATTTTGCGAAACCAAACGTACTCGTTGCTCCTCATTTTTCACTTTGGATAAAAGATCAGCTTGCGACTATGTATGGAGATACGGTTGTTGAACAAGGCGGCCTCAGAGTTACAACAACACTTGATCTAGACTTACAAGCATCAGCAGAAGCAGCGGTCGCACGCGAAGTTGGAAAACTTACTAAACAGCATGTTGGAAACGGTGCCGCAATCGTGACCTACCCAAAAACTGGTGAAATCTTGGCAATGGTCGGATCAAAAGACTATTTCGCAACTGACGAAGATGGCAAAGTAAATATTATATTTGCTAATAGGCAACCTGGATCATCTATAAAACCATTAAATTACGTGCTCGCACTGCGTGACAAAAAAATAACGCTCTCTACTCCACTTGCAGACATTCCCACCTGTTTTGGAGTAACGGGACAAGCGCCATATTGTCCAGTAAATTATGATGGTACATTTCACGGTGCGACACAAACACGATTCGCTCTGGGAAATTCATTTAATATTCCAGCAGTGAGAATACTTGCATTAAACGGTCTTGAAAACTTCGTTAGTTTTGCACGAGATATGGGACTCACGACACTTCAAGACCCTAAAAACTATGGTCTCTCACTTACTCTCGGTGGAGGCGAAGTTCGACCATTTGATATGGCACAAGCCTATGGCGTTTTTGCAACTGAAGGTATTCGACAACCGCTCTACGGAATTAAGAAAGTTGAAGACTGGAAAGGAAAAGTCCTGTATGAAAACAATGTCGACCCGTTAAGCGGACCGCGCATTTTAGAGCCAAATGTAACATTTTTAATTAGCCATGCGCTGCAAGACAACAATGCTCGAACTGAAGCATTTGGACCAACCTCTTATTTGAACGTTTCAGGTCACCCTGAAGTATCAGTCAAAACAGGTACTACAAATGACAGGCGCGACAACTGGACGATTGGATTTACGCCGTATGCAGTTGTGGCTGTTTGGGTGGGAAACAATGACAACTCAGCAATGAGTGGTGCAGTTTCTGGTGTTTCTGGAGCTAGTCCTATTTGGAATTCTGTCATGAAAAATGTTTTAGACAAAGCAGGTAAAGGCTTTTATTCAACAGACGACAAAGGTCCGGCATGGCCCAAACAACCGGATGATATTGTTGGAAGTATGGTTTGCGCAAACACTGGATATTTGCCGAATGACGCGAGTAACGGCTGTCCTCAAAGATATGAATATTATTTAGCCAATACAGTTCCTTCTGATGGCGCAACTCGAACAGACTTATCGTTCGATCGATCAACTAACCTGTACGCTCCTACTTCTGATGGCATTGCACCAGAGAATTTACAAACAGAAAATCATTTAGTAATTACAGATCCACTCGGAACAAAAGTATGTTTAGATTGTGCGTTCCCAATGGCGCAGACAAACATTTCATACCCAGTTGTTCAAAGTAACATTTCTCCAACACCATCTCCTTAAACATCCTATAACTTGACATTTTGAATGTTATTTGATACACTTTTCCCAAGTCATACTCGCACCTTTCAGCTCCCGTTAGCAATAACGGGCGCATGCTCTTTCTCAAGTGACTATTCGTCGCAAAGAGCAACGCCTATTATTCAAGGTATCAGTGACAGAACCGTAACACTGGACGGTCTTTGACTTTCCTTTCAACGGACTTCTAAAGTCTTAACAAGACTTCTTCTGGAAAAACAAAACGTAAATGTTCTAGTTTCACACGAACGAGTGCTTAAAATGCACAAAAAAACAAAAGAAGATATTCGGCTAAGATCATGTCTTAACCATTTATTTTAAAACTCCCTCTTCTCTCTTATCCTAGAAAAGATCTAAACTATACAATCGATGACAAGGAAGACACACTCCTTAAAGAAAATTTCCCTGCTTCAAACTTTTCTTATTTTTTTAGGTAAACCGTTCTATACATTTATCTCTTATCTACTTATTTTTATTCTATTTTTGAGTAGTTTAATTAAACGAATTATCCCTTCAATTAGATTCATTCAAGTAAACAAAGCAGTACTTTTGGGAGTCCCACTTTTCATTGCAATTGTAGGCATTGGTTTATTTTACAAGACAGCTTCAGACTTATTTAATACATTACCCGATGTTTCATCGCTCCCAACATACAAAAATTATGCTTCAACAAAACTATATGACAGGAATGGAACAATTTTGTACAAATTTTATGACGATGTAAATCGAACACCTGTTTCACTTGCAGACATTCCATTAACCGTTCGCCTCGCAACGATTGCGAAAGAAGACAAAAATTTTTATTCACATATTGGAATATCCTTCTCGGCACTTACGAGAGTTGCAATTGATTGGATAAAAACAGGTACGATTACCGGTGCCTCAACAATAACTCAGCAACTTGTTAAAAATGTGTATCTTTCTCCAGAGAGAACAGTTAATCGGAAGATAAGGGAAATGATATTGGCACTCCAAGTGGAGAGGCATTTCTCAAAAGATGAAATACTTGAAATGTATTTAAATAGAGTTGCATATGGTGGAACTTCATACGGAATAGAAGAGGCCTCACATGCATATTTTGGGAAAAGTGCTGATAAGCTCAGTATTGCACAATCGGCATTTCTCGCCTCTCGTCCGCAAAACCCTTCAACAAATTACACTGAACCTCAATCTGCCATAGACTCAAAAAATGCAGTACTCGATAAAATGTTAGAACAAAAGTTTATTACTGAGGCCGAATACACGAAAGCAAAAAATGAGAAGCTCACCTTTCAACAAGACAACTTGTTTACCGTTGGCCCTCACTTTGTCATGTACACAGGTAACTTGCTACAAAAACAATTTGGACAGAATGTGGGGACTGCAGGTTACAGTGCATATACAACGATCGATCCAATGATTCAAAAACTTGCTGAAGGTTCAGTAACTAAAGAATTGAAGAAAATAGCAAACCTCCATGTTACAAATGCGGGAGTACTGGTAATTTCTGTAAAGACAGGACAAGTTCTGGCAATGGTTGGATCAAAAAACTATAACGACTTGAAAAATGATGGGAATGTGAACACAACGCTTGCCCTAAGGCAACCCGGGAGTTCAATTAAAGTAGTCAATTATGCATATGCACTTTCTCATGGGTATACGCCCGCAAGTATTATTGATGACACTCCGACAGTATTTCAAGTTCAAGGTGGACCATCATATAGGCCTGTAAATTACGATGGCAGGTTTGTTGGCAAAGTTAGCTTACGAGACGCACTCGCCCAATCAAGAAATATACCGGCCGTGAAAGTTCTTGCAAGCTACGGGGTTAGCAAAATGATTGAAGAAGGGAAAGCAATGGGAATCACCTCGTGGGATGATTCTTCCCGATTTGGACTATCTCTCACCCTTGGCGGTGGTGAGGTAACACTTATGGATTTAGCACATGTATATTCAACAATTGCCAACTATGGAAAAAGAATCCCATTTACAGCCTTTCTTACAATTCATGATATGCATTCTGATGTTTTACCAAATTGCATTGGTGGCGTATGTACAAGCGCGCAAGTACTTTCTCCTGAAGTCGCATTCCAAATGATAAACATTTTGTCTGACAACAATGCTCGAGCTCCTGAATTTGGGTTACATTCAGCGCTTACCATACCACTACACCCTGAAGTTGCAGTAAAAACTGGTACCAGCAATAATTTAAGAGACAACCTAACAATTGGATTTAATCAAGACTACTTGGTTGCGGTTTGGGTTGGAAATAACGATGGTTCATCTATGAGTCGCGTAGCCTCTGGGATAACGGGAGCAAGTCCAATTTGGCAAGACGTAATGATTGCGCTTTTGAAAGATATCCCTTCAGTTCCCTGGCCTGTCCCCGGAGACCTGGTTTTTACAAAAATGTGTAACGGAAAAAGCGAGTGGTTTGTTAAGGGTACTGAACCTAATACTAATTGCGTTTTAAATATTCAAAGTCAAGTCGCTGCAGTTCACTGAGTTTGCCCTTCATAGATAATTCTGGAAAGCGTAGGTAATATTTGCTGAGTTTCTTTTTCTACAATTCCACCGGTCATAAAAACAACAACATATGGATTTTTCGCAAATACAATTCCAGCATCATTTAGTACATGCACTTCTGCTCCAAATTTATGAGAAACACGGATGTCACTTGGAACCCCTTTAGGCAAATAATCTTCGTAAATAGTTTTTGTAAGCACTTCAAATAAAAAGTCTTTAGATTTTGTAGTAAGCAGTCTTCCCTCGTAAATTTTTTGGAGTAACAATGCTATGTCAGATGGACTGGTCATGTTAGTCGTAATATCAGTTTTTTTCATTCCAATACTCTGAATAAATTCATTTATTGAGTCATCACCGAAGTAATTCTCGATAATCTTAAAAGCAGTGTTATCTGACTCGTGCCCCATATATTGCAAAAGACGCCTGTATGTGACTATTGTTCCTTCAGGGCTTCCCGCTAAACTGCCAGATCCCGCAGTTTTATCTGAGTTTTTGAGTATATATGAAGAATCTAGATTAATTTTTCCCTCATCCGCTGTTTTTAAAAGAAATGCCATGACTGGCAGTTTAATTAGAGAAGCTGCTTGCATCGTCTCAAATTCATTTAATCCATAAATGTCCCCTGATTGAAGATCTACAACCGTGAAGGCATAAATTCCAGACAAAGAAGAAACGGTGTCTGAAAACTTTTTAAGTGTTTCGTCGTCTCTTTTTTGAATATTAACCGGAATTTGAGTTTTCGTCAAAATAACAGTATCTGATAAACCAACTGTTTCAGATGTAATTCGAGGGAGACCGGGGAGTTTTCCCTGTCTTGAGATGAATGCTAAAACAAAAGCTCCAATGGATGTAAAAATGAGTATTGAAAACACAAATAATCGTTCGCGTTTTCCCCAACCTTTTTTCTCCTTTTTCCCAAAATCTTGTTTATGAAGTTTTATTTTTGAATCACCAAAATCAGAAGAATCAGCATTTTGATTTCGTCTTCTCCTGAACATATCTTATTATACGCGAAGATCATTCACGATGATGATCCCACACATCAGCATTTACGATTGTCTCAGGTTTATTGTTAGTAAGTGTTGAAAGTATTGCATCAACGGCGAGATTTCCCATTTTCTCGCGCGCCTCAAATGTTGCGGATGCAATGTGTGGAGTCAATATTACATTCTCCATTCCAATAAGCTCAGGATTTACGTCGGGCTCAGCATCAAAAACGTCAAGACCAGCTCCTCTTAGTTTCCCATTCTTAAGTGCTTCGACAAGTGCATATTCATCAACCATAGGTCCGCGCGCAGTATTTACAAAATAACTCCCTTGTTTCATCTTTGAAAATCTATCTGCATTCATAAGATGTCTCGTTTCATCTGTGAGTGGTGCGTGTAAACTTACAAAATCGCTTTGGGAAAGCAGTGTGTCAAGGTCAGCGAACTTAACTCCTAACTCTTCTTCCGCCTTCGCGTCAGGTGTGCGTTTGTTATATAGAACTGTTATCTCAAAGCCCTTTGCACGTCGTGCCACCATTTCACCAATTCTCCCAAGACCTATTACTCCGAGTGTTTTACCTTTTAAACTGGCACCTAAAAATATGCCTGGTTCCCATCCGTGGTATGCCCCCCGTTTAGTTGACTCATCAGCTTCTGTCACTCGACGAGCAAGGGTTAGAATTAGTGCCCAAGTGTGTTCAGCAACAGCTTCATTCACTTCATCACATGGAGTGTTTGAAACGACAATCCCTCGAGATGAAGCATCAGGAATGTTGATGTTATCAAATCCAACTGCATAATTACTCACCACTTTAAGTTGCGGACCAATTGCATCTAAAACTTCGCCATCAATTTTATCTGTTAAAAATGAGAGCAACGCGTCAACTCCTTTTGCTTTGTCCAAAAGTTCTTCTGCAGAAAGTGGGCGATCAAATTCGGAAATCACTACTTCGTGGCCTGAGTTTTGAAGCCGATCAAGTGCAGTCCCGGGGAATTTTCGTGATACAAAAATCTTCATAATTCATCATATAAGATTTAACATGAAAGTTAAACCACAGATCAAAGACTCTTCACTTCAATGCCTTCGTTTGAAGCTCGTTGAAGCCACGACTGTATTTCGTCAAGGTGAAGTAACCCATTTTGTGCACCGATGTGACCAATAACAGATGCTGAGTTCAAACTCCCCCACATAAGCGCTTCTTCGAGTGTTTTCCCTTTTATAAGTGCACTAAGGCACCCTGATCCGAATGCATCCCCTGCACCAGTTCTTGAAATTGGTTTTTGAGGATAAATTGGAGCATATAAAAATGATTGTCCATTAAACACATATGCGCCACTCGGTCCATCGGTTACTACAACCATTCCTGGACCTGTTGCGTGCACTGCACTCAGTAATTCTCGCTCGTGGCCTTTTGATTCACGGGTCATGCTCAAATGTTCTGCCTCTTCACGATTTACGTATAGAAGATCAGTTCTTTGAAGAATTGGCTTCATTTCAATAAGTGGAGCACGCAGTTGTTTGCTCCCCGGATTAAAAGCCAGCTTTACATCTGGGTGTTTATGAAGCCATTCGATAGTTTTTTTGAATACTTCTTCCCAACCATCTCCCAACGACGTGAGATATAACCATTTCGCCTGAGGTAAATTCACCGGAAACACATATGGCTTTGGTGCATGAAAACTAAAGATTGTTCTTTCTTCTGCATAATTTATAATTGTTGAGTAATTTGAACTCAAACCAGTCGCGGTGTGGATATAGGACATAATTAATGATTCTTTTTGGAGTGACTCTTTTATCTGATCAGCAACAATGTCGTCCCCGAGAGTGGACACCATTGCGACTTGTAATCCTAATCTTTTTGCTCCTACTGCATTGTTTGCGGCATTTCCTCCAACAGAAAAATCAAGCGAATTTACTGGAATTTTGTCACCATATTTAAAACAAACCATACACTCTTTTTCGTTTAAACTACAAAGAGTTTCAGACTCACTCGGAGTAATAAAGCAGTCCAAACTTACGTCACCAATGGTGATCAGGTCGACAGTTGCGTTCATGATTTTTCTTGCTCAAGATTGTATTGTCCAACACTTGCGAGACTATTTAAACGAGCACGTTTTAGAAATGCTTTCTGTGCCTCTTCAACATTTTCATTCTTACCACTCCATGCTTTAAGAACAGGGTCTTGCAGCGCACGTCCGAAAGAAAAAGTAACACGCCATTTCATTTGGGCATATTTATTTACTTCATTCATATTTAATGTAGAATCTTCGGGGCTTTGGCCACCAGACAAGAACACAACTCCGGGAAGTTCATCAGGTAGTACCTCTGCAAATACCTTTGTTGTTATCTCTGCAACTTGTGATGGACTCGCTTTTTCAGATTCACTTCCCGCAACTATCATGTTTGGTTTTAAAAGCATTCCTTTAAAGTCTACCTTTTGCACGCTCAACTGATTAAACACACTCTTTAGAGTTGTATATGTTACTTCCCGACATTTTTCGATTGTGTGATTTCCATCCATTAGGACTTCGGGTTCAACAATTGGCACAATTCCCGTTTGTTGGCAAATAGCAGCATAACGCGCAAGCAAATATGCATTTCCATCTATTGCCGCTAACGTTGGAAATCCATCGCCAATTGTGATGACCGCTCTCCATTTCGCAAACTTTGCACCAAGAGTTTTGTATTCAGATAATCGCTGAGCAAGGCCGTCAAGTCCTTCTGTTGTTTTCTCATTAGGAAAATTTGTGAGCTCTACAGTTCCTCTATCTACTTTAATACCCGGAAGTATCCCTCGCTGTGAAAGGATTTCTGGAAATGGAATCCCCGAGTGAGATCTCTGCTGAATCGTTTCATCAAATAAAATAACTCCACTTATAAATTCTTCGATGCCTGGGGTTGTAAAAAGAAGTTCACGATATTGTCTGCGGGTTTCGTCTGTTGATTCTAATGAAATTCCATCGAAACGTTTTTTGATCGTTCCTTCACTTTCATCTGCTGCCAAAATCCCACGCTTACCTTCGACAAGTTGTTGTGCAATTTTATATAACTCTTCCACAGTTAAATGTAACACGAATGGGAGAAAACGTGCAGGGCCGTTCTAGGAAAAAAATTAGCGATATTTGAAGTTGTCAAAATTTGACCACCAATTGTTTGAAGATCCAACAGTCACTGTCGTACACGCTGTTCCCCAACCAGTTGAAATAGTTACCATCTGAGATGCAGAAACTGTTTGTGTCTTCGTTGTATTTCCTGTGCACGAAAGAGTTATTGTTGAAGAACCCGTTCCTCCATTGTAAACGTCTACACTCGTCAAAACTTTAGGTGTTACAAATGCGAATGTCTTTGATGTTACAGCAGTGTTAAATGAAACACTGTTTGTATTAAAGGTTCCCCAAGGTCCTGAAAGGAACCATTGATTTGTTCCCCAGTTGATTACATTTGTTGGGTATTGTCCATTTAGTGCTCTATTTGGATTTGAAAGATCGTTAAATGTAATAGTTGAAGTTATTGGGGTGCTTGTCGGAGTCGGAGTTGGAGATGGTGTCACTGTAGGTGTTGGACTCGCAGTAGGTGTCTGTGTTGGATTGACAGTCGGACTTGGAGTAGGAGTTGGTGACGCTGTAGGTGTTGGACTTGGAGTAGGAGTTGGTGACGCTGTAGGTGTAGGGCTTGGAGTAGCTGTTGGTGATGGTGTCGGAGTTGACGTTGCAGGAACAATACCTGCATTTACAAGAATTTCAGCATCTGTGAACAACGGGATTGCACTTCCAATTGCAGTATTGATTTTTTCTATTACTGCATTTGCAAAAAGTCCTTCAGCAACTGTTCCAGCATGAATGTTATCACCGATCGTCACGTGATGGGGTTCATCTCCATTCACGACAATTGAAATATTTTGACCGCCAACCACTAGATTTCCAGAGTTATCTACTCTGCTGATAATTGATTGTGCAAATATTTGTTGATTAAACAATGTTACTCGAGGGCGTGCTGCAACTATAACTTCCAATTGTTGATCCACAGTATTAATTGCATCAGTTAGTTTTTGTCGTTTTACACTATCTGGGAACTGAGATTGCCAATAAGGAGACTGTCCCGGATCAGCAACATTTCCAAAAACGACTCGAACAGAAGAATTTGAAGCAAGTACTGTGTCAAGAGCTTGTGTTACATTCGACACAAAAGTGTTTAATTTATTTGTAAGAGCAGAACCGGCTATCACTCCGTTGTATATATCAGCACCCTGGCGATAATATGCAAAGTCGTTATTCCCAATTTGGAAATATACAACGTTAACAAGACCGCTTTGTACTTGACTTGCAATACCAACATCTTGAGAATTCACAACATCTGCTGCTTCCGCACCAGTTCGTGCCCAGTTGTATTCATATCCGCTTCTCCGAGGTTCAGACCGAGTTCCCCACACTCCAAGATCAAGACTACGTTTCTCTGCTAGAAGTTCTGTCCATGCTAATGTCGTTGGAGCATATAGACCATAGGCTCTATTGTCGTTTGCTCTATATTCATCAGATGAGCTATCACTCATAACAGCCAAATGTATACCTGCAACAGGAGTCCCTGTTGGTGTTGTTGTTGGCGTTGGCGTCGGGGTCGGGGTTGGAGATGGAGCAGTGCTACTTACAATAATATGTTGAGCCGAGTCATGTCGAACTATTAAGACGTTATTAACTGAGTCATAGGTCCAACCTTCATTGTTTAAATCTTGTCTTTGCGAAAGTATAACTCCATTTGCTGTTACAGACACTGGAGTAAATGCAAGCTTTATTGTTTCAGTGCTTGAAGGGTCAAAGGTCGTATAATCGATAATATTTGTGGCATAGCTAATAGTTTTTATGACAGAAATTGATCGAAGTAAATGATTTTGACCAGTTGGAGAAAGCTCTGGTGCTGCTCCCATTGAACGCAAATAATGCCGAACATAATCTCCATAACCGTCTGTCAACCAAACCGTATTTGTCGGATATTGATTTGCTCCAGTCACATCAACCATATAGGTTGCCCAATTAAGTTCTCTAATGGCACCCGCTTTTTTCGAAGCATCGCCTGTTTTCATTGCATACAAAAGTTCTACCGAACCATGCCGTGAGGTATGACTATTTCCGGCCACTGCATATGCGGTTTGTTCATCAATTGGCAAAACTCCATACTGTGACAACCAAGGGATTCCATTCCAATTCGCATCACCAAATTGAGTCTCCGTAAAGTTCAAAATATTTCTTGACATTGTTTGCCAATTGGCGTCGAAGCTTGGGTGCTCGAGAATATACATTGCCATAGTGTCAGCGTTTATTTCAGTATTTGAGGTATAACCAATATCTTCAAAGAACGGACCCCAGTTATTGTTTGCGATTGGATATACTTTAAGCCAAGTTGCAATTGTATTCCTCGCAGACTGATAGCTTGAGGTGTTCCCTTGATTCAATGCAATTAAATTATCAAAAAGCTGCAGTGTTCCCGTCCAATTTGTCGTATATGCGTCTGTAATTGCACCTGTATTTACGTTTACTCTGAAAGGAAGCGGAGAATTATTAGCGTCCCCTACAACCACTTTACTTGAAAGTGTATTTGCAATATTCACCGCAGCAGTAAGATACTTTTGTGTACCAGTCATTTTATATAGTTCGGTAAGTTCAAGAGCAAAAGAACCTGCTTTGTCGGGTTGTGTGATTCCAACACCTCCAATTAAATCTCTATCAAAAAAAGTTGGGGTTACTGTATTTTGTCCATCCGCATTTGCAGGGAAAGGTACATTTGGCCACTGTGACGAGGGGCTTGAAAGTCCATGATCAAGGTAAAAATCTGCAATATACTTCATATTGTCTACAACAGATTGATCTCCGGAATACTGATATAACAGACGCCACGACGAAAGCGCCATCGCCAACTGATCTCCCCCGATTGCAGAAGCATTGTTGTACATTCGGTACTGCAAATACTGTGGGATTCCATTTCCTTCGTTTGGCATGTTCTTCCAAAAATTCCACACAAGAGAAATTATATGATCGTATGAAGTTCCCAAGTTTTGTGAATACCAAGGAAGTATATGTCCACTCTGATCGGTCACAATGTTATGTGTCATGAAAAGAATGCCAGTTGTTGGCGTTGGAGTCGGTGTAACTGTAGGAGTTGGTGTTACAGTTGGAGTAGGTGTTACGGTCGGGGTCGGAGTTGCGGTTGGAGTTGGTGTTACGGTCGGGGTCGGAGTTGCGGTTGTTGCCACATCTGAGTAAGAAAGATTATCAAAATTGACCCACCAACCACTTGACGATCCCAGGGTGAGAGTACTACAAGCCGAGGTCCATGCGGTCATAATTGTAGCGTTTTGGTTTGCTGCTAAAACCTGAGATTTCGTTGTATTTGTTCCACAGGCTAAGGTAACTGTAGAAGCTGTTGTTCCCCCGTTGAAAACATCAACGCTTGTTATGGTTTGTGGATTTAAAAAAGTTACCACCTCTGAGACTGAAGAGCTTGAATCAAATGAAATGCTTTTGGTGGTAAACGCACCCCAAGGTCCTGAAAGGAACCATTTTCCCGATCCCCAATCAGCAAGTCCTGCTGGGTATTGACCATTTAAATTTGTATTTTGCCCGCTTGCATCATCAAAGGTTATAACACCAGATTGAGCAGATGCGAGAGGGATTTTGTTCAGAGAGGTGAGAGATACGGCTCCAAGAAGAAGTACTGTTATTACAAATGCAACTAGTTTCTTTGTTTTATACATTAAAGAATACTGTGTCTTTATATTCGCAAACAGCACAATTGTCAATTGTGAAGTTCTTCAAATAGTTCTTTCGAAATCTGATGGACAACTGAAATCGGATCTTTTGCTTGCCATACATTTCTTCCAATTGCAAAACCAGCCGCCCCAGTTCTTACGATTACTTTAGCGGTATCAGACAATTGGTACGGTGTGTCCATTCGTGGCCCTCCAACTACAAACACCTTGGCACGTCCTGCATTTTTTACGACCCATCTAAAGCTTCCCTCATCCCCGGTATATTTCACGATTATTCCGTCTGCATTTAGTTCCATTCCAACACGAGCAGCATAAGCAACAACATCTGAACTTTCGGGCTGCAAGATATCATCCCCCGTAATATACATCCATACAAAAACCGCCAATCCTTTCTCATGTGCTTCTCGTTCAATTCTGCCAAATTCTGCAATCATTTCTGCTTCATAAAGCGAACCAACATGAATAACATACCCAACTCCGACCGCGCCAAATGAAATAGCCTCATCTACGGAACAATTTTGAATAGACTTCGGTTCTCGGTCAGGGCGGAATGAAGTTCTTCCGTTGAGTTTCACAATAAGTGGAATACGGTGCACAAACGGATCGTAATATCTAGCTGCTATTCCTTTTTGGCAAATAAAGCCGGTAAATCCTCCTGATTCTGCAAGTTCAAGAGCAAATGTAGGTTCCACACTCCTCTCGTCAAAATGTCCGGGACCATATTCAAATCCATGATCATACGCGAACAATAGTCCATGCCCATTTCTCAAAAAACGCTCTACTACTCGGTACTCTTGGTTCATATCTTCAGAGTAACATAATGCCACTTGTTTTGTATTTTCAGAATTGCAAAACTGTTGTTAGATATGAAGTCTAAAGGGTTTACTCCAATAGTTGTTTTACTCACAATCAGTGTTGTCGCTGTATTATTTTACTTTGTTAATACAACGTATTTTAAAAAAAGCTCAAACCCAAAACCGTGGCAACCAATAACGACTTCTGTACCTCCATCTGTTTCAGACTGGAAAACATTTAAACATACAAACCCAGGATATGAAATTCAGTATCCACACGATTGGCAAATAGATACGATATACGCTGATAGCAACAACATGAAAAAGATAGAACTATCTATGAACAATAGTGATTATGCTATCTCAATTACCTGGCCACAAACAATTGAACCAGCATTCTGTATTTTCTCTGATAATGCCCAATTTGGGAAAGGTCTCAAAATCAATCACGACTGCCCAGGTGAATTTGTTGAATTTAAATCAGACACTTCTGTATTCAGGAGGAGTTTAAAGCCATTTATTATTGATGATATTCTGATTAACAATTGGAGCATCTATATGAAAAACAGTTCAGGTGAATTCGTGAGTTTGCCTCAAATAACATACAAATTTCCGAAAAATTATGACACTAATTTAATAGTTGAAATGGATCACATTCTCACAACCCTCAAATTTACAAACTGAAGTTAAAGATACTCTCTTTGACCCAAATTTATATTTAATTGCTTGATTTTTTTGTGAAAAACAGTTCAAGCTCGTTTCCTATTCACCACTTTTTTAGCTGCAGCGATAATGTTTTCAGTAGTAAGTCCATACTCTTCCCACAGTTCTTCCGGCTTTCCGCTTTGACCAAATCGATCTTCTACCGCGACAATTTCAATGGGTACTGGAAGATTTTTTGACAACAATTCTGAGACTGCACTCCCCAAGCCACCAATGGCTTGATGTTCTTCTGATACAACTACACTTCCTGCGATTTTTGCAGCATGAATAATTGATTGTTCATCAAGGGGTTTAATAGTGGGACAACTCATGACAATGCAACTAAAGCCAGCGGCTGAAAGCTTCTTTGCCGCAAGGAGAGATTTGTAGACCATGACTCCGTGTGAAATAATCACCACCTCAGGGTTTTTTTCTTCCCACAATGTATATGCTTTTCCAATTTCAAATGGGGTGTCGACTGTTGTATATACCGGAGATTCCGCACGTGGAATTCTCAAATATACTGGGGTGCCTGTACTAGCTGCGAGAACTACCGCTTTTTTTGCTTCAATTGAGTCTGATGGAGTTAGGACTATCATATTGGGGAGCGATCGCATAAGGGCAATGTCTTCGAGCATTTGATGTGTTACCCCATCAGGGCCAACTGAAACCCCTACAAAAAGTCCACCAATTTTAACAGGCACATTATTTATACAAATAGTCGTCCTAATTTGCTCCCAGGTACGACCTGGATTAAAAGCTGAGAATGAACAAATAAATGGAATTTTTCCATAATTAGCCATGCCGCTCGCAACCGTTACCATTCCCTGTTCCGCTACCCCGCATTCAATAAAACGTTCTGGGTATTTTTCAGAGAATGCAGTTGCACGAGTTGAATCTTTTAGATCTGCTGTTAAGACAATCACTTGATCATTTTGCTCCCCTGCAGAAAGCAGTCCTTCTCCAAACCCATCTCGGATCGGAATAGAAGAAATCTTTTTGTTAAAAATTTGTTCTGAAAGTTTTAAAGTTTTATTTAACATAATTATTCATATTCTTTAAGTTGTTTGGTAAGAATCTTAACAGCCTCTTTAGTTTGTGCATCATCAGGCACTTTGCCATGCCACTCAAATTTGTTTTCCATAAAATACACGCCTTTCCCGGGAATTGTTTTGGCTATAATCACCGTCGGCTTTTGATATTCACTTCTAGCCTGTTCAACTGAAGAGAGAATTGCAGGAAAATTGTGCCCATCAATATTCACTACATTCCAATTAAATGATTTGTATTTTTCCGACAAAGACTCCATGGGCATTACATTGTGAGTAAATCCATCGATTTGAATATTATTGCGATCTACAAATACAGTCAGGTTCGCCAGTTTATATTTAGCAGCAAACATGACAGCTTCCCAATGGTTCCCTTCATCATGCTCTCCATCGCTTGTTATGCAGTAAGTTCTAAATCGTTTATTGTCCATGCGCGCTGCATATGCATATCCGGCAGCCTGGCCCAATCCACTTCCAAGAGGTCCTGACGTACTTTCAAGCGCAGGTATTCTCATTCGTTCTGGGTGTCCTTGTAATTCAGATCCAAACTTCCGGAGAGTCTTTAGGTGTGTTATTGGAAAGTATCCAGCGTGTGCCATTGTGGCATACCGAACGGGAACAATGTGACCGTTGCTTAAGAATAATCGGTCACGACCCTCCCACAAAGGATCTTCTGCTTCATGGTGAAGTATATGAAAGTAGAGTGCAGTAAAAATGTCAGCCATTCCAAGGCTCCCTGCTGAATGACCAGAGCCTGCAGCATTCAACATTTTTAAAATATCAATACGAATTTCAGTGGCTTTTTTAGAAAGCTCTACTAAGGGCAGGTTGTTCATGACAATGCTATTTGTTTGCCAGTTCTTTGGCAGTAAGTCGTAATTTTTTCTCTAGTTTTTTGATTGTGGGAAATACGTCTTCGCGGCGAGTTACAATTTCAAAAACGGACATTTCCCTTTTGTCTAGAAGCATCCCACGTTTGAGTGCGTCGATAATAGGAATCCAGAAATCCCCAAAAAGAATAAATGGTTTGTGATAGCCGTAATACAGTTTTGCTAAAACCCATGCAGTACCAAGCTCGCTAATTGTTCCTGTTCCCCCTTTAAACATAATAAAAATATCAGCGTGTTCCATGAGCTTAAACATACGCTCAATATAATTGTGAGTTTTAATTTCAACGTCCGTAATGTTACCCACATATCGACCTTCAAAACCTGTTGCGTCTTTAGGATAAAAGGTAACAGAGAGGGTTTCACCATTAGCAGCTTCAGCGCCTTTGGTTGAGGCATCCATCACTCCAGGACCACCGCCGTTTACAATAGTCATGCCATGAGAAGCGACAATTTTTGCAACTTCGAACGCATCCTTATATGTGTCACTCTCAGGCTTAACATCAGCATCTCCAAAAAAAGCCACGTTTCGAAAAAGTGGGCGTGGACTAAAAAATGCTGTCTCAGGATCGTTACTCATTCTTTATTGTACCTTGAAATTACTCGGTTCCAAGTTTCAATATTGTGCGCTAAACCTTCTTCAGCGTAAATTCGTCGTCCAACTGAAATTTCATCAACACCATGTTTCTGTAAAACTGCTTCATTTTCAAGTGCCACTCCTCCATCATCACAAATTTTATAGTGATACCCTTTTTCTTCTCGAATAGCATACAGGTCTGAAATTTTTTCTAATGACTTTGGATCAAAGACTTGTCCTCCAAAACCTGCATTTACACTCATGATAACGATGACATCAAGTTTCTCTAAAATAGATTCGTCCAAGGCTTCCACTCCCGTTGGAAGGTCGAGCGCCAGGCCACAAAGCACATCTTCGGCAAGTACTGCTTCACAAAATTCTCGCTGATCTTCCATAAGTTCAACCTGACCAATAATGCGGTCAGCGTTCGCACGAATGCATCGCTGAATCCAGTTTACTGGCTCTTCAACCATCAAATGAAAGTCAAGGTTTACTCGGTAAATTTCGTCTGCAAAACTTTCAGGAGTTACTGTTTTGTTGTCTGCGAAACGAGAATCAATAATGTCAATGTGAGCCCTCTTAGTTACCCCTTCACACTGAGTAAGCAAAGCATGCGCTTCATCTGAATCAGAGGACAAAATAGAAGGAATTATTTCCATATGTTTAGTGTAGCAAACTCCAATTATGAAGCCTGAAACGTTGCAGTTATTGGGTCAGTTGGTGCAGCATTTGAGTCTAAAGTTCTTCCCACTCGGACCACTTGTTCAACGAGTCTGTTTGTGTAACCCCACTCGTTGTCATACCACGCAAAAACTTTAATTAAGTTTCCACCAACAACTTGGGTTAAAGAAAGGTCCACAATAGAAGATTCACTTCTACCGATAATATCACTTGAAACTAGTGGGTCTGTTGTCGCGGCCAAGATTCCTTTGTAGAGTGGGTTATTCATAGCATCTACAAACGCCTGATTTACTTGGTCAATTGTCACATTTTGCTTCAATAAAATTGTGAAATCGGTTAGCGACCCTGTGATAATTGGCACTCGGATAGATTGCCCATCAAAAAGCCCCTTAAGCTCAGGTATTGTTTCAGTTGTCGCAATGGCAGCGCCTGTTGAAGTTGGAATAATGTTTTGTGCGGCAGCTCGAGCTCTCCTTAAATCTCTATGTGAGCTGTCTTGCAATACTTGATCATCGGTGTACGCATGAATTGTTGTCATGAGTGCCTTTTCAATTCCAAACTTTGAGTGGAGGATTGCAGCAACTGGCGCAATACAATTTGTCGTACAAGAAGCATTAGAGAGAACAGTATTTGTTCCCTGATATTCATTTACTCCAATGACATACGTGTTTACATTAGATCCCTTTCCTGGTGCTGAAATAACCACGCGTTTCGCACCACCGGTGGCGTGTTTAGCTGCGTCCTCTGCAGTTATGAATTTCCCTGTAGACTCAATAATTACATCAGCTCCATATTTTCCCCACGGAAGCTTTGCAGGGTCACGTTGTGCAAGAACTGGAATTTTAATGTCAGTATTGGCTACTTTTAAATACCCAATCAAAGGATCATCATCCGTGGCATCTTTTGCCGCTTTTATTTCTTCAGGAATAATTTGGTATTCAAATGTGCGATATGTCGTGTCGTGATTAACAAGGTGTGCCCAACCCGATACTTCCATGGACCCTGAAGTATTAATGGCAGCAATAGTTACATCATCTTTGTGCTTCAAAAGTGCAATACGAAATGCAAGTCTTCCAATTCTTCCAAAGCCATTTATACCTACCTTTACCATATATTCATATTAGCACAGCACATCTATTCCAGGTAAAGTGCCTTTTGCCACAAATTCTAAACTAGCTCCTCCACCACTTGAGATCCAATCAAAAGCGCCTTCCAGTTTTAACAAATGAATTGCAGCTGTTGTGTCACCTCCACCTGCAACTTTCCAGGCATCACTTTTTGAAATCGCTTCAAACACTCGCTGTGTCCCCAGTCTGTGCCCGGGCTCCTCAAACTTTCCCACAGGACCACTCACAAAAATTGTTTTTGCATTTGCAATAATTTGCTCGAATTGTTCTATCGAGTGAATTGTAATATCTTCTTTGTCTGGGTTTAAACGTGCGACAACCAGCTTTGAGTCACCTTGGTCTTCTGGCATAAACTCTGGAAGTCTGCCTGCAATCAGAACTTGATCTGCCATTTCTTTGAAGTTATTTAAAAATGTAAGTTTGTCTTCTTTTGCACCGCTTACCAAATAAACTATTGGGTGCTGTGTGGATTCACGGAGCTTTGAGAGATTTACAATTTCTTGTTGAAGGTGGACTCCGGCTGCAATTGTATTTTCTCCTTTTGCTTTAATGAGTTTTGGAATACCAACAACTGAGGCATGTTCTCGGTGGGAAGAGGCAAACGCGTCGTTTACATAGGCTTCTCCAAAGTATGAGAGCTCTTCTGAAAAAGCACTATCGTTTGCTTCTTCTTCTTTGTAAAACCGTAAGTTTTCCATTACAACTAAACGCTCCTTCATTTGAGAATATGCATCATAAATTTCATAAAAGATTTCTCTTGGTTTGTGCTCTAAAAACGACACATCCTGAATATAATGAGCTTTAAAATACTCAGCAACAGGTTTTAGAGAAAACTGCATATCCGGTGCACCTTCTGGCCTCCCCATGTGTCCCATGAGAATTATTTTTGTTGCGCCTTTTGCATACAGTGTATTAAGTGTAGGCAAAAGCTCTTTTAGACGTGCATCATCAGAGACCAATCCATTTGGGTCTATCTTCACATCCAAGTCTGCGCGAACAATAACACGAACACCTGAACAGTTCAGTTGTTCAATCGAATGTATTGTGTTCATGTTTGATTAATTATTTTCCTCTATTCGTGCAATCTCATCAATCCTGCGTTGGTGTCTCTCTTTCTGGTCATACTCAGTTTCCAAAAAGGCATTTAGTATCTCAAGGGACTGTGGTTTATTCATAAAGTCGGCGGCGATAATTAAGACATTCATGTTGTCGTGCATACGTCCAGCCACTATTTGATCCTTGGTAAAACCAATTGAGGCACGAATTCCATTAAACTTGTTTGCGACAATATCAACCCCTACCCCGGAACCACAAAGTAGAATTCCTTTTGAGTTCTTTTCATGAGCTACTAATACTGCAACTTTCTCAGCGTAAAGTGTGTAGTCATCGTTTTGATTGTATGCATCTGCCCCAACATCAGTCACCTCGAGTTTTTGATCAATTAGATGTTTTTTGAGATATTCCTTAAGTTTAAACCCACGATGGTCTGAGCCAATGATGATATGCATTTATTTGAATCCTTCAAGCAATTTCAGAAGTGAAGCTTTTGGATCATTAGACTTAACAATATCAGTCGCAACGGCTACACCAATTGCACCTTGTTCAAGGGCTACTTTCACATCTTCAGTTGAGTGGATCCCGGCACCCACAATTAAGGGAATACCAGTTAGTTTACTCATCTCAGCAGCCTCATAAATTACTTCTGGTTTTGCTTGAGAGACAGATACAGTTGTACTCCCAACCAATTCAGGTGGCTCATATGAAACATAATCAGGGCGAATCTTTAAGATTTTTTGAAGCATCAATATGTCTTTTGCAAAAACGAGTGTCTTTAGTCCAACCTCCCGAGCGCGTTTCACCGATGATTCTATTTCACTTTGTGAAATTTGATGTTCAGAATGATTTAAAAATGATCCTTTACCTTGGAGTCGGGCTACCTCTTCTGGAAGAACAGAACCCGTGTGAGCTCCAAAAGATATCGGGTCAATGTGTTGTACCCACAACTTTAATAATGTGTGTCCCGTATACAAAGCGAGGTCCAATGGTTGAACTACCGGTATAAGTTCTATTTCAGTCGTAGCCGACACGTCCCCAATCGCATTCATGAGAGCTACTCCTCGCTCTCCCGTTGCTTCTTCGTATGTTTTAAAATTAATAAATATCATGATATTCCCACTATACTATCAATTTTCACCTTATCAAAGCCAATAACTTTCTCTGTAGTTCCATCCGGTTTCTGAATGACGGTAAAGGGAACTCCTAAGAATCCACTTGAAAGCGTCATCATTTCAGTTTGTACGTTTTGATCAAGATCAGTAAGTTTTTCTTGAAACGGAACCCCCTTTTGTGTTAAATAATTCTTCAACATCTTGCAGTATGGACAGGTAGTTGTGGAGTAAATGGTAATTTTCATGAGTATTAGCTAAATAAAAATCCAAAAAACTTAAGCCATTGTGGCTGATCTATTTTTAATACCTTTCCACTTGTTGCAGATACGGTAGTATTTACAGGAACTGTAATCGTGTGCACGTTAAACAAATTCACCTCACGCTCTGCAGGAATTGAATAGGTTAATTCTCCCGTATCGCTTTCCCCAAGAACCATTTGTCCATCTTGAGAAATCGTATTTATAATGTTTGCCCGAACGAGGGTCTCAACTGCATCGTCTGGCATAACACTTACTATGCGCTCCCCTGAATCAGTCGCAACAGAGATAATTTTATTTGAAGCATCAATGTGAATTGGAAAACTCGTCAGTGCAGTAATGCCTGACTGTGAAATACCAAAGGAGTCATCCACCTTTCCTATTTTTATAGATTTGGGAACTTGATTTTGTTCGATTTCCACAATATCTTGGTTCAGCTTCGTGATATCCTCTTGTTTCGTTCCTTGTGCAGACTGAATCGACAAAAGTGATTTTTCTCCCTGCTTCACAATTGAGAGAGTTGCATCGGCCAAATCTTTTGCATTATTTATAGCTGAAGTTACTTTCATTGCGGTAGCCTGAACTGAAGTGGAATCACCAAGGACATTAGTACGAACCTTGCCCTCCTTTGTGACAGTAATAAGGGCTGAAGCATGCGTCGGAGTTGAAACACCAAATAAGAATAAAACAGTGCACACAAAAACGATATTTTTCTTCATGTGTTCAGTCTAGCAAATGTTGTCTATTCACAACAGGGGTCTTTGTATCCACAGTTCTTGCATATTGCGTCAAGTGAGCCTGCAAGGATTCCTATCTTACGTTTACATTTTGGGCAGCGTTGAAATTTTTTATGCACACGTACATATTAACAAAAAATTTGCATAGAAAAACCGTCGCGTTATTGCGACGGCTTTTTTTCAGGCCTACCTAATTATTCATCAACTTCTGTGGCAGCAGCCGGAACAGTCGCGGGTGCCTTGGAAAAGGTGATTGTTGTGTTGTCATCCGACATAGATACGACAAACCCCCCTTCAGTTGAACAGTAAATCTCCCGAATCTTGTCAAGAATAAACGGCCACAGAAGTGCGTTTCCGATGAAAATGGACGATACAGGTATAGGCAGCGGAGTGCCATAAAAACCTTTCAACTCTTCGTTAAGAAAGGCATCCAATTCCGCCTCAACACCTCCAGTCCGCGTAAATTCACGAGCAGCAGCTTTTTCGCGATTCTTTAAAATAGATCCAGCCGTGAGCATAGTATCCTCCTGAAAAGTTGATTAACTAGTGTAATAGTAGCTCAAAACATTCAATTTGTCAAGTTATAGGATGTTTATATTATTGAATATACTGCGAAGATACTCACAACCACCATGATTAAAACAACAAGCCACCCAAATACTGTGGTGAACTTGTTATTTACGGCTTTTCCCATGACTTTTTTGTTTTGAGAGAGAATTACTATTGCGGCTAATATAAACGGCGCCACGAATCCATTCAGGACTGCAGAGTAAATAAGTGCCTTTATCGTATCAATATTGAAAAAGTTAATACACATTCCAACAATTACAGAAAGCGTGAGAATTAAGTAAAAAGGAACGGCTTGGAACCATTTTTTACTTAAACCTTCCTTTAATCCTAAGCTTTCACTCGTGGCATATGCTGCAGAACCGGCAAGTACTGGTATGGCGAGAAGCCCCGTGCCTACTATTCCCAAGGTGAATACTAAATATGCCAAATTACCAACGAATGGCTTGAGTGCTACAGCAGCATCAGCCGCACTGGTTATAGTTCCCGCATTCCCAAAAATTGTAAGGGCAGTAGCTGTAATTATAAAAAACATAATCAGGTTACTAAATAACATTCCAAACCACACATCAATGCGCATATTTCGGTAACTCAGGGCAGTTGCAGAGTCTTGCCTCTTTTTAATGCTCGTTTCGCCGTTTGCTATTCCCTCTTCTACTTCCTGTGCAGTCTGCCAAAAAAATAAATAAGGAGAAATAGTTGTACCGAGAATTGCACAGATCATAAGGAGTGCCTGTTTAGAAAATAGAAATTGCGGTGTAAATGCTTTTAAAATGACTTCTCCCCAATTGACCCCCTGAACCCAAAGTGCTGAGAATACATATGCGAGAAGAACTAAAGCCAAGTATTTTAGATATTTTGAATATACGCCGTACGACAAGAAAATTTGTAAGATCAAACTCAGAGCGGCAAAACCTAAGACTACATATCCGAAGCGAAGATGTGGAAATAAAAGTAATGTTGACTGAGCCATAGCGCCTAAATCGGCCCCAATGTTTAGCGTATTTGCAAGAAAAAGAAGTATCGTTAATGAATACAAAACTGACTTTGGAAAGTGGCGTTTTATATTCGAAGCAAGGCCCCTCCCCGTCGCGATTCCAATTCTGGCACACATTTCTTGAATAACGGCCATCAGAGGCAGAGAGAACGCCGCAAGCCACAAGAGTGACAGTCCGAACTGTGCACCAGCTTGTGAATAGGTGGCAATTCCTGAAGGATCGTCATCTGCAGCACCAGTTGTAAAGCCAGGTCCCAGTATTTCCCAAAAGTGACTTATACGTCGTCCAAGAAATGATTTCATAGCTCATTGTAATGTAATTTTCCTGCCTTTTCTCATGATGAATTTTTCAGAAAGTAGTTGTGTTAACGCTGTGTCAAAGTGATTTTTATTACCTGAGACTTTTTTTATAAGTTCAATTTTTGTAATTGAACCTTCTGACAATAATACTTTTAGAATGCTCCCTCTCACTTGCCTGACAGAACCTTCAAATTTTGATTGTTTTGCATAATTTTTACTTTTACGATTTGGATTTGTTACTACTTTTGACAAATACGAACCGTAGTCCATGAGTGCCCAATACCACTCTCTTGGATTTTTAGTGTCGAGAGTTTGTTCAACGAGTTTCAAAATTTCAGTGTCTGAAACAGCTTCTTCATTTTCGAAAAAGTGGTAAATAAATACTCGTCTAATGTTTGTTTCTATAAACACAGTCGGAATATTGAACGAATAAACGACAATAGCAGCAGCGGTGTTCACCCCAATGCCAGGAAGTTCGTCAAGAAGTTCAATGTTGTTTGGAAACTCACCATTATATTTTTCGATAATAATTTTTGCTGACTCTTGCAGATATTTTGCACGTCGATTGTAACCTAAGCCACTCCACACGCGAAGCACTTCTATGAAAGGAGCGTCTGCGAGTGTTTTGACAGTTGGGAATTTTTGTATAAGTTCTGCATATTTTTCAACGACCCGTGAGGTTTGAGTTTGTTGCAAGCACACTTCAGAAATAAATATATAGTAGGGATTTGTCGTTTCTCTCCACGCAAAGTCTCTTTTATAAGACTTGTAAAAATTCCAAATGAGGTCCTGAAAGGCATTTGTCTTCACAGTGGAAACTGTAACACAAAAGAGGATATTATTCGTATCGAATTGCCTCAATCGGTGCAAGATTTGCCGCACGTCTCGCTGGGAAAACTCCAAAAAAGACACCAATCGCGGTACTAATTCCGAGAGCAGCTACAACTGAGGTCACGTTTATTGCCAGGGGGAAAAACTGAGAAACACCCGCCACAATAAGTATTGCAAACAGTAGCCCTCCTACTCCTCCAATGAGTGAAAGCAATACACTTTCAGTCAAGAACTGAAATAAAATATCGTTTTTAGTAGCCCCTATTGCTCGTCTAATTCCAACCTCTTTTGTGCGCTCCGTCACATTGGCATACATAATATTCATAATTCCAATTCCACCAACAACCAGAGAAATTGAACCAATCGCAATGAGTACAGAATTGATAATCGAAAAAATTGAGGTAATTGCGTTTAAGATCTCTGTTTGCTTAACAATTGAAAAGTCGTCTTTTTTATATTTTTTTAGCATGATTTTTTCAGCAGTATCTTTCACCGCATCTATATCTCCATTATTTCCTACGCCCAAATAAATTGCTGCAAATTTACGGTCAGGATTCAGTCCTGAAAATGAGGTTGTATAGGGCATATATACTCCGTCGTCAAAACTCGGACCTCCAAAACCTCCTCCTCCTTTTTCTTTTGTTACTCCAATAACTGAAAAGCGCTGACTATCGAGTACGATCTTTTTTCCAACAGCACTACCGGCGTCGCCAAAAAGACTATTTGCAAGGTTACTCCCAATCACGACGCTTTTTGCTCTCTTCCCAACATCTGCTGAAGTAAACAATATCCCTGCTTGTGGCTCCAAGTTGTAAATTGCAAAAACATCTTCCGTTGAGGCAAAAATGCTCCCTCCTTTTGAATTTCCATTAGCGTCAATAGTTATGCTTTTTGTATAAATTGGGACGATGTAATCAATAGTCAGGCCACGCTTTAAGTCTGCAACTGTTCTTTCATCAAATGTAGTTCCAGAAACTCTTCCGCCACTACCTCCTTGAAATTGACCATTTGAACCAAGTACTTGTCCCGGTAAAATAAACAATAGATTACTTCCCAAACTTTGGAATTGCCCTTCAATATAATTTTTCAAACCAACTCCGAGAGCAATCAGAATTACGACAGACAACACGCCAATGAGAATTCCGAGGGACGTAAGCACAGTTCGTACTTTGTTTCTTCCAAAATTTTTAAGTGCAGTTTTAAGCTGAAAGCTAATGTATTTCATTTAATATTTATTTACAATTTCTCCATCTTTTACGAAAATTTGTCTATTGGTGCGCTTCGCTACATTTTTGTCGTGTGTCACAATACAAATTGTTACCCCAAGGTCATGATTTAATTTTTCCAGTAATTGTAAAATTTCTTCACCTGTTTTGCTGTCTAGATTTCCGGTCGGCTCATCAGCCAAAACCACTGTTGGTTTCATAATGAGTGCACGGGCAATAGCCACCCGTTGTTGTTGTCCTCCTGAAAGACGATTTGGATACATATCCGCTTTTTCGGGAATACCAAGCAGTTGCAGTAACTCTTTTCCATAGACAATTGGTTCAAAGGGAAGCTTATGTTTTGCATACACGGTGGGAAGTAAAATGTTTTCGAGTACGGTGAGCTTTTGAATCAAATTGAATTGTTGAAACACAAATCCAATTGTTTGTCCTCGAAGTGATGACAGTTCGTTATCTGAAAGTTTCTCTGCATTTCTGTTATTTATTAACACTTCCCCGGTTGATGGTTTATCTAAAAGTCCAATAATATGCATCAGTGTGGATTTACCGGAACCAGAAGTACCCAGGATTCCAACGTATTCTCTATCTTTTATTTCCAGGTTTATATTTTTTAGCGCATAAAACTGACCATCGGCTACTTCGTAAACTTTATTTACGTTTTTTACTTGAATCATGAAGTTAGTTAAAAACTGTCGTTCCTTCAGGCAAATCTGTTTTTATCTCTGTCGTTTCATCACCTTCTATCCCGAGCTGAACATATTTTTTAGTGTTTTTGTCGTCGATGAATACATATTTTCCATCTTTATCACTCTTCACAAATTTCGTCGGAAGTGAAAGCACATTGTCTTTTTGAGAAAGCACAAAAGTTGTATCCCCCGTCATCCCAACTTTGTATTTATATGAACTATTGTCGACTGATAAGGTTAAGCGAAGCGGATATACCGTTCCCGTGTCAGAAGTGCTAGGAGTGAATGAGATTTGAGAAATAGTGGCAGTAAGCATTTCTCCTGAGAATGCATCTAACACAATTTGAGCTTTCTGTCCGACTTGTAAACGCGCAATATCTGTTTGATCTGCATTCACCGAAAAATAAAGCGTTGCAGGATTAACTAAATTAATTTGAGGTGTGGCTGCAGTAATATTAACCCCCGGCGTTTCGTTCGTCAGCTGCGAAATTATTCCCGAAAAAGGAGCCGTAATTATTGCGTCTTTCAAGGACTTTTGTGCGGCAAGCATGGCGTTATAGGCATTGTCGTGTGTTACTTCTGCTGAAACTCGGGTATTTGTTTCAGCAAAGGTTTCAGTACTGTCTTTGTTCTTAAGAGTGTCATGTACATAGTTTACGTTTGCTTCTGAAGCATGTAGCGTTGACCTCGATTGTTGATATACGGCATTTATTGCAGTGGTATCAAGCTGCATTAATGCTTGTCCCTTTGTCGCGATATCTCCGACCTTTACCCCTATCCATGCAAGTTTCCCTGACAAATTGAATTGCAGGTTTGCATTCTGTGTTGCTTTCAATTCTCCAGATAAAACCAGCTCTTCTTTTACGGTTCCGCGAGTAATAGTTGCAGTTTCTCGAGGAGTACTAGTTCCAGTCGTAAAATTTCGAATGACAAAGAACAAAACAATTAAGACAACGATAACAATCCAAGTTCGTGGTCGTTTGTACCATGGTTTTTTATTTTCTGTGTGCATACAAAATTTAGTATATCCCTTTCTAATGCAAAAAATTAGGGCGCAATTGTGCGCCCCTTTCGCTATTTTCTAAAAAACTTACGAGCATTTGTATTCCAAATACCATTTTCCTTTTCAACCTGTATTGCAATCACCCCATCCCGAGCTGGGAAATCATGCAACAATTCTTGCATTTTCAATATTTTCTTTCGAAAATGATGAGCATTTACGAACTTTTCTGATCCTTTGAGCCAAACATCAGACTGCCCTTTGATTCTCTTCTGGAGAACCGCTCCATTTCCATTTTCTAGAATAACCGTAATTATTGTCTCTGGATTTTTAATTGGCATCCCTGTTCCTTTCACAAGTTACAATTACGATAACCAAGATTATAATAGTTTTTAAGATAAGCACAATGGACGTTAAAATTGAGCCCAGCTGGAAAACAGTTTTACAAACTGAATTCGATAAACCGTATTTTAAAAAACTTACTCAGTTTGTAAAATCTGAGTACAAAAATAAAACAGTGTACCCACCTTCTTCCAAAATTTTTACAGCCTTTAACGAAACTCCATTTGACCAAGTGAGAGTTGTAATTTTAGGACAGGACCCGTATCACGGTGCAAACCAAGCAAATGGTTTGAGTTTCTCTGTGTCGGAAGGAATTCGAACACCTCCTTCACTTCAAAACATTTATAAAGAGATTAAAACAGATATTGGAATAAGAACAAAAGATTCTGGTGATTTGGAACGATGGGCTCGACAAGGAGTGCTCCTCTTAAATGCAACACTCACCGTCGAAGCTGGAAAGCCTGGAAGCCATCAAAATAAAGGATGGGAAGTGTTTACTGATGCTGTTATAAAAATCTTAAATGAAAAGAAAGAACACTTGGTATTTATATTGTGGGGGGCGTACGCACAGAAGAAGGGTGAACATATAGACAAACAAAAACATTTAGTTTTAGCGTCACCACATCCTTCCCCTTTTTCAGCCGACAGAGGTTTTTTCGGGAGTCGACCATTTTCAAAAGCAAATACATATTTAATTAGGCATGAAGAGGAAGCTGTCAGCTGGTAAGCCACAAAAAAGAACGACCTATGAGTCGCCTTTCTGTTTAAAGAGTTTTGATCTCTTTAATTTAAAACTGAAAAAACATCCTTCACGTATGAAGGTTTTACCCAGTTTGTATTGTCTTTTCCACTTAAATATTTTTTAAGTGTGGAGATTTTCACAAACTTTACAGCAGAAACTTCATCTTCTTCACTAATAATTTCGTGCTTTTCAGCATCCCACTTACAAAGGAAAATTCCTCGGTATTCTCGGAATTCATGATCTTTATAGATCTTAATAAGTTCCAAGTGTTGTGCCTTAATTGGAAGTCCTGTTTCTTCGTTTACTTCTCGAGCTGCGCCCGTAAAGTAATTGTCTTCTGGACTTAAATGTCCGGCAACAGAAGCTTCCCATTTTCCAGGGGCCATATCTTTTTTCATAGACCGTCTTTGACAGAGAACTTCATTTTTGGAGTTTATAATCCACACATGAGCAGTTCGCCTCCAGTGTCCTTGTTCCATAACTTCTTTTCGAGTCATAGGCGCAAGTGGAGTGTCAAACTCGTCTACTACGTATAATAATTCTTGATTGTTTACCATTATTTTTTCACCTCCTTGTTTTGGGTGAATAACTTTATATATTTGGAGTGCTAGATTTTTCTAGACTCATTTATGAAGATAAATATTTTTATCTTTTAATTTTGTTATTTGCTGTAATTATATACCTACTTTGGATATTTGGCAAGTTTACAGGGTATAATAGTGACATGCGCACAAAAGTTATCATTGGAGTGTGTTTTTTGCTCCTTTTTATAGTGGGTTTTGCCTCAACAGCAGCCTATTTGACCTTTCGACACACAATCTCACAAATCATAGTAACTGCAAATCCAGGGACAGGATCATCGTCCACCCCATCACCAACACCAGATCCTCTGGCCGCATATGGAATACTTCTTTTGGGAATGCGAGGAGACAATTCACAAGGTGGATTTTTATCAGATACGATGATTTTGGCACTCGTGAATCCACGATTAACTCGAGTTGATCTTATTTCTATCCCCCGTGACCTTTGGGTACCAATCCCGACAAGTACAACTACAACAGAACACATAAAAATAAATGCAGCCTATGTAATTGGACTTGATGACAAAAAATACCCCAATAAGGAGGCAAAATACACCGGTGCCGCAGGCGGAGGAACACTGGCTAAAGACATTGTTACAGAAATTTTTGGGGTGCCAGTCCGATATTTTGTTAGCTTGGATTTCCAAGGGTTCCAAAAATCAATTGATATTTTGGGCGGTGTTGACGTAACTGTCACTAAAAGTTTTGAAGACCCATACTATCCACTCCCTGACAAAGAAACAGAGTCCTGCGGAAAGTCTGATGAAGAGATTAAAGCCCTCACAGCAACAATGTCAGGAGATCTACTCGAGCACAATTTTATGTGTAGGTATGAAGATTTAGTATTCACCAAGGGACTAGTGCACATGGATGGACAAACGGCACTGAAATTTGCCAGATCCCGGCATTCTCTGCAAGATGGGAGTGATTTTGCCAGAAGTAACAGACAAAAAGAAATTATGGTTGCAGTAAAGAACAAAGTCTTACAACTTGGATTTGTGACTAAAGCAATTCCGTTCATCCAGTCTCTTGCCGGAGACTTAAGAACAGATATTCCACTTGATGTTATGCAGTCCCTGGCAACTCAAATAAATGATTTTAAAAGCTATACCATAAATTCAGTTGCGCTCTCCACCGACAATGCATTAATTGAGACATATAGTTCAGACAGACAATATATTTTGGAGCCGAAAACTGGCTTAGATAATTGGCAAAGTATCCGAGATTTTGTGACTTCACAAACGTCCCCTACACCGAGTCCAACAGCCAAGCCAGTTCAAACTAAAAACTAAGGTTACTTCTTCTTACCTGTCGTTCCCTTCATCATCATTTCACAACAACTGCAATCCTTCTGATGTGTGAGTATGAGATACAAACCAGAGACTCCAACAAGAACATATACAAGTTGAGTAAGACTCGACATACCGAAGATCATTTCAACAAGATTGAAGTTCAAAAGTCCAACGAGGCCCCAATTGAGAGCTCCAACTATAACAAGCACAAATGCAAGCATGTGCATCCAACCCATCATTTTTTTATCCATCATTTTTAAGTCACCCCCTTATATTTCACTGTAGAACAGCTGAAGGAGTACTTTCAAGTGGAATTGGCGAAGGCGATGGCTGTGTCGTATTTTCGGGCACAACTGATCCGACATTTGAGGTTTCCAACACCTTTAAATGATTAAAACTACTGTCAGCACTCAAAAGTGCAAGCCATGAGAAATCAGTTGCATTTGCAAGTGGTTTTGAAAGTGAAATTTCAAAACCAATCGTAGTAATATTTTGTATCTCAAAGCTACTGTTTGCAGACTTTGGAGTTATATATACAACTGGTGGCTTAGTAAACGTATTTTCAAAAGTGACTGCAAATCGTTTTGTGCCTTCAGGAACCGTAACACTTCCTGAAGTATCGGCGTTCACTGTGATTGGTCCTTGAAAGATCGCTTCTGCTAAAAATGTCGCTGATTTTTCAAATACAGACTTTGCTTTGAATGCGACATCTGAGATGAAACTCCATACGTTTTCCGCCAAAGTTACATGCTTTTCAAATTCCACCTTATTAACAGCCAAGTTAAATGCTTCAGATATCGCCTCTTTTGTTTTCATGTCTACGTTTGTGTTCATAGTTAAGACGTTTGAAGCCGTCGGAGCTATTTCTTGTCCAGTGTCTAAGTTCTTTTCATATACAAACTGTTTCTGCGACAGAGACTCAAGCGCTCTCAATGCTGCAAGCATATCGACGTTAATAGCAGTGTTATTTTTTTCTGAATAGTAACTCCATGACAGATCTTCACTAGCGCCACCGGGAATAAGAGAGAAATTGTGAGGAGAGAGAGTCGTAATGTTCCCCGCCTCATCTCGAACGCGCAGTTCACTGCTTGAGGCTACGTTCTCTGCCCAGAGCTGTACACTGTGAATTACAGATGCCGCTGGTGCTGTCCCATTTAGGAGCGTTAAGATGTTGTCTCCAGTTGCGTCAAATGTAGTTGCACCAACCCCCAGATTTGTTGTTACAGAAAGTCCAGAGTCTACTTGCAATATTCCTACTCCAATCCTCTGCAAGACTGTATCTTGTAGTGCACTCCCACTTCCAAATTTAAGTTTTCCATCAGAAGTACCAAGCCATCTGCCTTGAATGTCGCCTGCAACTTGAGTTCTAAATGCTTCTGAGTCTGTGGCCGAGCGTTGAATCCGGAAGGCGCCGTTTGTCCCGACAAAGAATTGATCGTTTGTAGTGTTTCCATATTTTGTAATTGAAGTGTCGGTTCCATATCCTCCGATTGCGAGTGAGCCTGCCTTATCTACTACAAACCGGTCTATTGTTTGATTTCGCAGTCTTAATAAGTTACCGAGTGTTCCTGCCGTTGCTGTCGAATCAACATATATACCTTGAGATCTGGTACCTGTTCCTTTTAGATCAATTGAAAGACCTGAGGCATTACTATCACTTCCGGTTCCATTGTGCGAAACCTTTATGGTACCCCTCCCTGTTTCATACCCGATAATTCCAACGGTGCTATCGTTTGGATTGTATCCCGTGACCGCAAGTGCATTTGAAGAACTATCAGTACCATTACTCACAATCTCTACTGCATTACTACTGCCATCGTAGTTCATATAGAATGCGGCCTGAGCATACGCAGTATTATCGACCTTAATATTAATCATGTTCCCCAAGGCATCAGCACCTGCATTTGAATAAATTCCAATTCCAGATCCAAGGTTTTGAGTATTATTTATAAATATGACCCCACCTGAGGATGACAAATATCCAGAATCTCCTGTTGGGGTAAGCTCAATACTGTGACCATTCGAGCTGTTATTAATAGTTAATTTTCCGTGTGCATCAATTGAAGTTAGGTCCACTCCATTTGCGTCTCTCCATTCTGTCAATGAATTTGTTTGGCCCGTGTATCCTTGCACAATAAAAGCGATTTTTGCAGCATCATTATTTTGAACCATTAAGCTTGCTTGTGGGTTTGTTGTATAAATACCAATATCAGACCCTCCGTTAAAAAGGTTGGTGTTCGCTTTCCAATTTGACCCATCATAATAGAGGGTTGTACCACTGTCTGTTGCTGTTGGAAAAGTAACTCCTGTTGTCTTGTATTGAGTAATATTTGTTATGGCTCCAGATCCTTCCTGATCTGGTACTAAAACAAGCTTACCCTTAGTATCAATAGACAGAACTCGGCCACTCGGCTCCGCGTATGACAGCTTATTCACATCAAGTTGCATATTCCCTTCAACTTTTACGTCCCCTTGAAACGTAAGATTTGAGTTCGATGCAATGGTCCCTGATGGTTCTGGAGTTTGTACTTGTGCTTCGCTTTTATTTGGAGACTTTGGCCTAGTATTCAAAAAGACCCCAATGCTTACCAAAAAAAAGACTAAGAATGCTACAAGGGCTATTTTATACATATAGCGGAAAATTCTCATAAGTTCATACTAAAGGTTTTACTGTTTACGGTCAAATGAAAACCCCGCACAGTTGTGCGGGGCTAAGAACTTCAATCTTCTGTCTCCTCTTCAGGTTCAGTGTCAGGACGCTTTTTTCGCGTTCCCCAGCCCTGATTTGCATAGGTTAAACCTGAATATGGCCGTGCAGGTATTTGAATACCAAACCACAAGAATACATATGACGGTGCAAGCAAAAACCGCCAATCATGAAAGAGCAATAGCCCACTCAAGGATTGGAAGAGAAAACCAACAACGAGAACGATCATGACATATGGATACGCAATCACCCATCCAGAGCTTAACCCACTACTAATACTTACCAAAAGTACGCGAAGAAAAACATTCCCCATCGCGAACACCATGATAAATGGATAAAACATTAAATAGGCGACACTGAGTCTGACAAACCAGTTAAGTTTGTGCCAGAGGCCTCGCGTGTACATAACAAAGTTATATATCCACGAAGACTTGTTCCAACGAACTTGCTGCCACCAATATGGTTTCAATCTTGTTGGACAATCGGTGTATACAATACAATCTGTCCCAAATACTGTTAACCAACCCTCCATCATTATTTCGAGGGTGAGCTGTCTGTCATCGCCAAAGTTCGCTTCCTGTCCTTGGACAGTAAACGTTTTCCAGCGAGGAAGAATCGGCAGAACTGCCTCGCGACGCATAACAAGCCATGGGCCGCTTCCACAAATCATCTGACCCTTCAGGCTTTGAGATGCACGCTCTTCCCAACCTGCATTCATATATCGAATGCCGGTGATCACCGTAAGCCAATTTTGCTTCCAGTTAGAGATCCGAACGTCTGCGGTAAGTAACCCAATTTTGGGATTATTCTCCATTAGAACAATGGAGTTAAACAAGAGAAACAAATCCCCAAAACCATCGCCGTCCATGTTCACAAAGTACTTGGAACCATCGAACTGGCAAAAATCCCAAAATCCTGTCCACTGCGCATTTCGCTTCCCGGCTTTTCCTTCAACAATCACATGGAATTTAGTGTGATGATTACTATAATTGTGAGCAATCAAATGGTTTAGATATTCTTTTGTTGCAATATCCTTTGCATCATTAATCACCAAATACACATGCGCCAAGTTCGTATAAACTTGATTTGCAAGTGAACGAATGTTCAACTCGAGCTCTGACTGTTTTAAGTCATAGATCGGAGCAACAAGTGAAACTGGGGGTGCGCTATCTCCAAAGTATCTCCGCGCTGCAGCAACAATTTGCTCCTGAGAACAACCGACATTCTTCTTTAGATCAAAGATGAATTTATCAAATGTTGTGTATCTATTCGCCAATCTCCAAATCTGCTTACGCTTTTTAGGGAAATCGGCATAATCTTCAATCAACATTTCGGCTAACGCAGAACGAGTAATCTTCATCGAAGATTTGTTGTGCAAGTAGGCCCATCTTTTTTGGATAACTTTGTATCCAAGCATGATTAACGCATGGAATGTTATATAAAGATGATCACCACCGAAAACAGTAACATTTCCTATGGTAAATAACACCCAGCCTTCACCTACAGCTATCAATTGAAACAACACTAAAGCTAAAAGAGCCGTGAGCTGCCAATGATTTCGAAAAAATCGGACCATATCCCCTCCCTTCAATTCAAGATGTAAAGTGCAATTCGAAACTAGCTAAAACCCCTTAAACTTTTGTTTAAGGATGTTTAGTATACCAAAAGTATAGGATATTATGAAAATTTCACGTTATGAGGTATAATAAGGGCTGTAAACAACGGACAGTGTCAAGTTAAAAGGAGTAAAGCATGGACAACCCGCTTGCCGTTATCGTCGTTATTATTGGCGCTATCGCTTATTTTATTATGTCTTTGCTCACCACACGCCGCAACGGGGCGCCAGAGGATCCGATGGTGACGGAGCACAATGAAACCAACCGTCGTGAAGGTGGACCGAGTGTTGACCGACCTTCACATTACGCAGAAATCCAATAAATATCTCTCTGGTCTGTAGTGGGAACTTAGAACCCCCCACTACAGACCGCTCCACTTTTTTGAGACGGACTTTATTTGTATCACACCTGTAGCTTGAAGAGCAACCTAAAGAATATTACTTCCCTTTCCCCAAAGGTATTACAAAAAGAAACGCGCCAGTGCTTACAACTGCCAAACCCCACACAAAAGCAACCATTTCCATAGCCGAAGCTTCTCTTGTTTCAACTTCTCTTAACGATTTTCCAACAGCAACAAAACCACCAGTATATTGTGTGACAACTAACGCGCTTCTGACTCCATTCGTCGGTTGCCACGTTACTCTGTCTTGGGTATGCGTTTTTGTGTAGGCAATTACTCCACTAGGAATAGTAATTGCTTCTCCATTTAAAGAAGCATTTGAAGCCATTACTTTTCCATTTGTGTCATAGATGATAACAAAGGGAGATAAACTATACGCAATGTCTACTGAATTTTTTGGCAAAACATCTTGAGGCTTTGCACCGTTAGAAAGCAAAAGGGCAAGATCTTCTGATGTTTGAATTTGAGGATCGTTTGCATTTAATCGGTAATTTTGCTGCATGACGACAGCTACAAGTCCACAAAAACCAGTAATTATAATTAGAAGCGGAACAAATAAGAATATTCGTGTTTTCATTTTGACCTTTTTACCTTCAGGTTTGGTTTGAAATAAAGTAAATAAATGAGCGGTAAAATTCCAAGCGAATTTATAACGAAAAGTGCAATAAACCATCCTGATTGTTTATTCTTTCCTGCTTTCCACAATGCAAATCCTTTCAGGATAGTCCCGACTATTAAGAGGCAAACAATAACAAACATAAATACTCCTCCGCGAACTGCATAATGCTGAAACATTGATCTTGATGATTGTTGACAATGTTCTACGTTGCAGTCGCCCGTAAAAGACATACTTGATTGATATGAAACTCCCAAGAGAAAACCAAGAATTGGAAAGACGACAAGCATTGAAAGTGCAAGTGCTCGACTAAAAGGAGTCACGGTAGTCAACGATTTCGGAAGTGTCATCTATTATTTATGCCTCTTCTCTAATTATTAGTCAAATATGTTTCACTTTCTCTGTTTGATAGAATGGTGCTGTATGAACACACACAAGAGCCAGATATTCATAGGCTTTGGACTTGTTTTTTTAGGACTCGCTATAATTCTTGTTCGAAGTAATGTTTCTCAAATCCGAAACACTTCCCGTCCTGTCCCGAGACAAGTAAAAATCGAGCGAATCGCTTCATGGATGACCATTCCTTATGTTTCTCGGGTATACAGAATTCCCGCGCAGGATCTTTTTGCCGCAATTTCACATGATCCAAGTGTTATACCAAACGATAGCATTGAGGCAATTGCCCGGGCTGACCACAAAGAAGCGACGCAACTAATTAAACTTCTGCAAGCCACCGTATTGCAGGAACAACACCCCCAATGACGCAGTTACTCAACTCCCTTTTAACCCTTCTTATCACCTATGGGTACCCGGTCGCGGCGATTGGTGTTGCAATTGGGTATACTGGAATTCCGATTCCACAGGATGTGATTCTCATAGCAGCAGGATCCTTGACCTCAGACGGCGGGCTTAATTTGCCTCTTCTTATTCTTATACTCGCGTCTACCGCAATTCTTGGGGATGTTGTAGCTTATTTGCTCGGACGAAAACTTGGAATGGCATTTTTTCAAAAACATGGACACAAAGTTAGACTGCAAGAAAATCATTTAAAATCTTTGGATAATTTTTTACACAAATGGGGTGTATTGGCAATATTTAGCACCCGCTGGCTTATCACTCCACTTGGAATCCCTATCAGTATTTTAGCGGGAGTGAGTAAATACACGTTTCTTCCCTATCTCGTTATTGTGGCTGTGGGTGAGCTTTTATGGGTAAGTATTTTTACAATACTGGGAAATATTTTTGGCGCAAATTGGCAGGCTTTAGTAAGCTATACACAAGACATACCAACAATTGCCTTGTTTTTAACAATTGGAATTGTGCTTATCTATATGGGTTTTAAATATAAAAACAAAAGCAACTAGACTGACTTGCTTCGCTCGTATAGAATAAGTAACATGGATGCCATTACTCTTCTTCGAGAACAACTACAAAACGCCCGAGAATCTTTTGAAGGAACTGCTTCAACAATAAACACTGAGGACATGCACAAAGATCCAGGTGGAAAAGCACTTCCATTGGGTGCGCTCTGGGCTCATTTAGTACTTTCTGAAGACATGACAATTCAGATGTTTCTACAAGGCAAAAGTCCTTTGTATGAAAGCGACTGGAAAGAAAAACTAGGAATTAGTGAGCCAATGCCGGCAATGGATTCAAATTGGGAAACAACCCATGAAGCGTGGGCTAAACGAGTTCAAGTGGACCTTCCCCTTTTTAGAGAATATGAAAAAGCTGTTTACAAAAAGACTGAGGAGTATTTGAGTGGTTTGCAAAATGATGATTTAGAAAAGGAAGTAGATTTAGGCGCTTGGGGCAAAAAGACCGTTTGCTATATGCTCTACGCATTTATTATTGCTCACACAAACATGCTTTCCGGAGAAATGTCAGCGGTGAAAGGTGTTCATGGAGCAAAAGGATACGCTTTTTAAGAAATAAACATATACTATGAATATTCTTCAGGCTGGGTTTTTAGGTGTCATAGAAGGCCTTACTGAATTTCTTCCAATATCCTCTACTTTTCACTTAATATGGACTGCAAAGCTCATGGGGCTTTCTCAAACCGAATTTTTAAAGTTGTTTGAAGTAGTTATTCAATCAGGAGCAATTTTGGCAGTAGTTGTTTTGTATGTACAAACTGTTTTTAAAGAGCCAAAGCTTATAAAAAATTTAATCGTTTCTTTTCTACCGACTGCAATTATTGGGCTTCTCCTCTATAAAGTAATTAAAAACTCATTTTTTGATAACTTTTTGTTACAAATAGTTATTTTTGTTGTTGTTGGTATGTTTTTCATCTTGTTTGAAAGATGGATTCAAAAGAAAGAACTGCAAAAAGATGGTTCTCACTTAACGCTCACTGAAGCTGCTTTAGTGGGAGTAGCACAAGCAATTGCAATTTTTCCAGGCGTTTCTAGAGCTGGTGCTGTTATGATTTCTTTAATGTTTTTTAAAGTAAAAAGAGTGGAAGCCGCCAAATATTCATTTTTGCTTGCCGTACCCACTCTCTTGGCAGCTTCGGTTCTTGATCTCTTTAAGTCTCGCGCTATATTATTTCAAAATACACAAAACATCCCGCTTCTTTTGACAGGATTTATATTCTCTTTTATTAGTGCCATTTTTGTAGTTAAATGGTTTATTCACTACTTACAACACAATGACCTCACAAGTTTTGGTTGGTACAGAATTGTAGCAGGAGCAGTCCTCTTCTTTCTCAGATAAGATTTAAGCAAGCTTCGAAGTGCAAAATGGACATCGGGTTGCTGAAATTGCAATAACACTCACACAGAATGGGCATTTCTTTGTTGTCGGATCAATTGGCTTCTCTTTTTTATTTGCAGCAGAGACGAGCCTGTTCATCGGAACAATGACAAAAAAGTAAATTACAGTGGCGTTTATCAAAAACGAAATGAGTGCATTAATGAAATTACCAATAAAAAACTGATTGCCGTTTAGCGTAAAATATATCGAAGAAAAATCATGATTTCCACCGACCGTTGCAACAAGTGGGTTTATAACATCTTTTACAAATGAGGTAACTACTGCGCCAAACGAAGCACCAATAACCACACCAACTGCGAGATCAACGACATTTCCTTTTAAAATAAATTGTTTGAAGCCTTTAAACATTATGTATTTACCCTTCCCAAGGAGTCATCAATTGAAAATAATTTCCATCGGGGTCTTCAAGAGTTGCAATCCATGCTTCACCCATTTCATAAGGCTCTTTTACAACAATAGCGCCAGCTTCTTTCATTCGTAAAAACTCCTCTTTAACTTCTGCTGTCTCAAAGTTGAACATGATTCTTTGCGGCTCTGATGACTTTCCTTTTACTTCAGAATGAGCACTCACTCCAAAAAAGGTTTTTCCAACGGTCCACCCAAAGAAATTGTCGTCAATCATATCAGCTTTTCGGTCAAACATTTTTTCATAAAAATCAGCCATTGTTTTAATATCTGAAGTACCAACCATTAAGGAGTTAAGTGAAAGCATAAAAATATTGTATCACACTGAGAATATCAAAATCCCAAGTCTTCCTCGATAAGAAGAAAATGAATTTTACGAGTGCTAAAGCTGCTTTCCCCTTTGAAAATGACTATTTTATTAAGCTGTGTATTAACTCCATATTTTTCCTGCATGTGCTTATCTTCAAGCGGCATAATATACTCGTCAAGGCGTTTCATCGCCATGTCTAGTGAATTAACAATCTTTTTAGTACTTACGACGAAAATTAAGTTTTGTGCGTTGTAAACAATGTGTGGAAGTTGGCTCCCCGTGTTACTGGCAACGATAAACTGACCATCTTCGACGAGCGCATGTACACTCCCTAAATAAAAATCTGAGAGTGAAGACTGTTCTCGTAGTTTTCGCTGTTTGATTGGGTCAGTCTCTGCAACAATTGCAGCATGCAAATTATTCCATTTGTGTTCTTCACTCTTTAGATAATCTACAAATCCAACTTGCTCAAGTGTTACTGAAGCACCATTCATAACCGACGCTCCTTCTGGAATTATCTTTTTTATTGTTTCAAGCGCTTCTTCTTTATTTAAAACTACATGAACTTCATATTTTTTCTCCTGAAGTGCTTTCGTCGTTTTTTCTAAAACATCTTTATTTGCGAGATCTGAAAACTGCATATACAATATATTATTGTGGTATGGCTCTTTTAGCAAGTACCCACTAAAAAGAAACCTACTATGAAAAAAGTAATGACCTGTGAGCTCGAGAAAACAGTATCCACTATTGGTGGAAAATGGAAACTCATTATATTGTGGCATTTAGAACAAAAAACATTACGCTTCAGTGAAATTGAAAAGCAAATCCCGGGTATAAATCAAAAAATGCTTTCTCAATCTTTAAAAGAACTTGAGAAGGAAGCGTTAGTCCGACGAACTGTCTATTCAGTCATTCCCCCAAAGGTTGAATACTCAATTACAAAACACGGAAAGTCACTCGGGATAGTGTTAAAGTCACTCGATAATTGGGGTGAGAAACATCGCAGTTTCCTTAGAAAAAGAAGTGTGTAAATGACTTCACCACAGAGAGCCTTCTATTGATGGGTTCAAGGAGAGGGGTCATCTTTGTTTCAATCTTTCGCATCTCTTCCCCCTCATTCACATCAATCAAATTTGATTTTTTAAATGCCAGAATTTGTGAAGGGTACAGACTATTGTGTCCATTTATTAAGTATGCAATGGCACAAGTAATTGCGGCCGGAAGCAATACGTTTGGCCCAAAGATCTCTGCTGACATCACGATGCATGCAATCGGGGTGTTTGTTGTCGCGGCCAAAACTGCAAGCATTCCAAGTGCTGCAAAAAACTGCAAATTCAAATGAAATAGACCGGCAAAGACACTACCGGCAGAAGCTCCGACAAAGAATACTGGTGCTAATATCCCACCGCTCCCTCCAAATCCAAGTGTTACCGCGCTATAGAGTACTTTTGCAAGTGGGTCAATCCACATGGCTTGTGCACCCATAAGAGTATCTTTCATCGAGTCTAATCCTAACCCTAAAAATTTTGTCCCAAAGATTTGTACCAATGCAATAATTATTATTCCACCGATAATTCCCTTCAATGGCTTCCACATTTTTATGTGCTTTGCCTTTTCTTCTATTACCTCAAGAATAATAATCATGAAAAGTGCAACGAGGCCAAAAAACAGTCCTGCCAAAAACAAATACCCAAAGTCACTATTCTGCATTGTGTAAGCAATTGGAATGCGGAGTGGCACCATTCCCAAATGTGAAGACACTTCAAAACTTACAATTCCTGCAATAAGTGAAGGTAATAATAAATCGTATAACATTCGTCCAACAAACAAGACTTCAATGCCAAAGATCGCTCCTCCAATTGGTGTACCAAAAATAGCTGCAAAACCTGCACTTATTCCACAGATTACGAGCTTTCTTCTATCAAACTTGTTTAGCTTTAAAACATCTGCACAGATCGATGCGAGGCCACTCCCAATTTGAGCGCATGGACCTTCCTTTCCGACAGAACCACCAAATGCAATGGTAATTATTGTGGCAACAAGCTTAACAGGGACAACTATTGGATCTATTTTCCCCCAGTTTTTGTGCACAGCTTCAATAACTTTCTCCGTGCCATGCCCCTCAGCCTGAGGAGCTAAATATTTTATCAATGCAGCGCTGCCAAAAAAAGCAAGCGGTGCGGCCAAATAAAAGAGCGGAAATTGTGCTGTGGTTGTTATAGCTAATTCGAGTATTGAGAGAAACAAAAACGTTGCAAATCCAACAACAACTCCAACGATCACAGCTAAAATAGTCCATTTAAAGACACTATAAAACATAATAGCCTGTTCATTGATTCTTCGTTGTATCATTGTTCTATCTTAAAAACCGGAGCTTCGCTTGTAATCCGTGAAGTTACGGGAGAGATTATTATATTCCTCCCAATTTGATTTTGCAAAAAACATTGATTTTGTTGCTTTTTTGAGATGTTTACACGTCAGTGAATACTAGGCAGTTCTCTATTTTGACCAGCAAAAAGCTCCTATATACTATATGTATGAAACTAATAAAAAATTTAAATAGCAAGGTTTCTCTCTATCTAAAAAAACAAAACCCTATTTCTATACTCTTTCTTGAATTAGTAATTGGATTAGCGGTTAGTAGTGCAATGATTGTTTTGTTAATAAAACTTCGTAATGAAATTTTCGAAAGTGAATTATTGGCATTTGACAAAAATGTCTCATTTTTCTTGTATTCTCTACGTACTCCATTTCTTACTCAAATTATGATTTTTTTCTCGTTTTTAGGGGAACAGTTTACTGTCCTTATTACCGCAATTGGCACAATTTTTCTTCTTTTCAAACGTCACAAGCGAGAAGCTTTTTTATTTTTATTTACTATTATGACCGGAGTAATGCTTAATATACTTTTAAAAGAAGTTATTGGTCGTCCTCGGCCAATTTTTGACCCACTGCTATTATTAACGGACTATAGCTTCCCATCTGGTCATGCAATGAATTCGTTCGTTTTTTATGCATTACTGGCACACTTTACTCATCATTTCTCATTTAGTAGAAAGTATACAAACCGAGCAGTTATAATTGCACTCGCCATTGTATTTTTCATCGGAATTAGCAGAATTTATCTGGGAGTGCATTATCCTACTGACATAATTGGAGGCTATATTGCAGGACTCGGATGGTTAGTCTGTGTTCTTTTAATAGAGAAGACTTTTGATTTTTATAAGTTATTTAAAGAAAGTAAAAATTAAGAGGTTCTACATTTATGGCTGAAGCAGACAACTTTATTTTCTTTGTTACTTTTGAAATATACTGTACGTTCTGGCTGCCATCTGATTGACAGACCCCAATGCTTTTATCATTTGATCTCGAACTTTCGTGTGTTCGACTGGTCCTTTTGAAGAAGCTGAGAAAATATAATTTTCAACTTTTTGGGTTGCCTTCTCTGCCTCTTCTGCAGTGGCTCCAGCACGCATGGCATTACTTAATGCGCCGAAGCGGTCAAACCTGCCAATAGTTCCATCTTTTTTCTTTACTTGATACATCGACATACGAATTATTATAGCATTTACTTTTGACGCACAAAAACAGGGCTAGGTATTTCTAGCCCTTGTCTGATTTTTTACCAACCTCCCCCTGCATGCATATCTGCCTGAGCAGAATATTTATCTACAAAGTATCCACAGTGTATACAGCGAATGCCTTCCTCATTCTTAACACATTGCAGGTGAATTGTTTTGAAACTAACAACACAGACCATGTGAATGAAAAACGCCTTCATGTTATGCTCCTTATTGGTAAATTCGAATGTAAGTTTACCATTCTAAAGATATCGTTCACCAATTCAGTAATATTGTTATATTTGACACACTCATTCATAATAAGGGGTATGCAAAAGATAACTCCTTTTCTTTGGTTTGAAAAAGATGCTGAAGAAGCAGCAAATTTTTATGTTTCTATCTTTCCAAACTCAAAAGTCACCAATGCAACTCCGATGATGGTGAACTTTGTACTCGATGGCCGAGAATATATGGCATTAAATGGTGGTCCGCAGTTTAAATTCAATGAATCGATTTCACTTTTTGTGAGTTGTGAGAACCAAGAAGAAGTTGACCGGTATTGGAACCAACTTTCGGCAGTACCTGAATTTGAACAATGTGGTTGGTGCAAGGATAAGTATGGGTTGAGCTGGCAAATTATTCCAAAACAGTTTATGGAACTAGTTTCAAGTCCAATCCCCTCAAAATCCAAAGCGGTTATGGATGCTATGCTCAAAATGAAAAAGATGATAATTTCAGATCTACAAAAAGCTTTTGACGAAGCAAACTAAATTAATGAAACGAAACTTTATTCTTTTATTTATTTTCCTCGCTATTGTACTCGTTTTAGCTGTAAGTACTAATAAAAGAAACACTCAATCCCCTCCAATACTTAATTCACCTTCTGCAGCTGCATCCGATGCCATTTCTTATTGCACACCCGACCAATTAGAGTCTACTGTTTCGACTGAAGGCGCAGCGGGTTCGATATATGCAACACTTACTATGAAAAATCTCTCAACTAAAATCTGCCAGGTATATGGCAATAAAATTGTTGCGGTGTCATTTGCAAAAAGTGATAGTAACGTAAAAGTAACTCCTGATTCTTTGAGTCCTCACCAATTTATAACCTTGCAACCAGGAGACACAATATATTCTCAGATCAAGTATCCCAACGGACCACAATGCTCCAGAGGTGTTGTTCAAAATGTGTTTACTATCACTTATCCAATCTCAGAATCTGATGTGGTGAACTTTGTGAGTCAAGATGGGAATGCGTTACTCATGCAAGTATGTACTAACTCTGATATAACTGATGTATTGGTATGGCCTTTCATGGGCTCACCGGTAACTAAATAAATATATGATTGGATATGTAGACAACATCGAAGAGCTTACGCTTAAAAATGAGTACTTCCGTAAGGTATTGTTTACCGGACAGCATGAACAATTGGTTTTGATGAGTTTATTACCAAATGAAGACATTGGTGAGGAAGTTCATGCAATAGTAGACCAATTCTTGCGAGTAGAAAAGGGAGAAGGAAAAGTAATTATAAATGGTGAAGAACATGTTGTTTCAGATGGAGTTTCGATAGTCGTTCCGGCTGGAGCCAAACACAATTTGATAAACACCTCTTCTGATAACCCGTTAAAGCTGTACACAGTGTATGCTCCTCCACACCACAAAGATGGAACTATTCATAAAACGAAAGAAGAAGCAGAAAACGATACTACAGATTTTATTTAAACTCTCCCCTTCACTATTCTGTTGTGGTAAATTAACTTGAAAACTTCAACAACCGCAAACATTGCAAGTGATAAGCCGATGGCTGCAATCCAGTAACTTACCGATAATGGAACAAGCCCAAAAAACTTTCTGGTAATTGGGAGCGAAAATGGAATCCATTGTAAAACAAATCCTGAAAGAACTGCCAGGACGAGCCATTTATTTTCAAACAGGTTACTCTTCCAAAATGGCAACATAAGGGACCTTAATGAAAAAACATATATTAAAGAGTTCAGTCCAAGCGTGATAAAGGCTACTGACCGAGCAAGTTCTATATCACCTGACTGTCTGTGTACAAATACAAAGGATCCCAGAGCTAAAAGACCAGCAACAGTGCTTACGACTCCAATTAACAAAAACATCCACGAGTTAACTAGTTGCTCTCTCGGAGATCTCGGACGCTCACTCATTACACTTGCTCTTGTGGGGTCTATTGTAAGCGCCAAGTTTGGAAACCCATCTGACACCAAGTTCACCCACAAAATTTGGACCGCAGAAATGGCTAAAGGAAACCCTAAGAGAATACTTCCTAAAACCACAATTATTTCTGCAAACGCATCTGTCATCAAATATAAAATAATTTTTCGAATATTTTCAAAGATAGAACGTCCTTCTTCTATTGAAGCAATAATAGTTGAGAAGTTTGAATTAAGGAGTACCAAGTCTGCAGATTCTTTCGCAACGTCAGTTGCTTCTCCTACTGCAACGCCTATATCTGATTCATGTAAAGCCGGGGCATCGTTAACGCCATCTCCCATCATCGAAACGACTTCTCCATTTCTTTTAAACGCCTTTACAATCATGAGCTTTTGGTCAGGTGTTGTGCGTGCAAACAGTCTAATTGATTGCACTTTTTCAGAAAGCTCTGCAACTGAAAGTTTTCGTACCTCTTCTCCCGTAATTATTTGATCCTCAGATAATTCAATTCCCAACTGTGACAAAACAAATTGTGAAGTCTTTGCATAATCGCCGGTAATAACAACGGTACGAATTCCCGCGGCTGACGCCTTCTCAAGAGCAGTTTTTACCCCACTCCTTACCGGATCTGAAAATGCGAGTACTCCACCCCATATGAGGTCGCTTTTGTGATCAGTATTTTCAATTCTTTTTTTGGAAAGCGAAACAGATTTATACGCTACTCCCATTAATCGCATGCCTTGTTTTGTAAGCTCGTCAATTTTTAAAAGTACCTCATGTCGTTGTTTCTTTGTCAGGGTTGTCCAATTTAAAATAACTTCTGGGGCACCGTTTACGAACATTCTATTCGCTTGAGAATTCCAGGAGTTCAAACTCACAAAGCAGCGTGCTTCTGAAGAAAATGGAATACTGTCGAGACGGGTGTTTTCATTGGTAAATTCCGGTATTATTTTCTTTCCCCACGCATATGCCGCAACAACAATTGGGTCGTCTAGGTCATTTGCAGTAAGTACTTGCTCTGCAATCTTTTTAGTGTCTCCAACTATTGTGACGACCTCCATTCGTCCTTCAGTGAGAGTTCCTGTTTTATCAACACAAATAGTGGTTACTCCCCCTAATGTTTCCGCAGCGGAAAGTTTTCGTACCAACCCTTTTCTCTTCAGAATTTTTTGCATTCCGATTGCAAGTACTACGGTAAGCGAAACAATAAGTCCTTCTGGAATACTTGAGACTGCCAAAGCAACCGAAGTAACGAATATTTCTGTCAAGCTATATCCACGAAGTATCCCTAGGATGAACACAATAAATATCAATACTGTGATAACAAGGATAAGTTGTCGACTAAAAATTTTCAATTGTTTTTGCAACGGTGTGTCTTCTTCTTTTTCTTGAATTTTCAGTGCAATGGCACCCATACGAGTTTGTGCTCCAATCGTTGTCACCCGCATAATTCCTTGGCCTGTTGCGACAGTTGTTCCCATGAATGTTTCATTCTTACCAACTTTTTCAACTGAAATACTCTCACCTGTTAAAATCGACTCATTTACAAACAGTCTATTTGCACTTATCAACACCCCATCCGCGGGAATTTTTGTGCCTTGTGAAAGAATTACAACATCACCTGGTACAAGATCTTCAGTGTCAACCTGTGTTCTTTTTCCTTCTCGGAAAACAATAGATTCACTTGAAACGTAATGTTTCAGCGCATATAAAGCGGTGGATGCTTTTCTTTCTTGAATAAATCCGAGTACTGTATTAATTGAGACAGAAATTAAAATAATGAGTGCATCTGAGAAATGCTGAATTGCAATCGTTAAAACCCCTGCAACAAGCAGAACATAAATAAGTGGGTTTTTGAATTGAGAAAGGAACAAGCTGACATTTGAAGGTGGTGGATTTTCAGGAAGCAAATTTTTACCAAACTTAATTCGGAGGTGCTCTGCTCGAATAGTAGAGAGACCTCTCTCTTTACGCATTCTTAATAATACCTTATTTTAGTCACAACCCTTAATAGAGTTTTTTGAAAATACAATCATTTTGAAACAATCAATTATGCAACAGAAGCTTCACCGATGCTATTTACATTAATATAGTTCCCCATTTTTAAATGGTATCAACGCAAGTATCACTGCAGGTTCATAAAAGCTGGTTCTGGTTAAAACGTTTCCCGTTAGAATCCCCACAGACCCATTTGCTTGTTTTGAATTTTCCATTTTAAAGACGATATCATCCGCCTCGCCTAATTCTTTTCCTTGTTTTATAAGTCTTGTCACTTTATCAGGCAAGAAGAATGATCCAGTTCTACCCTTGCCAAATTTACCAGACTTGGACTTTACAACAACCCAAGCAAAAGATTCCATTTCGGTGCTAATTTCTTCAAGACCACCCTCGATTCCAACCCAAAAATCTGCCTTATTCTCTAGTTTTGATACATTTTCTGCTCTGTTTATTGCGCCGTTTAACGTTTCTACTTCACTCATGGGCTGGTCTGAAACTCCAGAAGGGGCTGACACCCCTATAAATTCAAATTTAAGATCTGGAAACATCTTTGAAAAACCTCGGCTTGTTGTTTCAATTTTAACGGGGTTAGTGGAGGCTATCACAACTTTTTTCATACTTCTGTTAATAATCCACTTTGGGAAACGGATACATCGCAACACATTGATCTATTAAAGCAGCATGGTCTCCTCGTTCCCTTCCTAAGCTTAGAGCAAGCAACTTCAATGCGGTGTGCTCTTGTCTCAACGTTTTTTGTTGAATCAATCCATCGAAGCCAATCCCAGCGAGCCATCGGGGTGATTTCATTCCACAGCTTGTTAGCTTTTTCGTCATTTTTTAATGCAGACAAAACATCTGATGGAATTTTTGGCTCTGGCCACTCTGAAGAAATATCAAGTTCAAGTTTTATTGTTTGCCCAGTTTTCAGGTGTGCTTCTTTTTGCATGTCCGTCGTTACTTTTAACCAATGGCTACCACGACCATCGGGCTCAAGCGGAGTTGTAAACTGAAAACTATTTATTGTGCCCGTAACCAGTGCCATTCCTCGAGAAGGAAGCTTTTCACTTTCATTCTTTTTTAGTAGGGCAATAACAGTTTTATTTATTTCAAATAATTTGGTTTCGAACGAAAGAAGTGGCATATCTGTGGAGTATATCATTTGAGTGTTGCGTAAGAAAAAAACTTTCGATACAGTAAATGAAGATTATGACATCACAGCAATTATTAGCACTATTTATTGGAACCCTTACACAGTTTGTAGTGGGAGCTATTTGGTACACGCCGCTCTTTGGTAAGCTATGGGGAAAGATTCATGGTTTTGATAAGCTCGACAAGAAAACTCAGCAAAAAATGATGTCTGAAATGGGACCACTCTTTGGTGTTCAACTTCTGGTCACGATAATCACTTCAATAGTTCTTGTAGTGCTACGCACGCAGCTTCCAAATTATTCGTTGGTGATGCTCACCTTTTGGATTTGGGTCGGATTTATTGTACCTGCACATGTTTCTGGAATTTTATTCAGTAACACAAAAAGGGAGTGGATGCTCACAAAGAGTCTAGTCATGGTAGGAGGATCATTTGCCTCACTGCTCGCTGGTGCACTCGCCGTCAGTATGATCCTCCACTAACCTTGATTTTTTTAGAAAAGTCGTGCAATAAAGAGCACAACTAAAGATCCTGCAACTGCAACGACAAACGACATTACATTAAAGCCACTAACTCCTACTCCAAAGAAAGTTTGTCCCAAGTATCCACCAACGAACGCACCAACTATTCCCAAGATAATTGATCCAACAATGCCACCTTTTCCATTTGGCGCAATAAAGTTAGCAATACTTCCTGCAATTAGTCCAAAAACGATCCAATAAATAATAGAATTCATAATTTACTCACCTACTTTCTTTTTTGTAAAAACTCACTACTCTCCAACAGTCTTATCCTTCGTTAAAATTCTCAAGAGCATAACGAGTCCCCACGAGAGAATTGAATACACAACGATCGCGACGATCGTTGAAGGTTCCAATACAGAAGCAGTTTCAATTCCCTGCGAAACAGCTCTATGAAAAATCCCTTCAAATGGATAAATAAAGATACCGGTTATTTGATAGATAAAATGCACAAAACTGCTTCCTACACTTGCGCCCGTTAGTTTAAAGAATAAACGAAATACGAGTAACACATCAAGCAGTCCAAACAAGAAATAAATTAAGTATTCTGTTGTTTGAGAATTAGTATCTTTCCCTGGATTTGGAATCACCGCATTACTATTAGAAGAGACCGTCGTTTCTTTTATAATTTGAGCCATATCTATTCACCTACTTCCTTTTTTATGATAGTTTCCTGAGGTAAGTACTTAATAAGAGATTTTCCAACAAGGGCCGTAAGCGTTATGTCTTCAAGAACAGCTTGAGCCCGAGCTTGCTTAACTAAGCTTGGATGCAAAAATAGGGTGGTGCGTTGTTTTGCATTTGTTGTCATATTACACATGATTGCACTAGTTGTAGTAGTTGTACAGAACTGTCTTGATATACTGCATCAAATAAAAGAAGTATGAACCGCAAAATAGACAGAATTATTACCCTAGCAAGCGCCGTAATTAATAATAATGAAGGGAAGATTTTATTATTGAAACGAAGTGCAGTTGCCTCTTATCCAAATCACTGGCAATTTGTTGAGGGCAAGATAGAAGCGGATGAAAAGCCAGATGAAGCGTTGAAGCGTGAGATACAGGAAGAAATTGGCGCAACGGTGAGAAATATGCAGCTAAGTGTTTCCAACTACAGTGAGACTGAGGCAAACGGCCAAAATATACTTTGTTTTAGAATAGTCTTTACTGTTGATCTCGACTCGACTGAAGTTCGCTTAAGTAATGAACATAATGATTTCGGTTGGTACTCCGAAGATGAAGCCCTTGCGCTTCCCCTACTTCCGGGAGTTAGTCAGGTAATTAAAGAACTAATATCATAAAACTCCAAATTATGTCTCTCGACATGATCCAGAGATTGAAGAAATATTTTTTTACACAAAAAAAATGGCTTACCCAATGAATGGATAAGCCGTACGAAGCTTTTTTCAAGATTAGTTCATGTTTTTAGCTATATCTTGGAGAGCTAGGACCAGCCCCAAAAGCCATGATATACCTGGGAAAACATTCACAGACCCTAGCTTTTCGTCTAAGTTCGAGAGGATATCTAAGCCTTGTGACTTAGACCCATCAAATACCAGATGAACGCCGCGCTGCTTCAACTTTTCAAGGACTGGAATCATGTTTGCTGAAACAAAAAAATCTTTGTCTTTCAGATCCAAGTTGTGGTCCCAGGTATAGGGAACAAAATCGGTTAACAACACTGAATTTGCTGGACGAATTGCAGGAACAAATGAAATTGGCTTCGCCAAAACAACTGATACTGCTCGTATAGCCAGCTGAATTTCACTAGCCAAAGTCTCAAGCTCTGCTGGCAAGGCGCTGTCGGGTATTGGCCCTTTCTCAATTTCGTAACCAGTGCGCCCTCCACGGCCAGTAATGATTAGGGCTTGGTTGTCATCAATCACAACTCCTGCACCTTCTGTAAATCTAAAACAGTCACCTTGTTCATATATAATCTTAGCCACTAATATCTCCTTATGTTAACGTGAAATGACCGACAGGGTGAATTTTATCATGAGAAGCACGATCAATCAAACTATGAGTCTTATTCTAATGCCAACTACACCATACTTTTCTTGATCCTCTGTCGAGTAGAATTGTTCGATTTGTGTTAACAATTCTCTTTTTGTTGAGAAACCAAACACAAGCGGTGTAACTTCAGAAAACATGGTTTCAAAATTTGGATAATGAAGAAGTCCGACAACTTCAGTTTGTAAAGATTGGTGGTGGTTAGAGTCGTTTTTAAATTCGATAGTATCTCCAATTTTTACAAGACTTCGTTTCTCGTCAAGAAGACGAGCTTCAATAGTTTTTTTCCCAGTTTTCATTGCATTGAAGGAATCTGCCTGCAATTTCATTTCGTGTTTCGTTTTATGCATAGTGGAAGTTTATTAAAATTAAATGAGTATGTCTATCATAAATACGCTTTTTTAAGTAAAAAAGAGTCTCCCCAATGGGGAGACTACTAACAATGGAAAACTACTGTGGCTTTTTAATCAATGTCAAAGACAACAACTTACTGCCAAGAGTGTCTTTATGTAGTTGCCCACATGTCGTACTTAGTCTGTAACCAGTTGAATCAGTATTGTCATATTCAAGGTCACCAACCTTCCAATCTCGATAGGTATAAAAAACAACAGCGTCGTATTCCGACATTGAGTTTCTGACCTTTTCCACTAAAGTGGCATCAAGGGTGCAGTACACATAGGTGCTATCCCCAAATATCCAAATTTGCCACAAACCGTTGTTCAGTGGTTCAAGATTAGACACAGTTCCTCGGCCGTATGCTTCCTTTCCAATCCCACTGGGTCTATCCCCCAAGCCTGGTGAGCACGCGGTGAGTAGAAACATGAATATCAGCATAAGACTAATCAGACGCTTCATTCTCAGCTCCTAAATTATCAGCACCCTGATTGAGATACTTGGATGCGATGCATATATTAGTCCCAAATAATCCAAATGTCAATACTATGAGTCTTTGCTCTGGTTGGGTTTATTTTAAAAGTTTTTGTAAGAAGCGTTTGCGATTTGAGAAAAAAAGGCAATGAGTGTTACTAGTCTTTACGTGTTTTTCGTTTTCATGTACTGAAATGAAGTGTTTATTAGTTTTTCAAGTACTGTTTGGTCTACATCAGAAAGTTTATTGATATATAAACAGCCGCCGATTCCACTACTTATCTTATGTTTACCTAATTTCTCGAGCAGTGAAGAACTATCATTATTACCATGCATAATATACAGGGTAAGATTTTGTTTTCGTGGAGAGAATCCCACCAAAAACCAGTCTCCTTCTTGGGTGCTTTTTTCGGATCTATAATGATACTTTCCAAATCCCACCATACTTGTTCCCCACATTACAGCCTTTTCCCCAGTCACTTTCTCAAACATTTTTAAAAGTGTGATGGAATCTAATTGCCGTTGTTCTGGTTCAATTGTTTTGAGAAAATCTTGAGGATTCTGATTGGTGATTTTTGTTTTTGGTTCTGTCATGGGGAAATTATATCAAAAGTTTAGGTGTTTATGACAAAATTATTGTTTATTTTAAAACAGGAGAAGACGAATAAATAAACTATTTTTCTTCGTCTGTTACTTTCTTGAGTTAATGTCCCGATTACTGCATGTTCCTGTATGCTTAACAAATAATGATTCGCACGAATACTTCAGAACGTGGGTTTACCCAGACGCTTGTCTTAATTGTTCTCTTGTTAGTCTCAATAAGTGCAGCAGTACTCTTTTTTCGAAAGCCAAACGCCGAGTCACTTTCGACAAACACTACAGTTAAGAATATTTCTGTAACACCTACTCCCTCACCAACTCCAATTGCTCACTATGAACAGCCAGTCATAAAAAATAACGAAGCTTATACAATAATTTTTATTGGTGACTCAATGATCGATGCGTTTGGATCAAACTTTGATTACTTGAGACTTGATTTAAAAAAACAGTATCCAAATACCGTTTTTGGGTTATTTAATTATGGTTACGGATCGACAAGCATTTTAACGCTCAATGAGCGACTGAACAATGATACGACATACAACGGAAAAACAAACGAGGCTATTTTCAAAAGAGCACTCGACATCATTATCATCGGTTCCTTTGGTCACAACCCACTGTCTAACTTGCCATTAGATGAAGGGCTTAAAAAACAAACTGAAGCGCTGGACAGTGCAGTTCTTCAACTAGTTACACAAAGACCAGGTACTTTAATTGTATTTTTGGCTGACCTTGCTCCATCTGAAAAATATTACGGCAAAGGAGTTGTTACTCTCAATCAAGAACAGCGAAGTGCCTGGGTCACGGAGCGAAAAGCATACATTGAGAACCATATAAATTACGCAACTTCACATAACATTCCGCTTATAAATATATATAAAGATGGAATGCTCAAGGGAGATGTGAATATTAACTACATTAATAAAGACGATTATATTCACCCCTCTTCAACTGGATTAATTTTTATGAGCCAAGAGATTGCAGACTTTCTGTATAAAAATAATATTCTTCCTAAATAAAAGGTTTTAAGATCAGACACCGTGGTCAGCTTCAGAGAAAAATACTAAAAACCGTTTATTAACAATCAAATACAAACCAACAGATATCGTTTCGGAGGCACTCATCTTCAATCACAAGATCCCGAATTTCCTTTGGAAGCTGATCACGCTGCCACTGGCATTCCAGTTTTCGTTTGTTCTCGCTTTGTGCCACGGATGCAGCAGCTTGAACGGCTTTAATTGCGTATGCTGCAGCACCCAGTTCATGGGCCGCAACATGAGAAACGACCGCTGCTTGACCGGCCGCATATGCAGCATAACGTGGGGCTCCCTGAAGCCCTCTAGCAGCCGCCATGCCATGACCTCCGGCTTCTCGTGCTTCTGTCATGGTAATTTCACCATGAGCCCATGCACGGGCTTGTTTAATTGCATGAGCTGGCCGCTCATCAGAAGGGTTTTCAGATTCAAAAAGTGGCAAGACATGTTCTGCACACGTGGCCGCCCAGAGCGAAAGCAAATGGTGATGAGCGTCCGTTAGTGTCCCGCCCCGGCGAATAGTTATAAAACGTTGATCTCGAACTTTAGGAAGAATCATAGAAGAAATTATATCAAAGGTGAGGGTTCCTTAGTTTTAATAAGAGAAAAAAACTTATAAATAAATCGGTGCCTGTTATCGTTAAACTAGCGTTACGAAGACAAAAATAATTACTTATCCCCAATGCAATTTTTATTAGTATGTTCCACTTAGTAAGTATTCTCCAAGATTTTTTCTATTAATCATTTGTATTTTTTTTCTTTGAAAGATAAGTGATCCAGAGATTTATGAGAGTATTACTTTTTGATATTTTAAGAATTTTTATATTTTGTATGTAATGAGAAAGCGTTAGATTTAGAGATAGAGCAATAGTTATTTATTTTGTTTAAAAGTTGTTGTTAGTTGTTCTGTTTGTTTTATTTAGACACCCCTGCTCGGGGTGTTATGTTTATTCCCCTCTTCTTTAGAAGGTATAGAGATTAAAAATTTCGACCTCTTAGCCTCAAAAAGGGTGCTTTTTATATGACATACGCTCGTCATACTGTGGCGCTTAAAATTGGTCCGTGAAAATACGTTTTTTTTAGTTCATTGGTTCCTATTTGGATAGCTCAATCTACTATTAAGTAGACAGATCAAATCAGGGATATCCACACCTTTTTTTGGGTATACTTTACAAATGCAGTTTAAGTTTCTTGAGAAGAAGCCAATATTAATTTTGTTTTCTCTTTTAGCAATCTTTCTCTCCGTTGTACAACTTGTTTCATATAAAGGTCCTTCGCTGTTGTTTCAAAATGAAATTGAAAGAATTGAACAAGTACAGCGAATGCATGACTATCCCCCACAGTATTATCACGTTGCAAACATTATTGAGAACAGACCCGAGAGCAGACTATACTTCAAATTAGAAAGTAATTTTTTTAATATCTTTAATCTCAAGTTGCTTCCTCCAATTACCATTCCTTTTGTATTTATCGGATTCTTCACTTTGGTAAAGCGCAACTCGTATTACTATCTTTTCACCGGACTTTTCATTTCAGTTCTTGTTTTAACGTATATTGGACCAAATCAACCTTCAGGGTTTTATTGTCTATATCCATTTCTCATTATTTCTATAATCTATGGCATTCTATCGATACTTAAAAAATAATCTCTTAATAATACTTGTACTTATTTCCGGGTTTCTCTTGTATATATATCATCTAAGTTCAGTACCATCTGGGATATATGTAGATGAGGCAGTGGTTGGTTATGATGCCTATTCACTGTTGAATACCGTTAGAGATCATTATGGACAAGTGCTTCCAATCTATTTCAAGTTTTTTAACTCATACACTCCGGGGTTATTTGTATATGTAGAAGTGTTGTTTGTAAAAATCTTTGGATTGAACGCATTTGCAATCAGACTTCCATCTGTATTTTCAATGCTTTCTGTAGGAACGGCGCTTTACTGGTTTTTAAAAAGAGAACAGATCCTATCAATAAAATACATGGGGATTATCTCAGTAGTGTTTTTCCTTATGTCACCCTGGACTCTATTCAACGCCAGACTTGGATATGAAACAACATTTGCGTTTGCACTGCTCTCTTTGGGAATTCTGTTTTATAAAAAACCGATACTTTCGTTAACATTGCTTTCACTTTCAACATATGCAGGTTTTACAGAACGGTATTTGGCTCCTTTGATAATTCTTATAATTTATAGTATTTTCTATTTCAAAAAACACCCGTTAAAAAAACTTTCGAAGGCAATCATTATCGCGCTTATTATTCAAATTCCAAATATTATTTTCATATTTACTCCAGCATTCTGGGTAAAAAATAGTTTTACCCCACCAAGTCAGTTTTTAGAACATTACTTTTCATATTTCTCCCCATTCAATTTATTTTATAGCCAAGATTATGATCTTCAACGATCAGTGCCTCAAATTGCAGTATTTTATTCATGGATGTTTATTCCCTGGCTTGCAGGTCTATATACGATTTACACAAACAAGAAAAAGCCATTTTTTCAGTATTTAATTCTATTGATGATTGTGATGCCTCTTCCCGCAGCTCTATCTAATGTTAGTTATTCAACACAGCGGGCACTGCCCCTTCTTCTTCCGTATTCAATAGTAATAGCAGTTGGAACTGACAAAATACTATTACACTTACGAACCAGCGTGCGAATTATGTTATTGGGGAGCCTTGCCATCTTTTCCGCAGTGTTGCTTTGGCGTTCATATTTTATTCTTTTCCCCGTAGAAAGAGCGACCGCTTGGAACTCTGGATATCAGCAGCTTACGAAAGTGATTTTGGAGAACCCATCAAAACAATTTGTTATTGATAACACTCGAGGTATTCCAGATATTTTAATTTTGTTTTGGTCTCAGTACTCTCCAATGTTATATCAAAAAGAAAACCCTTTTATCGGAAACTATTACAGCGATACCAATTTAAGCGGTCAGGTTCGTTTTGGAAATGTTGAAGTGCGACCCATCAACTGGAAACAGGACTTATGTAAAAATGAAGTGCTCGTTGGGGATGCTTTGGCTCTCTCCCCTGATCAGATACAGGAACACAATCTAAAAAGTTTTTTCGATGTAAAAGACAATCGGGGACAAATTGTACTGCAAGGGTATGAAACTGATAAAACCGTTAAATGCCACTGAAGAAAAGAAAGCAGTTTTTGGTGATACTCACGACTATGAGAATGACAATATATAAAAGTCGTTCTAGTTTCCAGCTCTATAATCAAAAACAAAGAAGAATCACCCGCGATCCCATTACTCCCCGCAGTTGACGAAGTAATTAAGAAATTAGTTTAACTTCTAACAGACAACAAAGATGGCATTTCAATCTGAATTAGACCTTGAGCAGCCACAGCAACTGCTAAGTATTTAGTCTTTCTGCTCCATATAATGGGCACAAATGAAAATCAATTTTATTAATTTTCATTTTTTGTAAAAATATCTAAATATTCTCTATAAATATATAACTGTCCATATTTTTTATCTTTATCTTTTGGTGATAATATACCAATCTTTATAAAACGATCTATCACTTGTTGAGCTCCTGCACGAGTAAACTTCGTCCACGATCGAATAGTGGCCACATTTACAACTGGCTGTGCGTATAAATTCGGCAATACTTTGGTTGCACTTTCAGATGCACGTTTACCAAGGGTTTGGACCTTCACAATATCTCTTTCTCTTAAATCTGTTATCCTTGCAACGGTGTCGATGGCCTCCTTTGAAATTTCAATAACACCATCAAGAAAAAAATCCATCCATTCCTCTATTTGTCCTTCATGATAGTTTGCTAGTTTTTCATAGTAGAGCTTTTGGTGTTTTTTGAAAAAAGATGACAAAAATAAAACTGGTTTTTCTAAGTAACCTTCCTTCCATAAATAAAAAGTTATCAACATTCTCCCTGTTCTCCCATTACCATCTAAAAACGGATGGATCGTCTCAAATTGTGCATGTATTAATCCTGCCTTAATGGATATCGGAGTTGTATCCTCGGTCTGGATAAAGGCTTCAAGCTCTCCTAAAGCTCTATTCATCTCATTAACAGGTGGAGGTACAAACCGAGCATTATCGGGTCTTGTTCCCCCTATCCAATTCTGGGTCCTTCTAAACTCGCCAGGATCAGAAAAATGTGTGGCTCTCGCTTTAAACATCAATTCATTATGAAGTTCGCGGACAAATCTTAAGGACATAGGAAAATCACTTTCAGTGACTCGCTTTATTCCATAATTGAGGGCTTTAATATAATGTAGGATATCATCAACATCTTCTGGGGTATTTTCATTTACATTGACCTCTGCTTCTATAGCATCAACCATTGTTGCCATTGTTCCTTCAATTTGACTTGAAGATGCGGCGTCCTTTCTCAAGTACATAAGTAAAAAATAATCCATATCCGGAAGGAGCTTGGTAATTCCATCCAACTTCCCCAAAAGACGAGTCGCTTCGTCATTTTTTTTAAGCAAAAAAGGATTAAAGTCAAAACCCTCTCTTGGAGGAAAAACTTCTGGCACAAACGCTTTAAATCCTTCTTTTTGATTGATGTTTGTGCCTATTGTGTAGTTTTTCATATTGTATACACTTCCCTTAAGATGTAAACAAAGTATAGTTGTTTGTATACATCTTGTCAAGTAATGTAAACAAACTTGCATAGCTCCCCCAAGTTCATGCGCTTCGAACTCATTTCATGGAAGCTGAAGAAAATTATATATTGGGGCAATAAAAAAGTGTGAGCATCCCGTTTTGGATTGCTCACACTTAAGGTCGTTCACTGTTACATGATTACCATTTTCACTGGGTAATGAATTGATCTACCACTAATTGAGATACAATCTCACATGATAGGCCACCACCAGTATTTTGGAACATGTAAATACAATACAAATGTGGCAAATTACATGTGGCTGGTGATACAAGTAAGTACGCGTTCATGCCTTCATTGCCATAAGGCGAAAACTGTACAGGTACTGTTTTTACTGTTTGAGTACAGTTTGCAGTCTGAACTAAGTCCTGCCCCGCCACAGGTGGAACGACATTTTGCGTCATAGGTCCGAACCCCAGAAACAGAGAAATTAAAACTAACAGAATTGTTCTTGACTTCACGATCATCCCTTTCTATACCAAAATGCGTGATATTATCTCATAATATGCAACAAACTGCAATTCTATACGGATCTATTTCACATAGACAAAAAATAGAGCAACAATCAACACTACAGGGTGCTTGCTTTCCAAAGTTCATACATTTCGAACTCATTTTATAAAAAGTCAAGAAAGTTATATTGGAGATTTATTATCATAATAAAAGCCTTTCCCAAGAGAAAGGCCTTTTTAACTAATACACAGCAAATTAGTCTTCTGGCATATCAACAGCAAATGAGAGAATGCTTCGCTTTGAAGCAACATCGCCTCCAATAACTGATAGACGCATTAGAAGCTGAACCAGCTTCAACGGATTGCTACGTAGCTTCTCGCCAATCTGGGCATTTGTGTACGTACCTGTCTCCAAGTCCTTCACATCAACCTCTGGTAAACCCGCGGCTTCAAAAGACTTTTCGACTAATTGCTGATATTTCTTATCAGCATCACTCATAGTGTCGGACATCCTAACCTCCTTATGAAGAAATTCGCTTAAAAACAATAACATGGCTTACGGCAAAAATCAAGCTATGGGTCTTTAGCTCCCCTTGGTAAACATGTTCAGGAACAGACAAATAGAGATTGGTATTCAACTTCCACAGATAAAAACACTATTTGAAACATTTGAGATGTCAATATCTTGAAGTGAATTACTTTTTTTGACCAATAAAAACCTCCCCTGAATCAAATGAATCGGAGAGGTTTCGCAGATTGGGTGCAGCCGCTATTTTGTAATAGAAAGGATGACTTCTCCTTCTGGGCCAGTTACCCTCAGTGTCCGAAGACGAGGATGAGTCTTGAAGCCGTTCTCTTCAATGCATTGCTCCAATCCTTCCTTGGTCATCCCTCGAACAACAAGCTCTTCACTGCCGCCGTACAGGCCGAAAAATGCGATTATCATGAACTCAGGCGGACGCAGACTCACTTCCAACTTGTAGGGAAACGACGTATCGTCCGGCTCATTCACTCCACGAGCGTTGTGGCAAATCAACTTCAGACCTTCAATAGGCTTTTGTTGTGCAGTCATTTTCTACCTCCAAACTAAAACGGATAATGACAATTTCTGACTAGTATTCTAGCCTAAAAGAAGCAATTTGTCAAAGCTATGGGACTTTAGCTCCCCCTAAAGGACTTGTTCTGCAACCAAGAGATAGAACTCAGCTTTGGTTTACAAGAATTGAAAATACTATCCTCAGAATTTCCACAGCATCCCCTAGGTATAACATAAAATAATTATTTGCTCAGAAACTCAGATGTCTCATCAAAAAACCTCCAAGGCTGTTCTATCGCCTGTTTGGCTTCCTCGTCAGTAACCCCATGCACTCCAAGATTAATTCTCATACCACTTCCTACCTTGCCTGCATAAGAAATATCTTTGTAAACTCTTACAGGAGAGACTTCACCATAAATTGCAACGGCATTGTCATCTTTAGTTATACCCAAAGCAACAGAAAGCATCCCTGGACCTGAAGCTATTCGCCTGATATTCTCGCCTAAATAGCCTCGCCTTCTCTTCATTGCTTCAATGCCTGAAAGCGGCTCTATTGAACGGATAAATACCACATCTGCAACTTCTTCTTGTCCGACAACGATTGATGTCATTAGGTGCAAACCCATTATTTGATAGACATATAAACTACCGCCTTTACCAAATTGAATTTCAGTTCTTGGAGTCCGTTTGCTTTGAAATGCGTGAGACGCGGCATCATACGAGGGGTATGCTTCAGTTTCTGTTATTCTCCCTAAAACAGACACCCCGTCTTTATTAGTTTCAATAATACAACCGACAAGCGCAGGAGCAACTGTCAATGAGTCTTGAAGATAAAATCTTTCAGAAAGTAATTGAAGATGTTCGGGCATTTTCTCTCGCTCTGGCATTGTTATCAAATGCCAAATTCAGCAGGTAGCGTATTAAGCATGAACTCTTCAGGCTTTTCTGCAAACACAATTTTTTTACATAAAGCCTGAGCATACCCAATCTCAATTAAAGCAGATGCTCCTACATATCCTTCTGGGTCGCAAATAATTAGAGCATCACTTTTATCAATTGAATCAAGATGGTGTCTTTCCAATTCAAGTGGCTTCATTCCTTCTTCTCCAGAGAACACAACAAATTCTTCGCCTGGATTCTTAGGTTCAGTAAATCTTGGACTCAAAACTTCAACTCCATTATCCACAAGAGTTTTTCTAACTTTAAGGATATAGTCCAAGTGCTTTCTGAAGCTTCCGCTTAAAGTAACGTGTCTAAATTCCTGTCTTGCCGCACCGTTTACCAGATTTGAGTTTGAAGGGACGATTGTTTCAATTCCATATTTTTCGCAAATAGCTTGCGCTAGGGCACTGCAAGCTCTTGCTCCATGCATCCAAGAAGGATTGTCAGGCATTAGCTCCTCCAATTCTTTCAGTGTAATTTTATCAAACACTTCTTCGTTTTTAGATGAAAAATCTTTTAAAGAAATCAATGAGGGGTGGTCAGCATCTTTAAATAGCTTATTTGTATTAAGTTTATATTTCGCAAGTTGCATATAATCCAGCTCACCTCCCGAGTAGAGTGCTGTTTCAACCTTGTTTTCTAAAGAAGGAAGTTTCTCTGACACAAATTTCTTCACGTTATCAAGTGAAACGCCAGATTTGGGGTCATTTATATTTGAAAATTCGGTTAATACTGTTCCTACACCTAAATCCACATTCTTTGTTTCTATTGCTTCTTTGCCATATATTACAACAAGCTCAGTAGAACCACCTCCAATGTTTATTAGGAGAATGGGTTTGTCTGCGTTGTATTTACCGACAAGGGCTATCTGCAAATAAAAGCTTTCCAATTCCTGAGAAATGATATTGAAGTGTAGTCCTGTTCTCATAAAGAACTCGTCAACAAATGACTTTCTGGTTTCTGGTTCAAGTTTTCTGTATAAAGCAGTAGCAAAAATTTTGATAGATGTATTAGGGTTCTTCTCTTTCACCTCAGTAATCAATTCATACAGTTCTTTCTTTGCAGACTCAGCGATACCTTTTATTGGGTCAAAATCTGTCTTAAAAGGGATTGAGCGGGCCAAAAGGAGAGAGAGAGAGGCAGGGGTCTGTTTGTAGACCTTTACAGTAGAAGAGCCTATGTCAATTAACAATTTAGTTTTCATTACTTTTTCAATAAAGCCAATAATAGCGATACAAGTTTTAAATGTCAAACTCAAAGCATGAAGTTATTTGTTAAAATACGATAACTAAAGTTAAAAATGTAATGACAATGATGAGCGGCAAAGAAAAAATATACTTTCTGTTAAATCGTATTGATGATGCGAGGACTATCACGCCCACAGGTGAGCCTGTAAAAATACACGCAACGCATGACCTTAATAACAATTACAACGGGCTCGAATTAGATAACATATTTAAGAAGCTTCAATATGACGAGAAAGTTTTCAAAATTCTTAAGGTAGGAAACAGAATACAAAGCATTATATATGTTGAACTTGACCCCTATGAGCAAATTGACGATGGATACTATCATTTAGAACTATTCTCCGCTTTTGACGACTACTTTGCAGAGATACAAGAAGAGCCCGAATACCAAGAGTTCTCTGGAAGAAGACCTTCAACTAAACCAAAAAACAGGCTTTGAGGCTAAAAGAAATCAGCTTGAAGACAGATTGCTTGATGGTACGATTGACCGAGACACATATAAACGTAAACATGTAGAGCTTGAGGAAGCCATTCGAAACCTCGATGCACAAGCACAAGATGTAGATAACAAATCACGAATAGATATGGATTTGATTGAAGAAGTCCTTGCCTTTACTAGAAATATCCACAAGACTTACCTAGAAGCACCAATGTTTATGAAGCGACACTACCTAAGATTTTTTTACGAGAAAATCGTAATCGAAAATAAGGTGATTTTGAAGACCGAACCAACACCAATCTTTGCGTCCTTAATAGAGAACCATCAGGTTATAATAAGAAACGCTATGCTCCCCCTAGTAAACATGTTCAGGAACAGAGAAATAGAATTTGGTGTTAGTCTACGAAACATTCAAACATTAAACGAAAGCTTTAACTTGAGTCTGTTTCCTCTGATATAATTCCCCCATGAACGATATTAAAAATTTAATAATGGATTACGATGATTACTCCAAACTTGAGAAAGTCTCATCTCCTAAAAAATTTGAGATATACTACCTTGTTTGAATAATCTCGAAATTGGTAGTGAGTAAAGAATCCAGTTCATCACGAAAAGTTTCTATGTTTTCGAAAAATTGTAGGATGGTATTTTGAAAGTCTGCAAACTTCTCACAATAGTTATTGGTCTTTGTCTTCTTCTTCAAAAACTTCCACAACCGTTCAATTAAGTTGAGATTGGGACAATACGCAGGCAGAAATTCAAGCTCGATATTCAATCGCTTGGCTATCTTGCTTACTGAGAAACTATGGTTGTAAGGCGCATTGTCTAAAATCAACACAATTTGTTTTACTCGATCCGGATGTTGTTTACGTAAACTCTTCAAATACATACATATTAGTCTTTGATCACAGTTGGCCTCAGTTAAAAATACATACGGCTTCTTCGTTATGGCATTAAGTGCTCCAACCACATTTAACCTTTGCCTACCACTATTGGCCTTTATGTACTTGGTTCCTCCCTTACCTTTCTTCTGCCACTCATATCCATTCACATTGTTGTGCATACAGTGACAGGGATCAAAAAAATACAACTCGATCTCTCCCTTCCCAGCTCGCTTTAAATACACATCAATCTTGTTCCGAAAATTTTCCTGAACATCAACCTCAGGTAACTTCCCAGGCACTAATCTGGTCTTCTTGAAAGACAAATTGAGTTTTTTTTACACCACCGGGATAACCAACTCTCCTCAACCTCCACCCCATACAACTCTTTGATCCGCTTGGCCAAACAGCTCATCGTTGATATACGTTCCTTGTCTGTTAGTAGATCAATCTCTCGTTGATAGACTCCCAACTTTGAACTTCGACCTTGATGCTCATACTTTAAATTCGTTAATCCTTCCAGCCCTCCTGATCGGTACAATTTTACCCACAACGTGATTGTGTCTCTGTTTACTCCTAAATTCTCCGCAATCATCTGTGTAGATTTTCTTTGACCTCTTAAATACACCGCTTGCAACCTCCTCCATTTCTTCACGTCTCGCTCACTTCTCAACCGCTCCTTAAACTCCTCTTCTTCTCCTCCCATCAAATACAAATGATACATCACTTAAAATATATCACTTACTAAATTGTTTTAGCAAGTGAGTATAACTAACGGTAAACAGTATCTTTACTACTATGGAGCAAGCCATGTAAACGATCCCAAACACCCCATGCTTCCTGATATTGAAGCGTACTGGGATGAGTTTATGTCTAGGGTTACTGATAAATCAAAAGCAGTTGCCATGAATGAAGGGGGGCTTCGAAATCCAAATGGAAACAAAGATGCAATGGTAAAAAGAGATGGCGAAGGTGGCTTACTCACCTACTTATCCAAAAAAGATAATATAGAAATTATTTCACCTGAGCCGTCAAGAGAAAATGTAGATAATGTTTTATTAAATGACTTTTCTAAGGAAGAAGTTCAATATTATTACTTCGCAAGGGTTGTAAACCAATTTTTAAACAAAAACACAAGCGAAGATTTTGAAAAGTATGTTCAAAGATTCTTGGACACTGATAAAAAGGAATCTGGATGGACAGACTTTGACTTTAGCTTGGAAAACATGAAAAAGACTCACATTAAATTATTTGGTGATGAGTTTAACATTAACGAAAAAGGCTTTTTTTATACGATAATCAACCCTTCAAGAAAAGATACTGTCGTTAATGCTGTCGCAAGAGCCTCAAGCGATTACAGGGATGTTCATATTGTTGAAAAAACAGTTGAAGAATGGAACTTGGGAAAAAGTGTTTTTGTAGTTTACGGTTTCTCCCATGGATATAGACAAGAACCTGCCTTAAATAAACTTCTTAAATAAAAAGAAGGGCCAGACAAATAAATGTCTGACCCAGAAGACCAGTTCAGTCTACTTTTTGCCCCAAGTATCACTCTTGTACCAATCCCCCCAACCGGGGTCTTTGGTAAAGTTATTGAAGGCAAGTGCTTCATTCGCAGGTTGCGTTTGGGTCGGCTGACCAACAACTACACCTGGCGCCTGGATCACTCCATCAAGACTTATAAATTCATGAACGATTATTTTTCTCATGTAATACCGCTATTGTAGCAAACAGCTCCCTGAGCCTTGGACTAATATAACCATAGATTTCGAGGCTATAATACATGCTTTTCAGGATATTCGCTACATTGGAGAGCTAAGACACAGATGGAATGAAATAAAGAAGTTGCAAACAAGACCTCTACTTACCTGAATCACTAAATTTACCTATTACTGGTAAAGTAAGCTTTTCTTTTAAAAAGTTGCTATAAATTTCTAAGTCATCTCCGTGGTCAAATGCCATTTCCTCTTTTGAGGGCAAATTATCTAAAGAATACCACTCAAGCATACTAACCTCCTCATCACTATCTGAGATTTTATTAGTTGCATCAGCTAAGTAAACAAATTCGATATTTTGCAGTTTATATTTATGAAGATAATAGTTCCGAAAATATATACTACATTAAACTAGATTACAATTAAGGCACCCATTTTTTTTCAAAGGTACATGCATGCTTTCTCGAGGTATGCAAAGTCGATTGTCTTAATAGCTAAAGCTCCACCTCATAGACTTGTTCAGAACCTATTTTATAGGAGAGATCATATGACCGTGAGCAAATACTTCCCTGCCATTAAATTCAATTGACTCATAACCGATGGTTAGTGGAACTTCTTCGCTTCTTTTGAGTATTTCGTATTTATATTTCCATCCATCAGGAAGCTCTAGAGAGCATGGCTCATGGAGTCTTGTTTTGTCTTTTAGCTCTCTAACACTAGTTATCAAACGAGATATTACATCTTTTGTTGTGAAGCCAAGAGATTGAAGCTCTTCAGTTGGAATTACTCCCCCTGCATAAAGTCTCGTGCCCTTTTCTTCCGAAGTTTCTACGAGCTCCTGTCCTCCGCCGTTGTCATCTGCAAACCACTCATCGTGATAATGTCCACCATTAGTGCTGAGAAAATCATTTGCTTTTCCGGAAAAACCAGATCTTTGAATGGCTTCTGGTTTTATTGTTCCTACATAGCCTTTAGCTAGTCCCTCTGCTAGTAAGGAATTAATTCTTTCTGACATAGAAGTATTATACCAAAGGTTCGAACATCCAGCTTGGGGTAAAAAAAATTCAAGGCTAAAATTACGTTGCTCCCCCTAGTAAACATGTTCAGGAACAGAGAAGTTGAAATAAATATTGAACTTATACAAATGAGAAGTATATATAAATCCTTTGGTATACAAACTTTAAAAGGGTAGTTGGTCTACATCACAAAATTTGAAGAATTATAGTTAAGCACTTAACTCATTGTACAAATCTCTAGCTAGGAATATGAATATATTCAGTTCCAAGTACATTCTTAAAATCGAATGTATTCAAGGATAAAGGGAAAATGTCAGGTTTATTGTAAAACGTGTGCAAAGAAAGAGCTTTGCGTTTAAGCTCTAATTCTTTATTAGTCAGTTCGTACCCAAACTGAATCTTGTTACTCAATAGCCCAAAGTTTTCAGACCAATATTCTAGTTGAGGTAGCGATTCAGGACTTAATCTTGTTTTTGCATCCGCTATCCAATCTTTAATTTTATCTCTATTTAAGGTTACCTCAAAGAGTGAGACATCTGAATAATTATCTCTAATTTCTCGACCGACTTTATGTATAACTTTGTGATCTTTATTTCCGTATCCTCCATTTTTATCGTATGAAATTAAATTGATAGGCATTGAAACATTCCTCAATTTGAGGACTTCTAAAACTTCTCTACTTATTTCACTTGTCTTTTGATTTATCAGAGGAACTCCCGAATAACGTGGCTCACAGTATTTAAGAAATATTACAGCGTCTATTCCTAGAATTGAGCATGCCTCTATTGTTTGTTGCTGTCTTATCACTGTTTTCTCTTCCCCAGGTACCGTAGCTGCAGCTCCATATATGACGATGCACTGCCTCCCTAAATCGCACAATTTATTTAACAAACCGGCGGAAAGGAAAGACTCATCATCACAATGTGCATGTAGAAAGACTACTGGTCTATCTGGAATGAACAATTGTTTGAGAGAAGTACTATTCATTTTTATTTACTTTTAAGTTTTGAAATAAAATAGTATCTAATTTTGCGACTTCACTCAGTGAAGGAAATGAGTTTATAAAGGCAATTGCCTGAGGAGAAAGATTATATCTATTTTCTAGCGAATGCACCGCCAAATCTGCAAACTTAGTAGTATTAAAAGGTTCAGCAACTTCTACCGCGTTAGTGTTTCTATAGTTTTGACTATAAAAGGGCACATTCCAAGTCACAACGGGCAACCCAAAAGACAAAGCTTCGTTTACAACCGTAGGATAGTTGTCATAGCTTGAGGGATATAAAAACACTCCAGAGTGAGGTAATACAGATACTTTTGTTGAATCATCTGCCCATCCAAAGAACTCAACATCAAAGAAGACATTCTTACTGGATAATAGTTTTTGTAATTCTACTTCACTAAATGAATCGTCAGTTCTACCGAGAATAGCCAGACGAACCTTCCTTTTAAGCAGAATTGATGTTTTTTCCAAAATTTCTGATAAATATTCTACCCCTTTGCCTTTTTCGACTCTTGCCATATAAGCAAAATCGTATTTCAACTTGTTGCTTATTAGCTGTGGATCAGACTTTACAATGGCAGAAGGAGCTAAAACTGAAATTGGCACCGATTTGAAATACTTGTTGAAGTAAAAAGCCACAGTATTGTTGTTTGCAATTATGCTCACATCCCTAAAAACACGCTCTGCCTCTTCAAAGTGCCTTAATACATAGTCTTTTCGGTATTCTTGTATTCCCGAATTGGCGTATTCTATGACGTCTTCCTTAAATTCCCCTGTTGGTTCGGTAGGCGCAACCAAAAAGGGCATCGCGTGTACAACAGCTGCAAATGTAGTCGATCCCTTTAATTTTTTTCCTAATTCTCTCATTAAATCCCATACTTCCATCTGTAGTACAACAAGATCTGGTTCTACTTTATCAATGAATATTTGGATATTTTCTGATACTTTCCCCTGATCTTTGACATTCCATCCCTCAAATTCAATTGGGAAATGAAAAAATGAAATTCCTTTATATTTTTTCTTCGTGGCATCATCATCTGGCTTTTTATAGAGACACAGAATGGAGATCTCGTTTGAATTCATTAGATATTCAAGTTCGCCTTTAAGTCTAGATAAATGCCCTGCATTTGAAGAAAGTGGAGATAAAGTAAGAAACATCAATCTCATAGGAGATATTTATTTTCACCATTAAAAACAGTCACAGTCCCTACCTTTTCATTTATGTTTCCATCTAAATTAAGTACAATACCGGATTCCTCAGACAGTGCCAAAATTTCTGTTTTTAAATTCTTTGATGACTCAGAGATATCAACATCGAGTCCTTTGTTATAGTGACAAATGAGAGATCTGCCTCCCAACAAATCCAGACCTTTATGATGAGAATAGTTATTATTGTTTTCTTCTTTAACAGTTCTAATGTCTTTTCCAAGGATAATTGCTCCGGCGCTTCCCCCGTAAACAATTCCTCCTTTTTTTAAATAAGTAAGAAGCTTATTGTCTAGACCACTTCTTATTACATAATCTAATAACTTAAAGGTATTTCCACCACCAATATAAATTGAATTAAATAATTGCAAATCTGGAACGACATCCCCTTCCAACAACATTGTATAATCAATCTCTTTTCTGCCTACGTGCTTAGATATGACTGTCGAGAACCAATCATAACAAGACTCATATCCCAGCGTGCTTCTATTCAATGCAATGGGAATATATAGTATCTTGGAATTTTGCCCAAGTAATGAGAAAAACCTTTTATCTATTACTGAACTAACATCAAGATCCCCTCCTCCACTTATTATTATTTTTCCTTTTTTCATTTTAATTTCTTAGTGACTGTATCGATCATCTGTTTTGGTAATGAGAATTCTAACTGATTAAAGAACTTAGAAGTTGGCTGATTTATGTCAACATAAATCTGAGAGCCCTCTTCCCGTTGAAGGGTTTCTAGGAACAATCCATTGTAATTTCTTTCATTCTCTACGCGTATGACGTCAAGTAATTCTTCACCATCAAGAGTTGGACGATATCCCCATTGTTCCCAAAATTTAGATGACCTTATGACTAACTCATCCAAGTGAAAATTGGTTACTAGATTTCGTTGCACAAATCTCTTTGATAGTTGTCTTAAGCGATATCCTTGATCGTGCGAAGATGGTTTGATCCCTTCTCCTGCAATTAAGACCATAGTCCTGATGGGGTCAATTACAGAGGCCACAGTATCTTCGTCTGCTTTATCATAATAATCACTGAACTCTGAAAAATAATGCTTCTCAGCACCTATTACCCAATTCACTCTTTCAATTCCAAATCCAATATCAGCAATCGGAACTTTGACTTCTTGAGTAATAGGATAATCATGTATGTAAACGCCTTCTCCCACTTCAACGCCATCTATGTAAGTAGTCCATACTGTCTTTGTAAATTTTTTACCACCCCATTTATCCTGCTTGCTTTCTATTTGGAATCGCACATCTTCTTTGTTAATATTCAATCCTTCCAACAGTTCAATAAATTGATTACTTAATGTTATAAATTCACTGGGATTAGCACCAACGGACTCTATAGAGAAGTTTATAAAAGAAGAAGAGGTTCCTTCTTTAACTTTGTCCATGAATTGACTCCTGATTACAGGTTGAGATATAAGAAAGGACTGCCCATCCACCTCTGTGTTTTCTCTCATCAATGTTTCTAAGTGTTGGAAGCCTGCAGAAGTAAAAAAAGTGGTATCCCCCGTGGGTCGGCAAACAGAGTCTGGATCTACTAATTTGATTCCTGGAAAGTACTTTTGTAACTCTTCGGGCTTACCTAGTGACTCTGTGTTTAAAACATCTTTGGATGCAGGTCGATCGACAAACGAAGGTTTAAACTGAAAAAAGTTGTTATCGTTTTTATCCAAAACCAAGCCCAAACCTTGAACAATAACATCACCATTCAGTTCAGTGGGCTCTGTTTTTCTTTTTTCAGCCCTTTCCATATTCATATTTATTAAAATAATTGAATTTTCTCTTTTAACAAAAGATTCGTAATATTAGGGATTGAACTAACTTCTTTTTCTACTAATTCCTTAATCTCTTCTGTATCTTTTACATTCTCTGGCAATGTAATAAAAATTGCCCACGGATCAAGCAAATCCCTACCACTTTGGCTTATCAACGCTACTTCACAAGGAACATTAAACTTCTGATAAATTTTTTTACTTATTTCATTCGCCGCGACATAATATACCTTCCCGATATGGTAAACAGGGTTTTTCCCACATGCCCCCTCCATACTCATTGGTCGTGTTGGAGATATCACACCATTTATTCTATTTCCTCGTCCAACGAGGCCTTCGTCACCACTTTCTATAGATGAACCAATTGCAGTTAAATATAATTCCATTGTTAAGAAATTGTCTCTGGTGTTAAAGTTAAGCTCTAATTTATTTACTCCTAATTTTTCAGCAATTTGCATAATAGTTTCATGCGCTTTTGTCATGTTCTTTTTATATTCTTCCGCAGACTTTACATGATTCGCTATTTGAGGAATACACATCGTAATTCCAAAACTATCAAGATTTCTAAAGCCCATTATCTTAATATCTGATCCAATCCAAGGATTATCTTTTTTGAAATTCTCTGAATTAAGCGTGTTTTCAATATCTAAGATAAGTTGCTCTAATATGCTATATGGGGCATAACCGACTCCCAAGGATGTATCATTTGAGACTAGCTTTTTTAATTCGGGCAAATCCTCCAACTTGCGAGGTTCAAACCAATGTTTTCTTGGTGCATTTGTCGATTCAAATTCCTCAGTCTTACCGGGGCTGCTCTGATTGCTTAAGTTATAATGAAACTCCAAATCTTTATTTGTGTCTATCATCGGAAACTTTAATTTCAAAAAATCTTTAGTCCATGAAATTAACATGTCTTTAACAGGAATTTCTTCGTCACCAAATCTGGTTGAAGCACGACCATTGATAAGAACTCTAATTGGTTTAATTAAATGCCCTTCCCCAAAGGTAACGTATGAAGCACCTCCTAAGAGCCCGACTTTATCGAAATTATGATGTAGTACTGCTCCGTATTTTTCTAAAGTATAGTTCGAATATCTAACAGACAATTTTTCAGCCAAGGCGTCAGAAAGAGTATCTGGATGTCCTATCCCTTTTCGCTCTACAAATTCGTAGTCCTGGTCTTCTATAGACTTCTTGGTAAAATATATGTTCATGAGTTCAGATTATACCATCTGGAAGACAAGTTACGAACAACATTATGTTAAGTACCTCAAAAATAATTAAAAAAAACTCTTTCTGCCTAGTGATGGTAAAGCCGCATGCTGTAAAAGAGAGCTTGGAAATAACCATAGAGCGTATTTTATGTGAAAAAACAGATAGGTATATGAGGTATATGCATTTGAACAAGCGAGATATTGATAATCTAAAAAGAGTGCAAATAGTAAAAACATTTTACAGACCGCTCGAGATAAAGGACTATCAACAAATATTTGAGGTTTTTTATAAAGAAGATATTGGAACCAAGTATTATTCCGCGATGAAAAAGGAATATTGTAAAGACTTAGCTTGTTTTTTTCTAATAAAATCTGATCTTGAACAAGAAGAATTGTTAGAAACAATTAAAGAGATCAAAGGGTGGGAACAAATCAATGATTTCAGTTCTCAAAAGATTTATAGAGAAGGTAAAGGCATCCGTGGAATACTCAGACTTCCAGTACCTAAAATATCTATGGAAAATCCTACGCCAGAACAAATTAAAATGATCATTTCTAATGTCATACACACTCCAGACAAAACAGAAGAAAGTATAGAGGCTATTAAAATTTTATTATCTTTGGAAGAGATATCTTCAATAGAACAGACATTCCCTAGTTTCAAGAATTTTTTGCATAATTAATATATGTTATTACGCTTTGGGTAATTCAATATGTAAACAGGATTAACCCCTCACTTTACTGTTCTAGGAAGGTACCAACCCTCTGTTGTACTTTGCTCATAAGAAGAAATTCAACATTATCTCTTTTAGAATACCACCTTTTACGGGACTACTCTCAAGGAAGGAAGCATCAATACTGTCTATACCATTTAGTAAACACATCCAAGTATTCGAATTGCTCCACCCCAAAAGTACCTTTACTCATTTGATAAAGAGTTTCGGTTCCGGATGACGCTGATGAGTGGTTGTGGCTCAATATTGTGTAATAACCATTTACTCGATTATTCAATATCGTAAAACCATTACCTTGCATTTCTGCTATTACTTTAAAGCCTTCTTTTTGCGTAGGTCTCTAATACGATTTCGGTGATTTTAGTTCAAGATAAGCGAGAAGTCAACGCTATAGGTCTTTAGCTCCCCCGGTAGGACTCGAACCTACAACCTTTTCGTTAACAGCGAATTGCTCTGCCATTGAGCTACAGGGGAATATTCAGTAACGTGCACACGAATTATACCCTCAAAGCACTGTCGGCTCAAGGTTAACTCTGATAGAATCAATAATGACCACGTTTGAGATCATATTTGTCGGACTGATTGCTCTTTTTAACCTAGTTGTTTCGTTTGTCGCCTTCAACCAATGTAAGCACCGTAAAAATGCTTTTGGATTAACTCCTTTTTTATGGCCTCTTGGTATTTATGTTTGGGGAGATGCAGTTATATTTGGATTTTTTTGGTTTGCAGCTTCTGTAGCATCTATTGTTCTTTCAGACTGGACATTATTTTTAATAATAGTTTCTGTCTTTTGGCTGGTACGAAGTGTTGGAGAAACCATATATTGGTTTAATGAACAATTCTCAACAGTAGTGAGAAATGATCCAAGAAAACTCCCCTTTCATACTATCTTTCATAACGATTCTATTTGGTTTATATTCCAAATTTGCAATCAATGTATTACGGTTATAACTATTATCACTTCTGTATATTTGTTTCATTCGTGGTTTTTGATGCATTAAAAAAGCGCGCCATGTTGCGCGCTTTGTTTGAATTTCTTTCTATTACTTTTCCTGAAAAATTGTTCCAAAGTCATCCCAACTTGTGGTGTGATAGATCACACCAAGAATGGTAAACGTTCCATATTTAGCAATCAAATACAGTGACTTTAAAATTCCTCTTCCTTTAACAAATGGGTCGATAACCACATTATTAGGATTACTATCTGCAGCAGATAGCGCGTTTTGCCAGGCAACTTGCCATGAGCAATCATGTAACTCAGCACGAAACCAACGATCCCAAGATGAATCAAGTTTTACCGTATCTGCAATAGTTAGTAATACGCGAGCCATCACAAACTGCTTTGGATCAACAGGATAATGACTTACTTGAGTGCAATCAAAAATGATATGAGCCAATAGGCGCTCAATTGTCATAACCTGTATTTTGCTACCATCAAACATCATCTCAGTTGACTCTCCAACGAATGGGAATGCATCGGTGAACACATGTATTTTAAGCCGAGACTCAGGCTGAGACACACACCACAAAAAGGCAAGATAATCACGGGTTTTATACCCGAGCCACACTTTTTCAAGTACAGAGGTCTGCACTTTATTGATATTTCTGACAACAAAGTCTAAGTTTTGTAACTCATGATCTGACTCAATACCAATTTCCTGTAATCGCAGGATATATGCAAGGCCACCGGTCACTACAAGATCTTTCGAGGAATTGGTATTACGAAGAAACCAGCTCACACAGTCGAATACTGTACGAGAAAAGACGTTCATCTCAGACCGATCTTTATTTAACTCTAACCTACCCATGTAAATGTCCTTTCAAACTAGAGCAACATGTAATTATAGGCTTTTAGGCTCAAAAACACAATTTGATACAATAGATTTATGAAAGTTTTGGTAACAGGAGGTGCAGGTTACATTGGATCTCACACCTGTATTGAGCTTTTGAATAATGACCATGAAGTTGTTGTGATAGATAATTTAATAAATAGCAGTGAAGAGTCTCTTCGCCGGGTCGAAGAAATTACAAGAAAAAAGATCTCCTTTTACAAAACAGATTTATTAAATAAATCCGAAGTCCAGAAAGTATTTTCTATTGAAAAGCCTCAAGCTGTCATTCACTTTGCAGGACTAAAAGCTGTTGGAGAGTCTGTCAGAGAACCACTCCACTATTATAGAAATAATATTGACGCGACACTCACATTGTGTGAAGTAATGAATGAACAAAACATAAAGCAACTTATTTTTAGCTCTTCAGCAACGGTTTATGGTGAACCAAAAACTGTGCCAATCACCGAGGACTTCCCCCTTCACGCAACAAATCCATACGGCAGAACAAAACTTATGCTTGAAGAAATTCTATCCGATCTTTTTGTCTCTGATTCTGACTGGAATATTACGCTTCTTAGATATTTCAATCCCGTTGGTGCTCATGAAAGTGGAAAAATTGGAGAGGATCCAAAAGGTACACCAAACAATTTAATGCCATATATTGCACAGGTAGCTGTTGGAAAACTTTCAGAACTTTCAGTATTTGGTAACGACTGGCCAACAAAAGATGGCACAGGAGTACGAGATTACTTACATGTTGTTGATCTTGCACAAGGGCATGTTGCAGCTTTAGAAAAAATGACTCAAAGAGGTATTCATATTTTTAACCTAGGAACAGGACATGGAGTCAGTGTCTTAGAACTGATTGATGCATTTGAAAAATCGTCTGGAAAGGATATTCCCTATAAAATTGTTTCTCGCAGAGATGGGGATATTCCGGAATGCTACTCGAATGCAGAAAAAGCAGAGAGGGAACTCGGTTGGAAAGCCATTAAAACGCTTGACCAAATGTGCGCTGATGCGTGGAATTGGCAATCAAAAAACCCTGACGGATACGAAAAATAACTCTTCACGGGTTGCTAAAACCCTCTTTTTGGGCTACAATAACCTCATAGTTATTTGTTTCTGAGCTCAACTTCGTGCTCAAGCGAAAATACTCATATTTTTACCATGAATACCATACTTTTAAACCAACCAGACGAAGAGCCTCCACATTTGGAGCCTGTAGAACCAATACAAAAATGCACACAATTGTTCAATTTGCCAGTTATCTATCGGTGGGATTCATCGAAATGTTTCTCATTACTCAAAGAACGGCTTTAATTGCTAAACGCAAAAATAAGGCTGCCGCAGGCGTTGTATTTATAGAAAACTTCATTGCCTTCTTCATTATTTGGCAATTAGCCAAAGATGTAACCAATAATATTCCAGGCTTTTTGGCTTATACCGTGGGTAGTTGCAGTGGAACAGTACTCGATATTGAAAACTTTACTTATGACAAAATTTTGAAGAAATCGAGAAAAATAAAGAAAAGCTTCCTAAAAACAAAAACTGCAAAAATGTTTTTAGAGGCTACTTCATAAAAAAAAGCCCAGTAAAAACTGGGCTTAAATAATACTGGTGGTGCATCCGCTCCTCTTAGGTGACCGAAGCCTTTTATAACATCCCTTATTTCAAAGAGGCCTTAGATTCAACGCAGATACACCTGCATTTAATTTACCATAGAAAAATTAGTTCTACAACAACAAATTTAGTCCAAATAATCCTGGAGTTTTTTACGTCGTGAAGGATGCCTTAATTTTCGCAAGGCTTTTGCTTCAATTTGACGAATACGCTCACGAGTAACTCCGAATACTTTTCCAACCTCTTCAAGGGTTCTTGCTTGTCCGCCGTCCAATCCAAAACGAAGCGACAATACTTTTGCTTCTCGTTCGGTAAGTGTTGAAAGGACTTCTTCCAAGTGGTCCTTCAAAAGTTGCTTGCTTGCTTGATCAACTGGGGAAAGTTGGCTTTCATCGGCAATAAAATCGCCGAGTGTTGAATCCTCGTCTTCTCCTACTTTTGTGTCTAGTGATGTTGTCTCTTGTGAGATCTTGAAAATTTCTCGTACGCGATCTCCTGACAATTCAAGTTCTTTTCCAATTTCTTCTGGTGTTGGCTCACGGCCCAATTCTTGCATCAAACGCTGTGAAGTGCGATACAGTTTATTAATTGTTTCAACCATGTGGACTGGGATACGAATTGTACGTGCTTGGTCTGCAATGGCACGAGTAATTGCTTGTCGAATCCACCATGTTGCATATGTACTAAACTTATATCCCCGGCGCCAATCATATTTTTCAACGGCACGTATTAATCCCTGGTTTCCTTCTTGTATAAGGTCAAGAAGAGAAAGTCCTCTACCAATATATTTTTTGGCAATAGAAACAACTAAACGAAGATTACTTTCAATTAATTTATCTTTGGCTTTTTTACTACCCTTTTCATATTGTTTTGCAAATTCGACTTCTTCTTCTGCCTGAAGCAAAGGATATTTTCCAATTTCTCGAAGATATTGACGAACTGGATCTGTTGATTCTGTACCACCTTCAAGTTTAGTAAGGATTTCAATTTCTTGGTCGAGGGTCATTTGTTGTTTACCACTAAATTCATCATCTGTGGAAACACTTTCGAACACATCTATTCCGTCGACTAAAAGAAGTCCGTAAAATTCATCGAGTTCATCAAGTCGTTTTTCAGCATCAGGAAATGCTTCCAATATATCATCTTGGGTAATGAAACCTTGAGATTTTCCTTTTTTGTGAAGATCTTCAACAGGTTTTCGAAGGGTGGGTTTTTTCATATGGAAGAAAAGAGCGAGTTATCGCCTAGGGCCAAGTATAATACTCTTATTGATTTTGTGCAAGGAGTTTTGTCAATTCCCCAATTTTTACTTGTAATGCCGAAATTTCGGACTCATTGTGGGTAGTGTCAAGTGATCGAATCTTTTCAGATAGAGAAATCATTTCCTGTTTCACCGACATTTGTATCAGTTGCTTAATGAGTGCATCAATTTCTTTTGAATTTCCACTCGCAGAATATTCCTCTTCAAGGAATGTGTCAATAAATCCGCTCGACAGCTCTGGTGACAAATTTAAAACAAAGTCTTTAACCTCAAATGTAGGAAATTCTTTTTTGAACTTGGTAAGCTCTTCAAAAATCCGCCCAGCCTTACGCGTAACCAGTAAATCGCGTGATATATCAGTTAGCCGTTCTCCACCTTCGGAAGCGATAAGCAGCAGTAATCGCTCTTCAACTTTTGCTTGACGTGAATGGTCTTCCACTTCTCTAGCAATTGGCTGTTCAGTTATTGTTTCGATCTGTGGAACTTCTTCATGCAAACTCAGAAGGGAACGGCGCACTGCTTCTTCTGGAACTGAGAGTCTCCCTGCAACAAGACGTATATAGTGAGCTTGGAGAATCGGGTCTTGAATATGCGAGAGGTATGGCACAAGGGCTCTTGAGAGTTCAAGTTTACCTTGCGCTGTGTCAATCGAGTGACGACTAAACATAAGTTCTACTAAAAAATCCCAAATGTTCACGGCTTGTGAAAGTGCTGTTTGATATCCCGTGGCATCTGCTCTGGCAAACTCATCAGGGTCTTTGTATTTACCAAGATTTGCTACTTTAACTTCCATTCCAAATTTTTGCGCTTCAGAAATACCTTTCATTGCTGCATTTCCACCCGCGAAATCACCATCAAGTGCTAAAACCACGGTATGTGAGAGTCGACTTAATACCCGTGCATGTGCATCTGTTAATGCTGACCCTTTAATTGCAACCACGTTTTTTACACCATTTTGCCATGAAGAAATCATATCTACTTCACCTTCAACAACAACAACAACGCCGGTCTTTTTTATTTCTACTCTACTTTGAGGAAGTCCAAACAATGATTCACTTTTGTGATAAATCGGTGTTTCTGGAGAATTAATGTATTTTGCTAATTTTTTCTCCATTGGCCCTGGTAAAATCCTTCCTGCAAGGGCAATAGTTGCTCCTCTTGCATTTTGAATTGGGAAAATAGCACGACCTCGAAATCTATCGAAATATTGGCCATTGTCAGTTTTATATACAAGTCCAGACTCCACCAACACATCAGCGTTAATATTCTTTTTCTTAGTTAAAAAATCAAATAAAATTCGGGGAGACTCTGGAGCCCCGCCCAAAGAAAACGCTTCAATTGTTTCTCGGGTTAATCCTCTTCTTTCAGTAAAATATTCCAAGGAACTAGTCCCATGCACATCATTTAATAAAATGTAGTGATAAAACTTAGCTGCTAAGTCATTTGCTTCATAAATTCCTTCCTTTTTTCCACTTTCAATTCCTTTTTGAGGAATAAGCTCTACCCCAGCTTTTGTAGCCAAAATTTTTAATGCATCTGGAAAGTCTAAACCTTCATATTCTTCTAAGAAGGTAAATACATCACCTGATTTTCCACAGCCAAAGCATTTATAAAGTTGCAACTCTGGTGAAACGGTAAAACTGGGGGATTTTTCATTGTGAAATGGACACAAACCTTTCCAATGTCTCCCAGCTTTTTTTAGGCTCACATGCTCGCCAATTAAAGCAACAATATCTGTTTTTTCTTTTACTTCTTTTACTTGATCTTGCATAAGCCGATTATACCTTGAAAAAGAAAAAGACTAGCAATTTGCTAGTCTTTCTTAATTTGCCAAGTTTTTGAGAGTGGTAACACTGACGTCTCTGTCAGTGCTAGCCTCACTGGATTATCTTTGGAACAATCAAACCCAGCTATTCTTTTTTGATTCAACATAAGAGAAGAAGCTGACGAAGCGTCGGCTGGATTTATGAAAACCCATTCTTCAACGACAGACAACTTCTTAACTAATTCTCGAATTTTCCTGAAATTAAACACCCCCGGTGAGAAATATAGATCTTTCCCATTAAGAACAAAAGGGAAATAACGCATTCCCGTTTGTGTATTTACCCGAATGACAATAGAAAAATACATAAGAATTTCCTATCACCCGTGTATCGCGCCTAACTTAAAAATACTATGGCGCATAACAACTAATTTCAAATTCGCAGGTAGCTGCTGAACTTGCATTGGGAATATGAACTTTGGTTTAGTTAGGTACAATCCAAAACTATCTTCATCAGGGTGCTTAAATTTCTGTGCCTGAAATGTGTATTCTGACAACAATTGAGATGTACAGGCTGTCGCTTTCGACAAATCATCTGGGGCATTCAGTTGATTATCGTCAAAATGCAATATCAAACTCCAGGCATCATTGTCGTTTAACCATCTGCGTGTCATTGCGACAACAGGACTATATCCGAAACTCAATAACGACGGAATTATTGATCCTGCCCAAATATTCTCAGTAGAGAAGATAGTTCTTTCGACTGACGAGGGTTTGGCAACTTTGAGTCTGAAATCAATATGAAATCCTTGATCATTAGGACGGAACATATTGAATGTGAATGTATTTAATACAAGATGTATATGAATCTTCAACGGAACTCTCTCCTTACATTGGTAGACTTAAAAACGAACTTGAAGTTTAATATGTTTGCAGTTTGGAGTCAAATTATTCAGGTAGCGTATACTACCCATTAATGAAAAAAGAAATTAAAGGAATTATTAATACAAGCAGACCACTTTATTGGTGCGTTCACTTTTTATTTTTTGTCTTTGGAGTTTTGGCTTCTGGAAATTTTACTTCGCTCACTGATATTCACTTTATTTTTCCACTTCTTTTATTAACACTTCCATATTCATATTTTATTTATGCAGTAAACGATTATTACGACGATGATTCAGATCATGCAAATTCTCGAAAAGGTGGTGTTTTTGGTGTAATTCACTCTAAAAGTGAACGTGTAAAATTATTGAGACGTTCATATTTAAGTTTTTTATTATGTGGAATCGGATTTAGTTTCTTTGGAATAAAAGCTTTAATTGTTTATTTAATACTAAGTGCCGACCTGTTTTGGTATTCAGCACCACCAGTTCGCTTCAAAGCAATTCCCATTCTTGATTTTATAGCCGGAGGGTCGTTGTATGGAGGACTCATGTATCTTTTGGGCTATGTAACGTTTCAGGGAAATATTTCGCAACTTATACATCAACTACCTATTAACCTTATCTTTATTTTAGTAATTACCGCTGTTTATCATCTTGTGCTTGCAACTTTTGATATATCAGCGGATAGAGTTCAAGGAATTACAACATCCGCAAATGTACTTGGAGAAAGAGTAACGCTTTTTTCCTGCATATTTATATTAATGGGAAGTCTCCCCTTTTTTCACACTAAAGTAAATTTTTTTATAGACATTCTCGTAAGAGCATCCGTCTGTGTTTTTCTTTTCCAACCAAAAATACGTACCAATCGAATTGTTCAAAAAATAGTTGGGGAATATTCACTTTATTTGAGCTTCATTCTTACTTTACTGATTCTTTTAATAAGTCCGTCAGCTCTCAATTGAAGATCTTTGATTGTGTACCCGAGCAGATTTGAACTGCTAACCTTCAGCTTCGGAGGCCGATGCTCTATCCAATTGAGCTACGGATACTCGTTGCGGAGGTGGTGGGACTCGAACCCACGACAGGTTGCCCTGCACGCTTTCCAAGCGTGTGCCATAGCCACTAGGCGACACCTCCAAATTGGAAGAGTTATTTAGATGCCTGTGCCTCGAGAGCCTCGGCGTCGATTTCGTCTTGAAGTTTTTCGCGCTTCACGTCAACAGTTTTTAATATTTCTTTCGCTGTTTCAATCATGTTTTGATCGCGCTTCAGAGGCAAGAGTTTAAATGCTGCTTTGTAATCGGTCCATTTGAAATCAGAAAATGCGATAATTTCTCCGGTATCTTTACAATGTAGTAAATAATACAAATATTTTTGATTTACGGCTTTTCCGTTTACTCGTCCAGCTCCAGAGGCTCTTCCTACTTCTTCTAACACTTTTGTTCGCATACTTGCCTGTTCTTGAGTTAGTCGAATAACTGAACGAACTGAAGATTCTCCACGTCGGACGACTGTTTTAGGAAGTTCCCATTCTCCGTCGTCAGTAGACTTTACAATAAACCACTGTGGTTCTTTCCCTTTTACTCTTTTATATACCACTGCGGCCCCAATCATCACTGCATCGTTTTTCATAAGTGACCGTATTCTATCAGATTTTAGTAATAATTGCGAGAAAGGACAATTGACTTATTGCAAATGATTTGCAACAATAGCTCATGAATGAGTCAACAAACCCGATTCGTAATGCTGGGTTTCGAATGACGGGTCCCAGAAAGGCAGTTTTTGCAGCCATTACAAACTCTCCGCTCTCGGCCTCCGAGATATCACAACATCTAAAACAGAATGATATTCCTCATGATTTGGCAACTATATATAGAAATTTAGAACTATTGGTAAGACTACTCCTCGTTTCAAAAGTTAAATTTGATGACAACGTTACAAGATACGAACGCGCAGATATGGGACACCATCACCATATAATTTGTGACATCTGTGGAAAAGTTGAAGACATTCCCCTGAATGAAGATACATTACTTGCGAGTGCAATAAGTCAAACTACATTTCAGATTAAACGCCATTCTCTTGAATTTTTCGGACTTTGCAAAAAATGCCAATTATGAAAAATGTTTTTATTGTTTTAGCAATAACTACCTGCATTTGCTTTGGTGCCATATTTTTAAAAACACGTAATAACTCGAACAAAACACTTAACAGCAATAATAAAATTCAAGTAGTTGCCTCATTTTATCCGCTCTACTTTTTCGCTACACAAATTGGTGGAGACCGAGTTAATGTAATCAATATTACACCAGCAGGAGCAGAGCCACACGACTATGAACCTACGACTAAAGACGTTGAAGAAATTCAAAAAAGTGATCTCTTGATTTTAAATGGGGCTGGCCTTGAAAGTTGGTCTGGAAAAATTGAAGGTAAGAATGAACTTACAGTGTCAGATGGAATTGCAAGAAATACAGTTTTTGAAGATAATAAGAAAGAAGTAGACCCGCATGTCTGGCTTGACCCGGTACTCGCACAACAAATTGTGCAAAAAATAGAGAATTCGTATGAAGCACTTTCACCCGAAAATGCACTATATTTTAAACAAAACGCACAAAATTTAAGTGACAAACTGATTTTATTGAACACAGAATTTGAAAAGACGCTAAACACCTGTTCGAATCATGATGTTGTTACATCTCATGCTGCATTTGGCTATTTAGCGACACAATACAATTTCAACCAAGTTTCAATTTCTGGTCTTACTCCAGATGAGGAGCCAACTCCACAAAAACTTTCAGAAGTTACGAAACTTGTTACTAATAGTCATATAAAATATATTTTCTTTGAGACGTTAGTAAGTCCTCGTCTTGCTGAAACAATAGCGAAAGAGACTGGAGCCCAAACTTTGGTATTCGATCCCCTCGAAGGATTAAGTGATGAGGCACTCCAAAATGGAGCAGATTATTTTAGTGTTCAGCGTAAAAATCTAAAAAACTTAAGCACTGCGTTGTACTGCATGTAATAATACGATATGTCCCAAATTCAAGTAGAACTACAAAATGTAAACACAGCATATGGTGGTGAGCCAATTTTGGAAAATATTAACCTAAAAATAGATAAAGGTGATTTTCTAGGTATCATCGGGCCAAATGGAAGCGGTAAAACCACACTTTTAAAAACCATACTCGGACTTCTTAGTCCAACATCTGGCACAGTTTCTCTGTTTGGGAAAAACATTTCAGACTTTTCAGACTGGCAAAAAGTTGGGTATGTGCCGCAGAAGGCAGGCTCAAATTTGGTACGCTTCCCCATTACTGTGTGGGAGACAGTTTCTTTAGGTCGACTAAACAGTAAACGTTGGCTAGACTTTGAAACACCAAAGGATGAACGTGCAATTTCTGATGCACTCGAAGCAGTCGGAATGTTCCCTCATAAAAAACGCCTATTAGGAGAACTGTCTGGTGGTCAACAACAACGCGTTTTTATTGCAAAAGCTCTCGCCTCTCACCCAGAACTACTCCTTCTTGATGAACCCACAGTTGGAGTTGACTCAGAGTCACAAGCCAAATTTTACGAGCTCTTAAAGAAACTCAATCGAGACATGGAACTCACCCTTATTTTGGTGAGCCACGATATTGATGTTGTTGCACATGAAGTCACAACAATTGCCTGTATTAATAGAACCATCGTTTCTCATGGAAAACCTAAGGATGTTTTAAAAGGTGATTTCATGAAGAAAATGTACGGTGAGAACTTACGAATGGTAGTTCATGGACATTAAATATGCTAGAAATTTTTCAATACCAATTTATGTGGAGAGCTTTTGAAGCGGGGCTTGTTATTGCCCTTATTGCACCACTCATAGGGAACTTTTTGGTAGTGCGCAGATATTCCTTAATTGCAGACACGTTGTCGCATGTTGCGTTATCAGGGGTAGCAATTGGGCTCATTTTAGGTACATCTCCCGTACCAACCACTATTGTAGTGACTGTAATTGCAAGCTTACTTATCGAGTGGTTGAGAAGTCAGAACAGAATCCCCTCTGAAGCGGTTCTCGCAATGTTTTTACCGGGTGGTCTTGCACTCTCAATCGTTCTTATTAGTTTGGCACATGGATTTAATGCAAATCTATTTAGCTATTTATTTGGTAGCATTACGACAGTACGACAGGACGAAGTCTATTTAATTCTAGGTCTTGGTTTAATTACTCTCGCCGCAGTGGTGTTACTTTATAAAAAGCTTTTATACTCATCATTTGATGAGGAGAGCGCACGAGTCAGTGGCATTCCTGTTTCATTTGTAAATGTGTCACTTATTGTACTTACTGCAATTACCGTTTCACTCGCAATGCGTGTCGTTGGAGTGCTTCTCATTGGAGCATTAATGGTAATTCCAGTAGTTACGGCGATGCAAGTTGCTAAGAGCTTTATACAAAGCATGTACCTATCAATTGTTCTTGCTTTATCGGAAGTATTTTTAGGACTTTTCATCGCATATTATTTCAATCTCCCAGCAGGAGGAGCTATCGTGCTGCTTTCACTTTTAGTATTTAGCGTAGTAGCTGGTTTGGGTAGAAAATAAAATAATTTATGGGTACAGATTTCACTACTTCAATAATTGTAAATCAAAGTCCACAAGTGGTATTTGACTCTATTACAAACGTTCGAGGTTGGTGGTCAAATGATATTAAAGGTGACAGCAAAAAACTAAACGACGAATTTGAATTCGAAGTTAAAGAAGTGCATTATTCAAAGCAAAAACTTATAGAAGTTGTTCCAAATGAACGAATCGTCTGGCTTGTTACAGAAAGCAACATGACATTCATAAAAAATGCAGATGAATGGACCGGAACAAAAGTTGTCTTTGATATAAAAAAACTGGGTGACACAACAAAACTTGTATTTACTCACGAGGGGCTTACGCCAGATGTCGAATGTTATAAAGCATGTAACCCTGCATGGACTGCATATATAAACCACAGTTTGAAACAGTTAATAGAAACTGGGGCAGGAGACCCGAATCTTGAAGGAAGACAAATTGAGAAGATACAGACATCATAATTGTGCGAGAAGCAGGTGTTTCTGTAACCTTTCAGACTTATAACGAATATTTAGTTACTTGGAATTCTTTAACGCTTCTTTTATCAAATCTTTTGATATATACATTGCTTTCAGCCTGTTTCTAAGAAGTGTGTGGTGCGAATTTCCTTCTGGGAACTTTTCCTGTGCTTTTTCACATTTCTGAATTACAGAAGTTACCGCTCCGAGTGCCTCTATGAATTCTTCTTTGGTAAATTTGTTCATATCTATCTTAAAGTTTTATATTTGGCGGAGAGGGAGGGATTCGAACCCTCGATATCTTGCGATATGGCGGTTTAGTAAACCGCTGCACTAGGCCACTATGCGACCTCTCCTTATACTTTAACTTCAGGTTTCACGCGCCTTGCGGTGGGTACAGGATTTGAACCTGTGAAGGGTTACCCCTCCGGTTTTCGAAACCGGTGCAATTGGCCGCTATGCGAACCCACCCTACTTGTGTACCCACCCAGATTCGAACTGGGATCGACGGCTCCGCAAGCCGCTACTCTATCCATTGAGCTATGAGTACAGGAAAATAAAAGATTAATACAAGGAACTTTCGAGCTGAAGTATTATACAATATTAGCTCTGTGGAAGCTTTTTGCTAGCCCATTGTGCTGCTTTGTCGAAAACTCCAGGTGGAACTTCTTCTTTGATCAAGTATTTCATTAGAGTTTCTTCAATCTTTGAATGTTCTTCTTTTGGTGCTACAAGCTCTAGTCTTCCTGGAAGGACATGAACCTCAAGTACTAATAAATCACTTCCCAATCGATTTACAAACCAAAATCTTCCAATCTTTTCCCATTCCGTTAATCGTTCAGCAAAACGAATACCAAAGGTCGTAATTTTATATTCTACTTGGTCTGGAGCAACGGTACTTAATACATAAAACAAAAACACGAGAGTTCCTAATAATATAGCAGGCATCGCCCCCTCAATTAAAAATAGAATTGCGCCAATAAGACCTACAACAGAAATAAGTGTGATATAAAACTCGCGAGATCGTCTTTTAAATGGACGTGAGGCTGCAGTCCAAGACAATAATACCTTTTCTATTTCTGGCTGGATGGGAGGTTTGGGAGCCATATCTATGAATTTAGTATATACCAAACTTTGAAGAGGACACAATTAGCGGAGGCGACAGGATTCGAACCTGTGAGGGCTTGCGCCCACTGGTTTTCAAGACCAGCTCCATAAACCGCTCGGACACGCCTCCGTGAGACCTGATTATATCAGACTTGAGCGAAACGTTGTGCTAAAATTCGATGAGTTCAAGTTTTGGAGGCGTCGTATAGTGGCCCAGTACAGTGGATTGCTAATCCACGACTCGTAAGAGTCTCGTGAGTTCGAATCTCACCGCCTCCGCATTGTGAAGTAACGAGTATAAACAGTTTCGATTATTTTCTATCAAGATGTATTGAAATTGAGTCATTTTGTATACAAAGCTGCAATTATGCGATTTCAAAGCAAAGAACTGCTTTAATGTAACAGAAGATTATCATTCAGAAAGATTAACTAAAATGCAAAGAGATATAAATTCAAACAAAGATTCCCTAAAAAAAGGGCATTGCGTCCCTTGTGAGGGAGGTGTCAATCCATTAACTGAAATTGAAGAAAATAACTATCACGACGCTACCCCACTTTGGAATATTCAGAAGGATGGAATGCACAAGCTCATTCGTGAATATAAATTTAATAATTTTAAAGAAGCGGTTGCATTTATAAACACAATTGCTGATATTGCTGAATCTGAAGGACATCACCCGAACCTCTGTCTGCATGATTACAAAAGCGTTAGTGTTGAGCTTTTCACACATGCGATTGGAGGTCTATCTACAAATGACTTCATTCTAGCTGTCAAGATAGATGATATAGAATAATAGACAATTGTATTAAATTATGCCTTATTCACCGCATTTTTAACGCGCTTATTCCGCAACAACTTTACTGTCGTTATTAAAATTGACGATATATTCTTTTAAACTTTAATAATTATATCTGAAATATTGACACTTGTTTTGTTTTTTAGAAGTTTGATTTCTTAGCTTAAAATTGTAATTACATGCGGTTGCAATTTTCCGAAAACTCGACCCATTCCTACACAATTGACGCTTAACTTACGGTTCTTTTCTAACCTCTAAAAAACATTAAAAAAAAGGGATGTCAATATTATACATACTTTGCATGTGCAAAATAAAGGCGATGCTAATAGCATCGCCTCTTTATTAAAGTCTCAAAACTGATTTCCAGTCTCCTGTCCAGGTTATTCGAGGTCTGTCTGTAACAGACATATTGTATGGCTGAGTATACAAAATGTGCTGCCAACTAGGAACTTCATGCCTAAGACTTCTTATATTAGGGTTATCGTCAATTAGATAATCACCATGTACAAATTTCTTGTACTTTGCAAGAATCATTTGTCGTTTGAACTCTGCACCTAAATGCGTTTGAACCCAATCAAACTTCTCAGTCACACAATATGTGTGAAAGTGAAGCGGAGCAGTACATATAAGTACATTGTGCCCCAAACGAGAGAGTTCATGAATAGCTTCAATCGCCCCATCTACTGGCTTTAGATCTCTAAAGAATCCTTCTGATTCATAGATTTCTCGTGCAGCATCTTCAAGTTCCTTTGGATAATCATCGAGAACTGAAAAGCTTTTTCTTTCTGAATGAATTAGTCTCCCCCGAAGTTCGGGGATTTGTCCTGCTAATTCAAAAAAATGACCACTCCAATCGGCAATAACATCATCCATATCGACTAATACAGTTAAAACTTTCACTCTTTCCTCCTCTATACTCATAAGCCTCGAGGTTTAGGTATAATACCACTATGGTTATAGAAAATAAAAAGGCTCACTTTGAGTATGAGATATTAGACACAATTGATGCAGGCGTTGTGCTGACAGGTGCTGAAACAAAATCTTTTTTTGACAATCGCGTTACATTAAACAGCTCATTCGTACGAATCTTGGGTGGAGAACTTTATTTGGTTAATGCACAATTCACATCTCCTTTAGTGAAATCCGATTTAACAAAACGCAGCTGTAAATTGTTAGTTCACAAGAAAGAGATATTAGGTTGGGGCAGCAAAATTAAAGAAAAAAAATTGACGATAGTTCCAATCTCAATGTATACTACAGGTCGTTTCATTAAACTAAAAATTGGCCTCGCAAAATCAAAACAAGAGTTTAATAAGAAGGAAAAAAACAAAAAAAGAGATATTGAGCGCGAAACAGAGAGAGATTATCGCTCGAAATTAAATTAATGGGGACGACCTGGTATCGATGGAATGTACTTTAACAAAACAGCAAGCCTAGATTGGCCAACTCTAGTTAAAAGAGGCCAAAAAACAAACGACAAATCTAACGATTCTGTCGCTTTTGACAACCACGGTTTCGTACCGATGTTTGCCTAAAAGCTGCCTTACTACTTTCCTCACGCGAAGTAGCTTAGGTATAAACCCGTCGTGATGCCGATGTATTCGATGACTTTGCGAATATAATCGAAAGATAAATAAGTCTTACATTTATTTGTCTTGAGTATTAGATAAAAATGAATGGACATAAAAAAATACTCTAAGCTTGTAGAAATTTTGTCAGATTCACTCCAGAAGAGGGTTCGACTCCCTCCGTCTCCACCTAACATCTTGAAGTCCTTTTGTTTCAAAAAAAAGTTTGAGGATTATTTAGACCAGTCCATACAATTTGCAGAAGTTATACCATTTTTGAACAATAGGAAGTTCTTCGTGCCAATGACTAATAGACATCTTGAATGCAGGGAAACAAATTGGTATTCCTGCAGTTAAAAGCACTTGGTCCTGTTCGTCATCTTCTAAAATGTCGGCTTTATTAGGAATCAAAAAGGCTTCAACTGCGGTGTCTGGGTATCCATAAAGTTTTCCCGCTAGTCGATGGTCATCTGCTTTCGAATCGAGTTGTAGTAAGTATTCCTCTTTTAAGGAAATGATTGCGTCAGTTGTGTGTTTGTCACCAAATGCTCTGCTAAACAATCCTAAGCTTGATAGGAACTTCACGACAAAGTCTGCATCATCAGCTTCGTATTCATAAGCCCCTTCTCCTAAGTCTTTTTTGTGACATGAACTAACAAAACCAACAGGCTTTACTCCTCCAGCAATCAAAAAGATATTTTGCTTTTCATTTAAGGTGCAGTTCTCCGTAGAACTTGTGAATAATTCTGAAGTATATATTTTATTTGCAAGCTCGGTAAGTCGCGCATCCTTCATACAGTTACTTAATATGCTTGATAGGAATTGAGTATAGCTTTGAGCCAACTGAGTAGATCATAATTTTGTCACTTTCAGAAACGATAAAATGTTGTGCCTCTTTAAGAGAAACATCACTGTATGTCGCAATCAGTTCACCACTCTTATCAAAAACGTATATTGCTTTCGATTGAGGATTTAAAAAGTATAAGCTCTCACTATCACTATCTGTAAAAAATAGGGTTTGGTCTGACAAAGTATCAGTGATCCCAGAAAGTGGGATTGTTTGAGGATTTCCAATAGTAAACTTAGTAAGCTTTCCAGTCCCACTAAACACCCATATTGAACTATCAATACCCATTGCTGTTGCTTTTGAAAAATCAACTGTTACTCCAGGAGATAGCCATTCCTTCTTGTCCGCAAAACTTGTTCCATCACCCGAATATCTCCAGATTTGGTTTTGTGATTTATCAACAACATATAAGTTCCCTGCAAATGAAGAGAACAATAGTTGGTCTTGATTTGCGGGCAAATCTATCTGCTTTTGTGCAGAATTTGAGATATCATAAACACCATCACTCCCCATTACAAATGTTCGCTTTGTATAGGCTGCAATTTCAGCAGCACCATTTACTTGAGTAAGACCACTCAGAGAAGAAGTTCTTTTTCCAGGAAGCTCAATAGTTACTACTCTTTTATCGTTTTTTGACAACACTCGGACTAAATTGTCTGAAATTGAAAGACCATCGGCCGTTGTAGATTGAGAAATTAGTGTCAGATCTGAAAAAATTGTCGGTTGAATTTCGTAAACACCAGCCACATCTCCAAGACTTTGAGTAAGCGCATCTTTAATAGAAATGAGTTCTGGGTATTTTGTCTCAGTGTGAACTCCAAGTACTTGATCTCGTGCGTTAGTAATAAGATCCCTGGCACGAGACTTATTTATAGAAGAAATAGATTTTGCTTCGTCTAGTGATTGCTGTGCATCGGCTACTACTTTTGTAACAGAGGCCGCCTCTTGCTTCTTAAGCCGTGCCTTATTACCAAAGAAGATACTTATACCTAAAAGTATCAGAAGCCCTACACCAGCATATGCCATTCGCTTACTTTTACTGCGAGCTTCGTATGGAGAGTCTGTTTTTGCAAAAACCGGTCGTTCTTCCATCTGTGGAGTTACTTCTACTTCTTCAGGTTCTTCGAGCGGTTTGGATTCCAGTTGAAGTTCTTCTTCAGCTGCCTCAATTTCTGTCGCCTCTTCAAGTGTCGGACCCTCATCTTCTGCTTCAGGAACGGAAATTGAAGGAGAACCTGAAATTTGATCTGAAAGACACAAAATTCCACACTCTCCGCGTTGTTCGCTTGCTTGTACTCGAGTTGCAGTATCTGACTCAAGTGCATTCAGTTTATTCCCTACTATATAAGGAATGAGTTCCTCAGTTTTTGCAATTTCCAAAAATGCATTCGAAACTAAAAGTACAGAGTCTCCTCTTTTTAGATATCCAGATGCAGATTGGAGTGTTTTTGAACCAGAGATGAGAGACACAAGATTGTTATTTCGCATAAGCATTGCCTGCATATTTCCAAGTGCAAAAAGATACACAACATCACTTGAAACATACGCACAAACTGCCTCAAATTGCGGGTAAATAAGAGTTTTTTCAAGTGAAACTCCAAATGATTCAAAATTAAAACCAGCTTTAGTTACTTCGTGATGCAAAAAATTAACGGCACCTCGAATTGCTTCGATACGAGTCAGTGACGCTTCTGGTGAATGAAGTGTTATCAGAAGGAAGAGTGTTCCTCCATCTGGAAGTTCAAGTTCGTGCGTTTGTGTTGTTGCAGTGGCTGAAGGTGCCCCTAAAATTTTCACATAGTCCATATTTCATTGTAACCTATGATTGAAAGAGATTCCCCTACAAATAAAGGACTGACAAGATCAAAAGACCAATGGCAACAATGAAATGCATTAGCGCCAACAGTCTTACTGGTGTTTCAAAACCAACCTTTAAGGTTTTAGTCATGTGTCCTACTTGCCGAATAACAACGAAGGCAAATGTAACATACACAAGCATTCCAACAATAAACATAATCTTCACAACAATCCAGAGGTCTACACCGAGAATATTCATTTAGCGAACCCTCCCTTCCAGCTGCTCTTGTTCTTCTTCAACACGCAGACTTCGCAGAATTTTAGCTACTTCATCAGGATGTGGAACTGCCTCAAAATCGAGTTCTGGAATTTCTGCCGAAGTTTGTATTAGAATGTCTCCATAATCAAAACTAGTTCTAATCGCCCCTCTAATTGAACTTGTTACATCTTGAATATCTGCAATGTTTGCGTCACTGATATCTCGATCAACAAGATTATAAAAATCAACATCAAACACTCGCTCGTCTGTTATTATGTATACGTTAAAAAACCAGCTTAAGAACTTCTCCAAAATATATGCGCTTGTTACCAGATACCAAAAAAGAATTGTCACCACCAAAAAACGCTCAGGTAAAAAATTCAAAATTGGGAAATATACGAATGGGAGTGGAACGAATATAAGAACTGAGGCTGTTAAAATCCAGCGTAGATTTGTGAGCCAATGCTTCCGAAGAAGGAGAACTATCTTCTCATCCGCATCAGTCCCATCAAAATGAACATTTGCAGGATATTTACAGTATGCAGAAACTGGGTTGTAGCTTTGTTCGGGCGTCTGAGAGACAGCTACAATTGGTTCGTTTGATGTGTCTTCCTTTTTTGTAAAAATGTCTGGCATGCTCTTCAGTATATCAAAATCTAGTTATTTAGAGTTTCTCTATATTGTAGAGCGAACTTTTAATACCAATATTTCCAGGCGCTCTTAGATTAAAGGCTTTTTGAAGATCAGAACCGTTTATCGTAACAGAGCCTTTATTTGTTTGAAAAGTAAGCTGCTTTGTAGATCCATCGTTTCCATAAACTACATTTACATTACTTACACTTGAATATCCCCCAATTGAAGCTAAATCAGATATAGAATATGGGTTTCCACCAAAACACTTGTCGTGTGGACTAATTCTGCCCTGATCGCCACCTCCGTTAAAAAGTACCTGCCATGCATTTAGAATATCAGCCATTTGAGTACTCGTAAGCCAAGGGTTCGAAAGCCCACAAGTTGCCCCGCTTCTCGACCTAAACCAACCTTTGTAAAACCAAGGCGAACCACCAACCTTCTCATATGCAGTTGCTGGCCAATCACCAGCAGCATCTTTAATGCCGCTCCATCCCCATTGGCTGATTGTATATCCACCACTTGATGCCGCAAAATATGCTTTCGCTGGTCCCCCATCTTTTATAAGCACCCAGCCTTTAGTAGCTCTCACTGCTTCTGCCCATTTTCCTGTTTTAAGCTGAGGTTTATATACTTGGCACGCCTCTGTAGTACAAATAGTTCCTGCACCATTGTTAGTTACAGAGAGTGCATAACTACGTGCTGCAACTGCTTGAGCTTTTAATGCCTCAAAACCACCTTGATCGCCCCAACTTTCGGGAACTTCATAGAGGCCCAAAAGATATTCTTCAATTGGTTTTCTCCCAAAACCACTCACTCCAATAGTGGTATCTGGATACCCTTTATTTAACGATGAACCTTGATAGTATGCTGCAAGAATTGTTTCTGCATTTTGGCCTTGCTTACTTCTTCCCAGTGCCCCATATTGGCTCATACCTGTTCTGTGAGGTGCTCCAAAGCTAAACCCTGCAAATGCTGGTCTAAAGCCTGGATCACAAAAACTACTTGTTCCAGGGGCACCACTACAAGGGTCTAGAGTTGGAGGTGTATCTCCGACTGATGTTTCAAATCCTCCAGCTTTTAACGCTAAGAGCTCTTCTTGCCTACTAGAAAGTTTAGCTAAATAGTCTTCAACTTTTGCAACTTCTCCACTCAAAAAAGTTGCGCGTTTGTCCACTGAGACTTGCAAATTAGCTAAACTTGTTTTGTTTTTTTCAAGAGTAGCTTTGTCAGAAGCAAGTGCTGCCAAATCTTTTGAATAGGTCTCCATCGTTATGCGATCACCGTCAACTGCTCGCTGCCTCATCTCAAGCTGGAGAAAAACATCTTTTGCACTTTGGTTTTCAAGAAAAGCTGAAAGCGGATCATATAGCCTCAGGACCTTGTATTGGTTGTTAGCCTTTTCATTAAAAACCTTTTGAGCATACGAAAGATCACTTGTTCTTGTCGTAATTTTAGTACTCAGTGAGCTAACTTGTTTGGTTAAGCTTGCAATACTTGCTTTTAGCTTAATAACTTGAGCCTGCAATGCAGCAAGTTCTTTTTTATTATTCTCGTTTGCAGGTGCCAAGGCATCAGCATCGTGTTGAAGTTTAGCCAAGCACACATCAATATCAGATCCACTTAAACTGCCGCTATCACAATTGATATCAGCGAAAGAAAAAGCTTTTGGAAAAAGAAACAAAGTGGAAGTAAAAACAGCGAGCAAAAAAAGGAGTCTAATTCTTTTCATTGATTGATTATACCAGTCTGGATTCTATGTAATTTGGGATTTTCAGTTGCTAAAAATTTGATACACTTAAAACAAGTTATATGAAAAAAGCAATATCATTCATAGTCCTAGTCTTTTTGTTGTTCAATGTTTCAAAAAAAGAAGTATTAGCTCAAGCATCGTCTTGTCCTGACCCCAGTAAAGGTTGTGTTGTTTGTGTATATCAAGATGCAACACAATTTTGTGAAACGGGTCCAGCTCCAGGAGGCAATCCAGCTGCCAATAGTTGTGCTACGGGAGCTACCCCTCCGAGCTCAGATCTTTTTTCATTTTGTCGGAGCCAACCAGTGAGTTCTTGTATTAATCAGCCTTTATTTATCCCTTGTACTACACAAACAGTTCCCAATGGAGGTTATAAGTGTGATACCTCGGCTACTGGCGCTAAATCTTGCTCTCAATGTGATTATGATCCACAGACATCAATCCCTGATTGCACAAGTGGCCCACCTGCTCCATACACAGACTCAGCAACCTGTGCCTCTGCTTGTACAACTGCTGTTAATCCAGGTGCGTGTACTTCAGTGAATCCAAAAGCAACATGCAAAACAGCTTGTAGTGGAACAGAAACATCAATAACCGGTAGCTGTCCCAGCAATGTTTCGTCCTGCTGTCTCCCAAACGGACAAATTGGAAATCCGGGGACTGGAACCCAGCCAGTTACGAGTGTTAATATTCAAGGAAATTGCAGTACCAACAATATTGATACTGCAATTGGATGCATACCGATTGGCGATACTAACACATTTGCCGCTTTTTTCCTTAAATGGGGCTTAGGTATCGCGGGAGGAATTGGTACACTATTCTTAGTGTATGCTTCGTTTATGGTAATGACATCACAAGGAGATCCAAAAAGATTACAAGTAGGAAAAGAGCTTTTGATGTCTGCCGTTTCTGGAATTATTCTACTAGCACTTTCAGTCTTCATTTTTAGAATACTAGGGATAACTATTCTTGGGTTATTTTAAACACATATGAATTTCCACCAAGGAAAATTGTTATTACAAAATTCGAAGAGATTCTTATTGCTGTTCCTCATAAGCGCACTATTCTTATGCTTATCAGGTATTAAGCCTAATACTGTCAGTGCTGCAAGCTGTGATTTGATTGTTTTAACAGCAACTGTTCAACCAGGAAACAATATTGAAATGCAAATCTCGGGTGGATTTGGCGGGATATCAAAATCCAACTCGACATTCAATATATATTCTCCTTCAACGGGAAAATGGATTGATGTTGGGAATCAAATTTCAGACACAGGAGGGACTTTTACCGTTTTGAACGATAACGATGGTAATCCCCTTTTTGTAGATGGTGCTAACACGCTTGTTTTTAGACAAGCAGGATTGTTGGGCTCACAAACAGATCTTTGCAGCGGATCTGTAACTGTTTCATCACAACCTCCGGCTCTTCCAGATACTTGCGAGGCATGTTCCGGGACAAACCCTTGCAAACAAGGTCTTACTTGTATCGGAAGCAAGTGTCTCCCGGGGGCAATACCTGGCCAAGGAGGAGATGGAACTTCATGTGTTACAAACGACCAATGTGATGCCCTGAATGGGTTTACATGCGTAGGTGGTGACAATTATTGGTGTACAACATCTCCCGCAAGCGGAGCTGTAGCTCCTGGAGTTTGTACAAAGCAAGTTCAAACAGGAAACTTTAATTGTGGAAATCGAGGAGGACAATGTGCAGGAGTGGTGAGTATCACTTGCCAAGGAAGTACCACCAAAAGTCAATGTAATGGTTGTTGGATTAATCCAGTAGACGCTTCAGGTTCAAACTTTAATCAATCAATGATAGGCAGTTGTGTAATCCCCAATAACAATGGTTGTGGCTCAATTGGAGGCTATTGTTGTTATAGCTCACAAAACAACTCATTTAGTTGTTTACAGGGTGATATTGATATAGAAGCAAGTAGTGGTGTTTGTAAATGTAAAGAAAACAGAATTCCCCTCGCCGGGACTTGTACAACTGATTCAGAATGTATGTCTGGGAGTTGTAGAGGCTCAATTTGCAGCGTGCCTCTGAATACCTGTATCCCCGGAGGAATTAGTCGCGCTGATTGTGCAAAAGCAAGTGGTGTATATTGCTCTCGATCAGTTCCTAATACGGGAACAAGTATTGACTATTGCTGTCCTACCCTAACGGCATGCAATCAAGTTGCACCACCCTCTGCCATCGCCGCTTTCGCTGGATATTGTAACAAGGCAGGAATCATAGGTGTGGATACCGCAATCGGTTGTGTGCCAATTGAGACTATTACCAATTTTGAAGCTTTTTTCATAACATGGGGTTTGGGCATTGGTGGTGGACTCGTAATTCTTGTTCTTATTGCCGCAGCATTCCAAATTATTACAAGCAGTGGAGATGTCTCGAAACTCCAAATGGGAAAAGAACTTTTAATCTCTGCATTCTCTGGCCTTGTAATGCTTGCATTTGCTGTCTTTATTTTACGAATAATTGGAGTTAATGTACTCGGGCTTTTTTAGATGTTACAATAATTTATGTATTCAATAATTTTAGCAGCATGCCCTGCTGGTACTTTTAATGCAGGTTGTTTGGATGATCTTGAAAAGTCAATTAATCAGACACCAGGCAACAGTTATTTGCTAAGAAACGCAAACCTCTCAAATTTGATCAACAATTACCCATATGGAATAGTCGGGCTTTTGTTTTATTTAGGAGGTATTGCACTCATTATCAACTTGGTGCTTGCAGGGATCAGTCTTATGACGGCGGCTGGTGATCCTGCTAAAGTTAAGGCAGGACAAGAAAGAATTAAGAATGGCTTTCTTGGTTTGTTGCTCATGCTCACGGCTTATATCATAATTCAAATTATTGGCGCTATATTTAACTTGCCGGGGATCACAAGCACATTTGTATAAACATTTATGACTAATATTTTTGCAGCCGTAGATATTGGAAAAGAACTAAATACACCGTTTGGACAGACAAAAAGCATCGGCGATCTAGTTTCGATTATTTTGAGCGGATCATTAGTTGTTGCTGGTGTCATTGTAGTATTCCTTCTTGTAGGTGGAGGTTTACAAGTAATAATGGGTGCTGGGAACAATGACCCAAAAGCTTCAGCACAAGGTCACCAAGCGATAACTTGGGCGGTTATTGGGTTCATTGTTGTTCTAGCTTCATTTTTTATAATAAGAATTGTGGAGTCTATTACTGGTGTCAATTTTATTACAGGACCAAATGTAAGTTCTTGTGGAACACCTACCAATCCTTGTCCGTAGTTTTCAATTGAAGCTTTTATTTGCTATTATTATTTAACTTATATGACTGATCCTTTTGGAACAATTCACCAACCCCCTGCTACTGCAGTTTGGGGAAGTAACCCAGCAACTGCGCTTGGAAACATATTGCAACTTATTTTTAATGTTCTTATTGTTGCTGGAGGGATCTGGGCACTTCTTAATTTTATCTTGGCAGGTTACGCATTCTTAGCAGCTGGTGATAATCCTAAAGGGATGGAATCGGCGTGGGCAAAAATATATCAAACAATCATAGGCCTTGTATTTTTAGTTGGAGCATTCCTGATCGCCGGTGTAATTGGGTTACTTGTTTATGGAAAAGCAGATGCGCTTTTACACCCTACTTTAACATTTTAATATGAATAGACTTGCAGGCACATTAGATTTTGCACCAACTACGGGTGGCTTCTCCGGACCTGGAACTGGAATTTTTGCAACTGGTGGAGATCCCGCAGCAAATTTTGAAAAGCTTATCTCAACAATCATTGCTGTAATGACTGTTGTTGCTGGAATCTGGTTTATTTTTACGCTTTTCATAGGCGCAATTGGATGGATTACTGCGGGTGGAGATAAAGGAGCTGTAGAAACGGCTAAAAAACGCATCTCTAACGGACTAATTGGACTTGTAATTGTTGTGATTAGCGTCTTTATCGTGAGTTTGGTCGGCCAGATACTTGGTTTTGATATTTTGAATCTTGCTGCAGCAATAAAAACTCTGACACCATAAATATCATGTACTCAACAGTTTTCGCACAGATTACAAACCTCGCAACACCTAAACTGACTGGAGACGGTGCCACATTTTTTGGAGACTTCATTCCAAAAATGATTACGCTCTTGTTTATGATTGGAGGCCTTGCCTTCTTTTTTATGCTTTTAATTGGTGGTATCAGATGGATTACATCTGGTGGAGATAAAGCTCAAATAGAAAATGCACGAGCACAAATAACACAAGCAATTACAGGGCTGGTAGTTATGGTTAGTGTTTGGGCAATTGCAAAACTAGTTGAGGCAGTCTTTGGAATCAGTCTTTTGAATATAAATCTAGCGCCGCTTATGCAACCTGCCACTTAATACTATCCTCTTGACTTTTACCTGCCAAATACGCGATAAATATATATGAACTATCAGCATGTGTGTATAGTTTGACATTAAAAAAAGAATCGTGTTATTATATACGATTTTTACAAAATCTTTTAAGGAGGTGACGAAATGACATGAATTTATTATCTACAGTGTTCGCACAATCATTCAACTTAAGTCCTAGTGGAGTTGGAAATCCGACTGGTTTTCAATTGGGTGATCTAGTTAGTTGGGCAATTACACTAATAGTTGCCGTTGCAGGACTTATTTTCTTCTTTATGCTTATCGTCGGAGGTCTCCGTTGGGTACTCTCCGGTGGAGATAAAGCTCAAACAGAAGCCGCTCGAGGACAAATTACAGCAGCTCTTATTGGTCTTGTAATTATATTCTCAGCATGGGCTATTGCACAGTTAGTACAAACAGTGTTTGGTGTATCGATCTTGAATTTCTCAATTGCAAGCGTAACCGGCACATAAAAAATATCATTAGTTTTTTTACAAACACTCCTCGATGGAGTGTTTGTTTTTTGATAAGATACTTAAATGAGAAATACTACTCAAGATTATGTCGTCTCAGGGCTTATTTCTGCTTTATATTTTTGTGGGTTTTTAAGTTCTCTTGTTTCATTAAGAAATGCAGTAATATCTTCTCCTCCTGGATATTTACTTTACAGAGATTTAACACTCGCGATAGTTGCACTTGTAACAAATGTCTTGTTTTCTCTATTTTTTCTGATTCGACGACCGTCAAATAGCACTAAAGGTAGAAAAACCTCATATCTCTGGGCTATTCTCGGAACATATCTCCCTCTATTTTTTGGCTTCGGACACTTCAGATACGCAGCAGGTGTAGATATTCTCGTTATTGTTGGTTCTTTAATTACAGCGTATTCAATATACAGCCTTGGGAAGTCCATTGATATTTTTGCTTCAAATAGGGGTATTGTGACTGCAGGTCCTTATAAATACATACGACATCCTATGTATTTATCATATCTATGGGTGAATACAATGTTTTTAATTCTTACACCAATTCAAACTTTGAGAATACTCTTGTTTGCTTTCTGGGTGTTTTGTGTTTATAAGCGTATTATTGACGAGGAAAAACTGCTATTTAACTCAAAAAAATACAAAGGATACGCTACTCTCGTAAAGTTCCGGCTTATACCCAAGTTATGGTAATCGGTACGATAAAAAACTTTTTGACTGCGAGGAAAGCTGTTGTTTTTGTTTGCTTTGTTGGCTTGTTTTTAGCAGCGACAACCTTCTTTGATGTAGATTTTCCATGGCATTTAAAATATTCCACAGATATATTAACCAGTGGTATTCCTAAATTTGATCAATACAGCTACACAATGCCTTCCTTTCAATATGTGGATCACTCGTTGCTATCTAGCATTATCTTTAAATTCATTTATAAGATAGGAGGATATGGCCTTGTTTCAATTTTTATTGCAGGAGTTGCAACTCTCGGAGCAACACTTTTGTCCTTCGAGTTAATATGGCTTATACCAATAATTGCATCTTCATATCTTAGTGGGTTTGGTGTTCGCGCACATGTCTTTTCATTCTTTTTAACCATCTGTTTGTTTAAATTTACTGATTTTTTTTTCTCAAGAAAAAGAAATATGTTTTTACTGCTCCCACTCTTTATGTTTTTGTGGTCAAACTTGCACGGGGGGTTCTCTTTAGGAATAATTTATTTGTGGGGGTATTTACTAATAGATATTTATATTCTTGAGAGAAAAAGATTTTCGTTTGAAGACAAGTTACAAAAAACCCTTTCAATTCAAATTTCGACACTCGCAACGCTCTTTACACCATATGGATTGGGAACTTGGAGAGAAGCAGCTCGAACAATCTTAAGTAACGATCTTCGAAAATATATTATTGAATGGCAGCCAATAAAAAATCTACCTAGTTTTGGGTTTGTTATTATTATTCTTTTGTTTTTTTTCTCATTATACTTTCTGAAGAAAATGAGATTCAGAGATATTTTTACTGTGTATCTTTTGATTCAAGGGATACTGTCAGTAAGGTTTGTACCAATATTTGTAATAAGCGCAGTACCAACAATAATTTATGCTCAGGAGAAATATTTACAGAAGAATGATCACAAAATAGATAAGCATCGACTAAACTTCTTTTTGAATACACTAACCGTCATAACAGTAGTAGTTTTCGTAGTTGAGTGCCTTTTACAGTTGAGATTCCGCACCATTATAATGTCAGATTTCTTCCCTTCTGATAATTCAATAGCGTATATAGAAGAAGTAAATCATAAACATGTGTTTACTATGGCAAGTTGGGGAAGTTACTTGAATTGGAAAATACCCACAGAAAAATCATTTATAGATGGTAGGATGTATGTTTGGATACAAGAACCAAAGGTAAATGAATTGAATAATGCATTTGATACGTATGAAAACATAATAAGTGGTAATATCCCTTATAATGAAATATTCGAGAAATTTTGTGTTGACACAATCCTTTGGCACACCCCAAATACAAAATCAGGATGGTACAACCCTGCAGACTTTTACAAATTCATCGGAACGTTGAAAGATAACGGATGGACTGTAATATTTGAAGATTCCGTATCTGTTGTGTACCATAAAAATCTTCTAAAGAATTGCTATTAAAATTAAATAATCAGAATTCCATTACTCCACAAAATCATTAATATAAATTGAAGAAATAATAATCCGAATGTTAATGCACTATCAACATATTTATCTTTTGCCATTTTTGCAATTATTATAAATAAAGGAAAAACAACGACGGACATTCTAGGTAAACTGAAAGTTGGCCCAAAACCCTCTATTAGAGGTATGCCAAGTAAAATTGCAGCGACTAACAAATAATCCAGTGAAACTTTCTTTATATGTATAAAAATCAAAAAAAGTTCTGCAAGTATAAACCAGAAAACAATTCTTGTGCTTGGACTATATAAATAGAGCATTTGAAGCATGTTTAGTGGATTAGAATGTGTGACGAGCCAGCCTGTTTCTTGCGCGTGAAAATAGGCTAAAAAATCACCATTTAACAGGTGTGTGTAAATCATGAAAGTAAAAACTCCCATACCAAATAATGAAAGATATAAGATATTAGGTTTTATTTTTTTAAATTCAAACCTGCAATTTTTTAGATACAGAAACAGAAGCGGGATTACCAGTAGAAACCCCGTAGGCCGAGTCAGTGAAAGGAAATAACCAGAGACACCAACTACTCCCCATTTTCCTTTTTGCGCAAAATAAAAACATATTAACAAAAACAAGAGGAAAAGAGACTCAGAAAAAACACCAGATAAGATAAAGGACGTGGGAAAAATTAGTAAATACTTTATAGTCTGTTTTGCTGTCATTTCATCATACTTCTCCATAACAATTTCGTAGAGTAAAAAACAACTAATTAGCAGGGCCAGGTTCGAAACAATTAACGCGGCAACATAATTATTTTGAGTAATATATGAAATACCTTGAATAAAAACAGGGTACAACGGAAAAAACCCAATGTTGTGCATTTGCGGTGTAACTACTGATGGATGGTTTTCTGGTGTGACATTTGAATAGCCATATTTTGCAATATTTAAATACCATCCAGAATCCCACACAGCCCAAATATCAAGGGATGGAATATTAGTGTTAGTTTCTTGCCACTCTGAAGGGTTCGTACTGACATTTTTGAGCCACCTATCACCAATCAGACCTGCTCCTTCTAGAAATACTCGAGATAATAAAAACAAAATTAGTATATATTTAATTTTTTGTTTGTGGATTCTAAAAAACATTTTCATATCTGAAATATTGTGAATTATGACAGAGTTCAATACAATAATGAATGATTACATTTAATAGAAATCACAAAAATGACCACTATCAATAAGTGGCCTTCAAGATACTTCAAAGCAAGAAATCTTATTCTGATAATCGTATTTATATGCTTATTTGCAGCTGCATATTCATTTCTTGATCCAGACTTTCCTTGGCATATGAGGCACGGGACGGACATCCTTTCCGGAAATTTTTATTTTAATGATCCATATAGCTATACAATGCCCTCATACAAATACATTGACCACTCCTGGGGTATGAGTGTTATCTTCGCACTCGTGTATTCAAAATTTCACTTGGGATATGTAGGAGTCGCTGCTCTTTGCTCTTTAATTGCAACGATTGGCATTTATATAGCGAGTGGCAATGCTATTTGGATTATGCCACTTCTTGCTGCAAGCTGTTTGGATAATTTTGGAACACGTGCTCAAGCAACTAGTTTTCTGTTGACAGCGACAATAATAGCACTAATGTCACGGTCAAAAAAAAACATTCGAATGCTCGCGATTTCAATTCCGCTAATTCTATTTCTATGGGTAAATTTACATGGTGGTTTTATACTGGGAGTTATATACCTGTGGGGATATTGGATTATAGACATCTTACTTTTTTCATCAGAGACAGTTGATTCGAAGTTAAAGATGCATTTGTTTTTCATTGTTTTAACCGCAACTTTAGTCACAGCAATAACCCCATACTTTTTGGGTACTTGGAGAGAGACACTCAGTACTATAATAAATCCCTTAAATAGATATGTACTTGAATGGCAACCGGCAACACGTGTTACTAGTTTTAGCTTGTTGGCTTTAATCTCACTGTTTTTCACTACTCTATGGTTGACAAAGAAAGTCAGATGGCTTGAGATATTTACGATACTGCTGCTTCTCAATGGTTTGCTTTCAACAAGAGTACTCCCTCTCTTTGCTTTAAGCGCTAGCTTTGTGATCGTTAAAGCAAGCAATAAATTTTTAGCGAATAAAATGATAGACAAAAAACGTTTACTACAAATTCTTCGTATTACGATTATATTTGGGGTTATTTTACTTATTATTGAAACAATATTAAACGTACGAAGCAAAATAATTGTGAGTCAATTAGCTTATCCTGAGAATGCCGTCATTTACATTTCGAAAAACCCTCATGAAGGAAACATTTTTTCAATATTGCACTGGAATACATACCTTTTGTGGAAGTCTCCAAAAAATAAAGTCTTTATTGACGGTCGTATGATTCCATGGAGACAAGATACTAAACCCAATGAATTACAAAATGCTCTTCAATCGTATATTTCACTCAGTCTTAAAAATGAACCTATTAAACCAATACTTGAAGAATTTTGTATCACCAGGTTTTTATGGACTAGAGAAAATTCTCCTTCTCAGTTGATAAATGAGATATCACCCATAAATTTGACAGAGGAACTTGATAAAAAAGTGTGGAAAATAGTGTATGAGGACGAAGCTTCTGTTTTATATGAGCGCCCTCTACCAAACTCTTGCAAAAACAGTTAACATATAATTATGTTCTCTTTAGTTTTTGCACAACTTGTAACTAGTACCCCAAACACTCTTTCAGAATTTGAAGATATATTTGCAAATGTTTTGCGCGCAGCTATTCCGCTTGCGGGAATTGTAGCCTTTATTATTTTGCTTTTGGCTGGCGTTAACCTTATTATGGCAGGAAGTGACCCTAAAAGAGCGGAAGCCGCACGAAACATGGCAACATATGCAGTAATTGGAATTGTTGTTCTAGCATTGTCATTCTTACTGCTTGTTATTATTGCTAGATTTATTGGAATAAACTCGATTTTAACCTTTACGATATATCAAAAATAATTCTGTTTCGTCCTTGCGTGATTTAGTTCAGTTCATGTATGTTTAAGATAGAAGTTTTTACAAATATGAAAAATAAATTATTGGCTATTACAACACTTCTATTGGTGATTGTTTCAGTGGCCTATCCCATCTCAAATGTTCATGCACAAACTGCCCCAGCAGGAAATGCTACCCAATGGTGGAACCCAGATTTAAACACATTCAATTCAAAAGTATTCCCTCCAGGAAGCGCAAATGATACAGATATTTTTGGTGAGAGATATACGTTCGCTCAAGTCAATTGGATAGTCAATTCCCTTGCGCTACTTCAGGCTGGATCAATGTCTCAGTGTTTTAGTGCAGGGGCAAATACTTCACAATGTGTTTCAAACATTCAGGCAGAAGCACCATTGAGTAGTCCAGTTTTGTTTTTAGCGGGAGCTGCCGACTCGTTTTTATCTCATAAGCCAGCGTCTGGTATTGACTATGTTGCTCAGAAAATAAGGCAATATTCTCCAGTACAGGATGCTTATGCTCAAGAAGGAACTGGTTTCGGAGCACTTCAACCACTCCAAAGATTGTGGGTAGCATTTAGGAATGTTGCTTTTGGACTCATGTCATTTGTGATCATTATTCTTGCATTTATGATTATGTTAAGGCAAAAGATAGCTCCTCAAGTAGTCGTAAGTGTACAGTCTGCACTTCCCAAAGTTGCAATTGCCCTTATCTTTATTACTTTTTCATATGCAATAGCAGGACTTATTATAGATTTGGCATATGTCGTAATGGGACTTTCCTCTGCAATAGTCGCACAAAGCGGGCTATTTAAAGGTGGTGCTCCAAATGTTATTGACATCTTTAATAAACTAAACAACCCAATTGCAGCATTTACTGGCTGGACCATAATTTTAGGTGGATTTATCTTTGGAGCAGGAGCTACTGCTGTAATTGGAACAATTGCAACTGGTGGACTCGCAACAATTGTTGGAGCAGTAGCCGGACTTATCGGTGTAATTCTACTAGGACTCGGGCTAGTAGCAATTTTTAGAATATTTGTAACTATGCTTAAAGCTTTCACTATGATTGTCTTTTTGGTGATTGGAGCCCCAATTATTGGCCTTCTGGGTGTGGTTTCAATTGGGCCAGGGATCGGTGGTTGGATTCGACAAATGGTTGCACAATTATCTGTATTTGTAGCTATTTGTTTAACAATGCTCTTAGCACACATGGTGTTTTGGACAATGACAATTGATTTAAATGGATGGCTCGGAGATATCCTAACAGGAGGTGCAAACTACTTCAACTTTGCAACAAACCAAGTAAACGGAAGTGCAATTTTACTTCCAGGTTTTGGAGGTTTCCCTATTCAAATTCTTGCCTTCTTTATTGGTTTCGGAATCATCTTTTCAGCACCCAAAATCGCCTCTGGAGTGAGAGATCAAATTGCTTCAGGTAGAGGAAGCTATGGAGCTGACACATTCGGAACAATGCTCGGCGCTGGCATTGTGGGAGGTGCAATAGGAGGACAAATTAAAGATGTGCGAAAAGAATTAACTAACAATGTTCTTGGAAGGGTCCAAACTTTTGGATCAAGAAGACAAGAAGAGTGGCAACAAGCTAAAGCTGCTAAGCGAACAGAAGACACATTGAGACAGGCTCAGAATACAACAGGTGCTCTAAATCAACAAATCAAGCCATCTGGACAATCTAAAAAGCAAGGTTTATAAATTTTACTTCAATAAATTGAGAAGTCGTAAATATTCTTGATACTTACTACAGATTAAATTATGAACGGATTACAGGTTGGAGTGGTCGAGTATATGTTCTTCGAAGTCTAATGTTGTGTGCGAATCCTACTGGGTCAAGTTTGCGTTCTCTTCCCGATTCATCTTCAATCATCAATCCTGACTCAATGTATGTCACTTGTTCGGGTTTTAAAAATGGATTCGGTTGACGCTTCAATAAGTCAAGGAATCTTCTCACTGCAAACGGATCCCCGAAGGTTCCTTCTACTTTTTCTGTACTTGGGTTAACTGTCGCTTGATATTCAGTGAGAATTCCAATGACTAACAGTGGTGCTAATTTCAAATTATCATCTGGGTCTAACACATTAAAACTTGAACGCAACTTCTCTAAATTGTCTTTTCTAAGTTCTGACAGTGACCAATCGGATCGAAGGAACCAATCTGTTGCCTGTACACCAGCAGGAACTGCTTTAGTAAAATAATCTTTTATGTCAGTTGAAGTAACATCTTCCCATCTAAGTGTTGTAGGGTCAACAATGGTAGAGGCACTTCGAACAGGGTTATATGGATCATATCGTTGTAAATCATACGGTAGAATTAAGCCTGAAATACTAGGATCTGTTTCCCAAAGTCTTGCATTTGCAAGTTTGTGGGAATTTCCAGCACTATCTTTGATACTGATATGTCTATCTAGTGAAGTTAAGCCAACGGAAGGAACAGCATCTATTGTATAGTATGGACCAAGGTCATCCCCTGTTGTTCCTGCCTGTTTTTTCTCCAAGGTAGATTCTCTAAATTGTTGTAAATACATTGCTTTTGATACAGGGTCTGATCCTTTTAAATTTCTTAAACTTGTTCCATAACTAAATTTGTCATAAAGTTCTGCTAGCTCAAGTGTCCAATCGGGATCTTCGATATCTGGTACCTTCTTAATTTCAGTGTACAAATAGTCTTTAATAAGAGCTTTTTGGTCGGCTGTTAGACGAGGATCTCCCAAACGAATTTCAGGATTTAAAGGCAAACCCTTTGTCGAAACTTCCTGCAATAACATATGTGCTTTCCCTACGGGCAATCCTTCGTGATACTTGGTGGCTGTTTCTCTGTTACTACCTCTAAATGAAATAACTTCATTCTTAAGAAGCGCTGCCAAATCAACACCTGAAAGAGCGCGTTTCTGGTCTTCTAACGTTTTATACTTTGCTTTAATGTCACGTTCGACCTCATCTGCCTTAAAATTTACTTGATTTAGATTTGCAACAGTATCATGCAATCCAATAAAAACTTTTGCCTCCATTAGGGCTTCTTTGAAGATTTCCAAATGTGGAGTTCGAGATTCTGATTTTCGCATCTCACGCTCAAGTCTTCCAATTTGTGCTGATATTTCAGGATCTTGCCGAGAGATTTCCCTCAATGGAAGATCTGGATACGTTGCTTGAATGTCTTGACACAACAAACGTATCTGTTTAATTTGCTCTTTTAATTCCATGCTTTCGATACCTTTTAAGTAGTCACGGTTCCCAGAATGGTCGGACTCAGTCAAAGGAGTCGGTATTACCCTTTCAGTTCCAATTGCTACAACTGGATTATGAGAATCAACTCTCACCGGCTTAGAAACATTTATCTCAGAGATATCTTCTGGACGTACAGGCTTCCCAGCACGACTGTTATTTTGAAATGTATGGTCATTAACCAGTTCACTAATTTCTTGATCTGTCATTCCAGCGTTTTGCAAAATAGAGCGTTTGTCTTGTACACCCTTTTCTTGATTTCCAATCCAATATTCTCGCGTTTGAGGTTTAGATCTCCAATCTTCCGCTAACTCTCGATACCAGTTGTTTTTTTGATCTTCAGGAATATTGACAGGAGGTACAGTAGCTTCACCTGAATTCGCAGCAGCATCCCAATCAACTCCACCAAAAGCACTCCATCTATCATCATCTACGGTGGTTTGAGGAGCATTTGGAGTGTTTTCCTGTTCACCCCTTATTCCTAATTGGTTGGCAAAATGACTGTCAAAATTTCCGTTCCTCACCGCGTTTGTAATTGCACCTTTGTGATCATTTATCCAAGCCTTATCATTATCTGATAATTCATCTTGTTCTCGAGATGAAAGAAGTAATGCTTTCGCAAGAATATCCATATCTCCTTCAGACACAAACCGCTTATCTTCGCCTAAATTATCGTTATTTACGTTATGACTATTACCTTGACCATGCTCATATGTTGGTGGCGCAAAATCACCGAAATCACTATGAATTGAAGTGTCTACTCCGTGTTCTAATCCTAATTCTTTCATATTTTCTGGGGTGTCTTCTGGCATATGTACAGTCAGCATATAACTTTATGCTACTATTTTCCAGGAGTTCAGCATTTTAACATAATTATGGGTTGTTTGCAACAAAAAAGGGTGAGGAATTATCCTCACCCCTACGAAAATGTCTTAACCCCAAGTACGGGTTTTATTTAAGGCGACTTCATCCGGACGACTATCCGGATTGCCATCTTCTTCATCAAGATCACCAAAACTTCCCATCATTTGCCTCAATTGATCGTCGGGAACGGTAGTACCCACACGAACTTCAGCATCTCGACCTTCCTGATTAGGATCGGATTGACCTTCACGACGAGTCGGAACTGTGGCCATTTTAATCTCCTTCAAGTTCTTCGAACGATTCGAACAGAAAATCTGGTGGGCTACAAATATTACACTTATGTAATTTCTTTATTGTAAGCCACTTTGCAGACGAAGGTGGCAATCTGAGAGCATTACCTTCCTTGTCATTGCCAAAATTATACGCCTCATTACTCAATATTACAAGATTACCAGGGAAATAAGGCAAAATATTTGAATCATGGATTGCAAGGCGTAATGTCCAGTCTGCAAAAACTGAAGATACTCTCACAATATGAGACCCAAGTCCAGGTTGTGCCTTAAGTTCGTCAATTGGAAGTCCGTAATCAACATCCTTCTGTATTTGAGGTTCTGATGATCTCAAACGACTAGCAAAACATGAGTAGCAAGGCCCTATTGTTGGATGAACAATAAAGACCTCTCCTGCAACGGCTTTTTCATAGATGCCACTGAACAATGCTATCTTGTTCAGTTCTCTAATCTTCAATGCTACATTTGTTGTAACAATCTCTGATCCCAAGCCTGCAACAAGAACAAAATCGACATCATGTAGAGCATCTGTGCAATCCATAACATTTGCAGAAATTGCATTCACGGTTGCTTCAGAGTTTCGATTTAGGATTAAGTCCTTAACTGCCAAAACTTTAGACATACCGACATACCGTAAATCTGCTGCGTGTCTAACGATGTTATTATCTTCAAGAATATCTGGGTCAATCAAAACAAAATTTTGAACCCCAGACATCGCGAGTTGAACTGTTGTTAAACTACCGAGTGAACCGAGGCCAATAACGCCTAATTTTACTTGGCGCAATCTTGAGAAACCCGAGCCAACTAGGTCTTCTATTCTCGTCCAGTGGTTGTTGCGTTGGTTCATAAAGATATCCTTCCTCTGTAGATATTAGATCTACAATATAATCATTCTTTGTTGAAGATTGGACATCAATATGTGTCCCTTCATCACCTTCAGCTATCGTCGAATATTGGTAGATTTGAGGCGCACTTTCAGGGTAATCCCATTTCGTGACTACCAAATATTTCTTAGGCTGCCACGGTGATTCTATCGAAAAAACAACCTCGCAAATAGAATCATTGTCCACATCACGAATTCGTGATAATACACGGTAGCCTTTTAGCCCAAGGTACATGATCTCGTCATCAAATCTCCTCAGATCTTTGAGATGCCACGGAACTGGAGGCAAACTAGGTAGATTTGAGTTACTAATAGGAAATGATTTAATTCCTACTGGTTTTGTCATGTTACGTGCTGAGTAATACCAAGTCATACGAAACTTATCGAATGACACTTCATGTGACTGCAAAGGACTGTCATTCTGTACTGAAAGCTTTGTTACAATTGGAGACAGCAGTTGATGACGGTTTTGCTCAACATCCGACAAAATACTCCCAATTGTGCGTATGTCACGAGAACTCAAATACGTCATTGATCCTGGATGCTTATGCCAATCACCTAGATATTTCAAATCGAAATCAAGTTCTGGTGGGACATAATTCGAGGGTAATTTCACGGTTGCAGACCAGCTTATCTGGTTCTCTAGCAACCGAGATTCCTTTCTCATCATATCCCAGTGTTTTTTGTACCAGCGAAAAAGCTCAACTTGATACTCACCCCCATTCACAAATAATCCAGGAGAACGTTCGATGTTTACCTCATCAGGAATAACCCCTAAGATAACCATAAGATCATGAGTTTCAATGCCTACAAAAGATGCTCCAGTTTCTGTCTTAGGATGTAAAGCAGCTTCTGCTGCAATTTTGGTAAAGATATGCCGGGGAACTAATAGCCCCGGCGTACGATCTGAATCTCTTTTTTGATTCATTCTTTTCACGTCCTTTTTATTGTACTTCTGGCCAAGAACCAGTTAGTTTCCAGCTTAGCCATGCTCGGGCCCATTGGATGGACCAGACAGCTATAGTTGCTGCTGTTGAACGAGCTGGATCCCACCCACTATTTGCTGAGCTGTGATTGTGCAAACACAGTTTATTTCCACTAACAAATAGATGAAGTGAACCGCTGACATCTGGTGAAAGATAATTTGCCTGCGGTTCTTTACCAGGAAAGTCAGAAGTGTACAGAATCTGAAGTTTAAAAACGTCAGATGAATTTAACAGCGGGGCAACTCCAGGCATAGGCTGCATAACAAACTCAAGTTGCCAATACGGAGCTGCGGAACCTTCTATATGAAGTTTTTTTCGCAGCGTTTTTATTTGAAAAGGCCTGTCCCAACTAGCACCGTATTTAAAATCAGTTAATTCCTTTTCGACAAACGCCTTTTTCATCGCAATAACCTCCACCGCAAGTCGTGTGGAAGGTCTATTTCCCGTATCAATCCACCAATTTGACATTGAATCTTCTCCTTGTTTTAAAGTCTTAACAGATCTTCTAACGTGAAATTTCGAGTAACTTCATTTGCCGCAAGTAAAGCTTCACCATCCATCTCCATATCTGCCCCAATATGGCTCGATAAGTTAGAGATGCTTTGCCCTAACATTGTAAAAATGAGCCTTCCCCACAAGTGCTGACCATACAGTAGTTTCATTGCCCACACACCAGCTTCTTTGCTAGAAACCTCAAATTCTGAGTCATCAGGAACAATTATATTCCGGCCTCGCTTTAATATCGGCATTAATCTTAAACTGTTAATCATCTTGCCGTCTGGATTTATCAAATCAAATTGCAGTGGCAATACTTTCCCAACAAGTTCAGGATTATTTACCCGAATTTCAATAACTGGTCGAAACTTTTCTTTCGAAGTAAGATCATCCCCTTTTGATAGTCTAAAATTAATACCATTGTGTGCTATTAACTTGAATGATCTAAGCTCTAGATGCGGAGTTCCCATGCTATTTGTTCGAGGTACACGTCTTGTGATTGTTCTTGGATTAGACGCTGCTGGGTCTCCTTGTGATGTTAAAACTTGAGAATTCACAGGAACGAAAGCTGCGGGACGGGCATTTTGTTGTGGCTGAAGAACTGGACGGGGTCTCAAAAAACTATCAAGCATTGATAGAAATACAACAAAAAGGCCAGACAAGACGACTGAGAACACCTTCATTTGATCTGTATACAAAGGAATTACACCAGAAAAAACAGAGAATAACTCCTGTTGAAATTGTGGTACCGCCGCAATAAGCGGAGGTACTATGATGTAAATAAGAAATCCGCTTACAAACCATAACAGTAGATATTTCATTGAAGACTTCTTTCACTTTAGAAAGACACGATAAGAATCCGTATAGTAATTATTATTGGATTGTTAATGTGCCCATCAGTCGATTAGAAAGTAAACTCCGACAATAGTATCACAAATTGATATTGAGTTCAATCAATGCAGCGTTATCTACAATATTTATGATTTTTCACTAACCGACTATCGGACTATGGTAGAATTGGCTGTTTCCTATTTCTGGGGAGAATTTTGAATGGAAAAGGAAAGCTTAATTGAAATATCTGAAAATGACATATTTGAGAATGTGGATGAGACAGGGCACCATGTCATTCAAAAGGAAGTAGAAAGTCGACAACTAGGTTGTATTGGATCAACAATTTTGATCGTAGGCAGCTTTTTACTAACAATTGGTCTTGTAATTGGTACAACATATGCATTTTTAAGGTCAAACGAGGTAACTATCCATCAAATAATTACTCCAACGGCAACAATTACAAAAAATCCAATTTCACCGACCAATATTCCGAAAACTGAAATTCCAGCGACAATTACACTGACACCAATCCCTGTTTTTGAAACAGATACACCTTCTCCACCAAAAGTTTGCACTGTCGTGGTCACTGTATCTGATAATAAAACTGCTCGGATTAGAAACGGACCTGCATCCAATTCCGACGTTGTAGGTAACGTTCAAAACCAGACGAATCTCATCTATTTCGGTACTGACACAACGGGTGACTGGGCATCAATTGGACAAAATGAGTGGATTTCAACAAGTCTCTTAAGTAGACCAATTTGTTCCTACTAAAACAAAAGTCGATTCATATCCAAAAGAATCGACTTTTTTTGTGCCTGTTTAATTAGTGTCAGGAATTGCAGAAATAGACTTATAGTGTTATAATTCTCAAGTACATTATATATCTCGAAGAGGAGACTGAGCGTGAACTTTGATCCAAGCAAAGATTATTATCAGGTTCTAGGGGCAGATAGAAATGCCACGAAAATTCAAATTGAGGCGCTTTACAACGCCGCGACAGATAAAAATGATGAGGTACAAGAAGCGTACAGAGTGCTTTCCTCTGACACGATGAGAAAAGCATATAACGAATGGACTGCTCCATCTGACAGTGAAGATAATTCAATTTTTGATGAAGCAGAACAGATTGTGACAAATGATCAAACTGATGAAGTTCAAGTATCGGCAACAGAAGAAACACAAACCCCGTCAAATGGCAGAATTTTAGAGTTTGCGAAGAAATGGGTTACATGCCTAATTCTTTTAGTACTTGGGCCAATATACTGTATTGCCTCTATCCTATTTGGATTCGGCGGATCACTTGGTACTACACTTCTGTTTGCTTTCATCCCAATTGCAATAGTCTGGTTGGTGTATTTCCTTAGAAACGGACAGAACAAAAAGCGAACTACCGCAATTGCAGGGATTATCATCGCCATTGTTGTTGCAATCATTCTTGTATTACAAGCGGTATTTGCACCTGTAATTAAAGGACCTCAAGACATAATCAATAGCATCAACAGTAGCGCAGGAAACGTACTCACGATTCAAAAGGCACTTGATGTCACTAATGATGCGCCTGAGATATCGTTGACAGTGATACCCACAAGTAAGAGTGTGAACGAGACGGATTTGTGTACAACAGTGATGGGAATCATGCACAAGTCGGAAAACAAAGTTTGGCTCGACAATGTAGAAAATTGGGTAAGCAACGCCGACTTTAATGTAATTGTTTGGTGGAATGTTGATGGTAGAAGTGTGAGAATTGACCCTGGAATGTCGAAAGACTTTAGCTCGACAAAGGTTGTCAAATTGGAATCCATCCATACCGTCCAAAGTGGACAAACAACTGAATATAATTGCTCATAAAGGGTAATTACAAGAACACCTCGGCATCTTGCCGAGGTGATTTATTTTATAAAGAAAAAATCTTGTATTTGTGTCGTAGAACAAGTACTATTTTCTCATTATATTAAACCTCAATAAGATTCCTGCAGTTTAGGAAATCTTTAGATACTTTCCACAAACCTTTTTCAAGTTTTTGTAACTCTTAATTATAAGCGACAAAATGTTTCAATTTAATATTATACCGTGAAAAGGTATGCTCCTTGAATATTGGCTTCACACAAGAGATGATGAAGGTGGTAGACTATTAGATTTTTAAAAATGTTTGAACAACATCCGGTTCCTCAACAAATAAGCTCATACCAGTTTCGATTGGTAGGTGACATGACTTTAAAGCAATTTTTTCAACTTGCGGCGGGTGCCGTATTAGGTCTTATTATGTATGCCACTCCCCTTCCTTCGATTTTTAAGTGGCCACTCATTGTATTGTTTGTAGTAGCAGGAGCTGCTTTTGCATTTTTACCACTTCAAGAACGTCCACTAGAGGAATGGATTTCTGCGTTTTTCAGAGCAGTCTATGGCCCGACACAATATCGATGGAAAAAAGACAGTAATGTCTCATATTTTGCGAGTGCAAATATCGCTCCAACAACCGCGATTCCCAGCACCATTCCAGGACAAACAAAAATAACAGATGCATCAGTTACAAAAATGGAAACGAAAGAAAATAATTTTCTCGCAAACATATCTGATATGTTTAGTTTGCATCAAAAAACTACAACCTCAGTTACACAACCAAATACAGCAGTTCCTGTTGTCCAAATCCCAGGGAACAATGTTTTAGTTCCAGAAACATCATTACCACTGAATGTGTCTACTACTATTCAGTCTGAAATACTTCAAAACGCTTCAAAGCCAGCAGCAGTTGTTGCATATACACCTCCTACACCAATAGCAGGGACTCTTTTTGTTGCTACACCTGCAACTCCAGCAATTACAATGCAACAACACTCAGGATTTGCTCAAACAGAGGTAAAACAGTCAGGGTCTGCAACCGGAACACTTGCACCAATAGAACAGACGCTTCATCCTCAAACTGAAGAATCTGCAGTTGCCGTACAATTTTCACCAGATGCAGCTCCCCCTTCACCTGCTACAATTCCAAATGTAATTGTGGGACAGGTAATGACAGCTCAAAATAAAATTGTAGAAGGAGCTATTTTGGAAATTAAAGACTTTCAAGGTCGCCCTGTTCGAGCTCTCAAAACAAACAAAGCGGGCCATTTCATGATAGTAACTCCCCTTCCAAATGGATCATATCAAATGAATGTGGAAAAAGAAGGTCTCACTTTTTCACCCCTTTCTTTTGAAATACACGGGGCGATAATTTCACCAATGGCAGTTAAGGCTAATGCATAAATATGGCAATAATTGATACTCTGTTTGCAAAAGTACCTCTTTTAAACACACCTGATACTCCTATTGTAAAAGCAACACAAGAAGCTGTTCCTATAGCAGATGTTTTAGATGACATCGTCATGTACAAAGATGGAGGGGCTGCAATTGTATTGGAAACTTCGTCGCTTAACTTTGGACTATTGTCAGAACGTGAACAAGAAGCAGTAATTGCGGCATTCGCTGCGATGATTAACAGTTTATCGTTTGCCACTGAAATTAGTGTACGCACTCAACGAAAAGATATTGGGAGTTATTTATCGTATTTGGACGAGAAAATAAATGCGATGAAGAATCCCAAGTTAAAAGAACTCATGTTAAATTACAAAACATTTATTTCCGAGACTATTCGAAAACGAAATGTTTTAGGAAAACGGTTCTTTTTGATTATTCCCTTCTCTCCGCTTGAACTCGGCTTTAGCAAAGGTCTTATTCCAGGTATGAAAAAGGGTGGACCACTACCCTATACCGAAGATTACATTTTGAAAAAAGTAAAAACAGTTTTGTATCCAAAACGTGACCATTTAATTAAGCAATGTGCACGCCTTGGTTTAAGAGCCACACAATTAAATCGCGAAGAATTGATACACTTGTTCTACGATATTTATAACCCAAGCGTAGACTCTGTAAAAGAATTACCAGAAACAAAAGAAGAATAATATGAATCCAACACAACCAAACCAAGCGCCAACACCAGTAGCCTCAGATCAAATTAAACAGACTGTTAATCCAGTAAGTACTCCTGCGATTGTCGATACTTCTGACATACAAACAAAAACGATGGAACAACAGGTCGATCGACCGAAATTTGGTGACCCGGTAGAGGCATTAAAAAAAGACAAAACACTAACTATTGCTGACGTTGTAGCTCCACAGGACATTGAAGTAAATTTTGATAGCATTCGAATTGGACAAGTTTATTTTAGAACTCTGTTTGTGGCTGGTTATCCACGGTTTGTAGTGCCTGGTTGGCTAGAGCCAGTTATTAATTTTGACCATAGTCTCGATATATCGTTTTATATATACCCGGTCGAAGGACGCACTGTTCTTGATGAATTGCGTCGCAAAATTACTGAAATGGAAGCCGAAATGTCGACTGATATCCAGCGTGGAAAAATTGTAAATCCTGGAACAGAAGCAAAACTTGAGGATGCAAAGGTTTTACAAGAGCAGCTCATAAAAGGAATTGAGCGTTTTTATCAGTACAGTTTTTACATAACAATTCCAGCTGCAAACGAAGAAGAGCTAAATAGCATTACGAAGCGTGTTGAATCAACATTGGGCTCGGTACTTATTGTTTCAAAACATGCAACACTCGATCATCAAAAAGGATTTCTATCATCAGCCCCATTTGGGAGAGATGTGCTGACCATAACAAGAAACATGGATACAACATCTCTTGCGACTACTTTTCCATTTACCACTGCCGAACTTTCGAGCGACACTGGAATTTTGTACGGAATTAATGCACAAAATGATTCCTTTATTATTTTTGACCGCTTTAGCTTGGAGAATTCAAACCTCACCGTTTTTGCAACTTCCGGTGCAGGGAAATCTTTCTTTGTAAAACTGGAATCTCTCCGCTCTCTTATGATGGGTGCAGAAATTATTGTTATCGACCCTGAAAACGAATATCGAGCAATAACAGAAGCAGTTGGTGGTGAATATATTGCATTTAGTTTTAGCTCTCCATCGAAAATCAACCCGTTTGATTTGTCTCAAATTTACGAAAAAGGTGAAAACCAACTTGGATTAAAAATTCTAACCCTTCACTCACTTTTTAAAGTCATAATGGGAGAATTAAATGCGAGCCAGGAAGCACTCCTCGATCGTGCACTTATTAATGCATACAAAGCAAAAGGAATTACGATGGACCCTGAAACTCAAGATAAAGAGCCACCGTTAATAGAAGACTTATATAAAGCATTAATCGGTATGGAAACAACAGAAGCAATTGATTTGGCTTCAAGAATTGAGAAATATGTAAAAGGTAGCTATGTTGGAATTTTTGATCAACAGACAAACATCAATATAGAAAACCCGTTTACAACTTTTTCAGTGCGAGACATTCAAGATACATTGCGCCCTATTGCTATGTTTATTATTCTTGATTTTATTTGGACAAAAGTACGCCGTGATATTAAAAAAAGACTTCTCGTTGTTGATGAGGCGTGGCACATGATGAGGTATGAAGATACTGCAGCATTCTTGTGGTCGATTGTAAAACGCGCACGTAAATATTATTTAGGTTTAACGACAATAACTCAAGACGTAGAAGACTTCCTTTCACAAGATATTGGAAAAGCTGTTGTGACAAACTCCGCAATGCGGCTTTTACTTAAGCAATCCCCTGCCGCAATCGATCGCATTACGGAAACATTTTATTTGTCTCAAGGGGAAAAGCAGCTCCTTCTTGCAGCAGGAGTGGGAGAAGGAATATTGTTTGCAGGCCCTCATCACGCACCAATTAGAGTTGTTGCCTCGCCTGAAGAATATGAATTTGTAACCACAAAACCACAAGACTTGATGGATACCAAAAACAAAACAATTCTTACAGCTGATCAGTCAACAGCACCTGCGGCAGTTGCAGCTATTGCGGGGCAAATGAAATAACATATGGCAGATTCACAGGAATCAGTTTTAGGTCGACATCTCAGAGAAGCTGTTGCAGCAGCAGGAACAGAAGCTCGACTTCATCCAGAAAATCAGACTGGTGGCACAAAGGAATATATAGAAAAGGCGTATGACGATATTTACAATCATGCGCAACAAGTATTCAGTGCTGGAGATATTCAAGAACTAAGAAACCCAGGCAGTAGCTACCGATATTCAATTGCAATGCAAGGACTTGAGAAAATGTCTGCTCGAAGAGCCAGTTCATCAACACAAAAGAATACTGCCCATACACAAGGTGCTGTTGCGACTTCAACAATCGAATTACTTAAAAACAAAGATAAGTACGGACTACTTGATGGAAAAAATGAAGACGATATCTTGGAAGCAGCCTGGTTTTCAACAGGGACAATAGACGAACTCTCAACTGAGGAAATAAAGGAAAAAACAATCGCACAAAAGCAAGCTGAAAGACGTATCGAACTTGAAAAAAAAATCAAAGACAAAAAGGCTTTGGAAATGCAGTACAACATGGATGCTGCAAAAATTGCAGCTTTAGGGCCATCAGAGAAAGAACTTCGAGATGCACGAAGAGAAGCCACTATAACTTATTTTGAGAATCAGTTACAAGATAATAGTTGGGCAACTCGAACAAGTAACAGTCAGGGAGAATTATATAGCCTAGAGAGTACACTCATCTCTGCGGCATCTCTCGCGAAAGGAAGCACTATTGGTGCCGAGGTACAATCTAAACTCACTGGGAAACTCGGTGAACTAAGTGAAAAAGTGCCAGCTCTCGGAGTTCTTATGAGAGGAACCAACGGTGCGCAGTTTTTCAGAGACCCGAGTGGATACCTAGCTTCAAAAGCTGGTGGTGCAATTACAAAGTTAGCGGCAAAACAAGCTAGTAAATGGGCTGTTAAAGCAGCACTGGCTGTTGGATTGAATACAGTTGCACCTGGAGTTGGAATGCTTGCCGAGGAATTAATAAGTAGAGTTGTCGGACCGCTTATTCAAAAAGCTATATTGGGAAGTTTCAAAAAAACTAAAGATACACTTAAAACTGCGGGAGCTGCCCTTGGCGGATTAGCAGTTATAGTAGGATCTGCAATCGGTCCAGGATTAGTAGTTGGAGCTACTGCGACAGCCGCAATTTCAATAATACTAGTTCCTATTATTGCGTTTATTATGTTTATTATTAATGCAAGCGGTTATGTAGTTCCACCAGGATCTGCATTAACAACGACAGGTACTCAACCAGGTTCAACAGGAGCTTCTGCACAAGATAATCCATATATTAAGGTTACAAAAACGGCAAATCCTCCTGGACCATTTAAAAACAGTGACTTGCCATTTTCTGTTGAATATACAATCACCATTACTGCAAAGAAAGAAACGCTAACAAATGTGACGTTTAAATATGACTGCCAAGTTTTGAAAGATGGTGGTGGCACCTGTCCACCAGTCGCTCCTGCTATACCAACAGCTCCGACAGATGGTAGTATTACTACCGCAGCTCCATTCACATTCAAATATACTCAAAATTATTCTGTGGCTTTTCAAGACTCTCTTGTTATGGACAATTTAACAGTTACGGCTAACGTTGCTTCAGATCCTGCCTCACAAAAATCTTCTGGTTTTGCGGCAATCATAATTGGTAATCCTCCAACTAAATGTTTTGTGTTGGATGCTTCATGGCCTGATAGAGAACGAGGAATTATGCTACAAGCAATTGCGCAAATTGTGCTGCAAACTGGATATACTAACAAGCTCTGTTCACGTGGAAATGTAAATTTGGTATATGGTAATTCACACGCGTGTTATAGCAACAGTGCAGGAACTACATTCTTTAGACCAGGTGGCTGCCAATCCGGTGAAATTGAGTATGGAGGAAGGACAACTTATCCTTCGATAAGTTTCTACACACTTGCCCTTTCAAATTTCAACAGCGCCTTTTATACACTTTCCCACGAATCTGGACATATTTTTCAAGGCGCACAGCCATCGATCTGGGGTATATTCAGAGATACACTTCCACTTCCAAGCGATAACAATGGATATATATGTACATACCCTATCAAAAATGTTGTAGATTCAAACCTTGCAACACGCGAAAATTTTGCAGAGAGTATTGCCCTCTATATTAGAAATGGCAGTTTGAGTAGTGGGACCAGAGACTTTACTTGCCTAGGAGGACAGACATTCCAACAAAAGTATCCTGAGTACTATAATTACATGGTAAAGAGTGTATTCAATTAACATGTCAAATATTACTTCAATCATCAAAAAATACAAGCTTTCAATAATTTTTGTTTTGATCACAATTCTAATTGTTTCAATCGTATTGATTCTCCCTAAAAAGAGCTCTGTTTTAATTGTGCCTTCTCCTTCTCCGTCTGTTACTCCAACAGCTCCTCCAGTTCCAAAAGGAGAATGGGGTTCTATAGACGTCCTTATAAAAGATATTGGTAAACCTATTTCACAGGAAGATACTGCCACTAAGTCAGGCCAATATAAATATAATTCCAGTACCCTAAATCGAAAAAATGAAGTTGTCTATCAAGATAATGTGCCTGTTTTTTATAAAGAGATTGTAACGAATGGTAGCAATAAGACTTCCAAATCAATTCAGCAAAAATATGGATCGGCAGAGATACGACTGTATGGATCAGAATCTGATATCGGTTTTTATTTATACGCCTACCCCTCTAAAGGAATAGCATACGTCGGAAGCATTTATGATGATATTGTAACCGAGGTTTGGTATTTTTCTCCAACGGATTTAAATAGTTTTATGGCAACATGGGCAAAGGATTATTCATTACAACCACAACAAGGCGGATTTTAAATTTACTATGATAAAAAAATTACGTATTTTTATACTCATCATCTTTTTCTTTTGCGTAGGATTATTTTCACAAAAAACACAAACGATTAGTGCACAGACTACTAGCCAACCCACTCAAACGCAGGCGCAATGTATTGGTGATGCACTTGCCACGTACATGAAAACAATAATGGATGGAACCCGAGGATTAAAAAACATTAATATTATATCTCCAGAATTTAACCTCACAAACCCACTCGAGTTTGATATTTTTATTGAAATGAAGTCCGGCGCGGGCGGAGAATTATTTAAGAAGGCAAACTACCCCAATTTCTATGGATTTATAGGTAATACATATACTTTAGAAACTGCAGGAAACCCAAAGGCAGCAGTTACTGGAGCTTATTCCTGGTATGGTGAACCAGATATTGCAGGACTCAATTGGAAAGGTGAAATGGTCGGAGCTTACGCAGGTTCTCAAATGATTTTCGGAGAATTTGGAGACTTTCGAGGAAATGCGGCGCACACAGCTGAGTTAAAAGGTGAATTTGATAAAAGTGTACAAAACGGTCTGGCAGGAATAAATTTTTTTGCAGGGATGGTTGGTTCGAACCCTGAATTCCCCTACCACAACATGAGCACTGATCAAATTAATCAGATTGTGGGTGGAAACGATAGTATTGCAGGAGAAAACCCAGGATTTCCACTAAACGCTCAATGGCCGTCGATCATAAAACAAGCTGGAGTTAAGAATGGCTGGATTGAAATGATTGCATATGGCCCTGGAGATGTACAGACAGCCGCTGATTATGTGAATGCTGCACATGTCGAGGGCTATAACCCTATTATTCGTGCATGTGTGGGAGATTCGTGTGGTTTTACTGATCCAAACCAGTATGTGCAGTTCATCCACGATCTTTCACTAAAAATAACAGCACCTGTTTGGATTATTGCAGGGCCAAATGAACCTGCGACTGAACATTGGGCTGCCCCTGCATGTACTGCACCTCAAAAACCGTTTGTACTTGCAGATGTTCCGTGTAATCAAACATATGAAGATGTCGTTGGTGCAGGTACTCCTGATTTTCACTCACTGAGACCATATCCAGCGAGTCCTTGTAAAAAACAACCAGAAAACACACTTCTTATGTGTGGGCAAGATCTCGTTGTTAAAGATGTTTATGAATTCTCAGACAATGGGGATTGCACAACACTTGCAGATGGAACACGGCGGTGTAACTATAAAATTACAAATACGACAGCACAAGTAAAACTTGGCCTAAATGATGCGACGTTTCCAATAATGGGAAATACAGAAGCCGTTCCAAACAGTACAAACGGAGCTGTAAGTACAATTGATTTCAAACAACGGGTGAATGAATACGTAAGCTGGTACCTTAATGGGATTCCATACCGTGCAGAAGAAAAGCCAGAAGATATTAACACAAATGAGATACAAGTCCCGAATGCAATATCTCGAATTGTGAATTTTGGAGGACCGCTCAAACGTCTTCTTCCTAAATTTGTTCAAACAAATGAAAGAAGAAATGAAAATAGTAGAATTGGAACCGATAGACACAATCAGATTGCTGCTTGTGGAACGCCTGATAATCCAGAGCAGTGTTACGCTCCGAGTTATGACTTTCAACGTATTTCTCAGCTTGCACCACAAGATGAAAACAAAAAAGCATTTCCATATTTACC
>JBBRBD010000001.1:0-160140 GCA_038206135.1 Patescibacteria group bacterium | reverse complement strand
GCAGGTACATACACAGCTTGCACAGAAGTAATTGATCCATGGTATGTAGACGTAATCCGTTCTTGCAGTTCAGCCATTTCAGATGCAAGCGTTGGTTGATACCCAACGGCAGAAGGAAGACGTCCCAATAATGATGATACTTCACTTCCCGCTTGAGCGAAACGAAAAATATTATCTATAAATAAAAGTGTATCTTGTTTAAGTTCATCTCTAAAATATTCAGCAACGGCGAGTGCCGAAAACGCAACCTTCATTCTATTTGCGGGAGGTTCATTCATTTGTCCATACACTAAAACCGCCTTATCAATAACTCCCGTGTCTTGCATCTCGTGCCATAGTTCATTCCCTTCTCGAGATCTTTCTCCCACTCCTGCAAAGACAGAATATCCACTCGCATATTTTGCAATGTTATGAATAAGCTCCATTATAATGACAGTCTTTCCAACACCGGCTCCACCGAATGCTGCAACTTTTCCACCTTTTACAAACGGACACATAAGATCGATAACTTTTATTCCAGTCTCAAAAATTTCAGGTACAGTTTTTTGTTCGATCATTGCTGGAGGATTTGCGTAAATGCTGTTTCGTTTTTTTGTTTTTGGAGCAGGCTTACCATCTATTGGTTCACCGAGGACATTAAACATGCGGCCAAGTATTTCTTTTCCAACAGGCATTGAAATGCTTCTTCCCGTATGAATTACGGAGTCGCCGACTGAGATTCCATTAGTCGACCCAAATGAAAGCAGGCGAATTCTGTCAGAATAAATTTGTGCCACTTCCGCAATGAGTATTCTTGAATCTGAATGAATCTCAACAGAATCTCGGACATGAATTTTTTTGGAATCATTAAACAAGGCCTCAATAATTGGCCCAGAAACTGAAACTACTTGTCCTTTTGCGTTTGTACTCGTTTTTTTAACCATGATGGAATGCTCCCTCCAGAATTTCTTCGGTAACTGCTTCTTGCCGAGAAATGTTATATTTATGCGTTAGTTCAACAGATAATTCTTGGGCATTTTCAGATGCTGACTTCATAGCGAGAGTTCTCGCTGCATGTTCACTTGTTTCTGCTTCTAAAAACGCGTGTTTTAATACATACGTTAAATACATATTAGTGACTTGTGTGAGAACGCTTTCTAAATTTGGTTCAATCAGTTCCTTTGAGAAACCTGCAAGCTTTGGTAGTTTAAGCGGTAAAAACTGTTCAACAACTGTGGTTACATTTTGCATAGATGCAAATTCATTGTACGCAAGATATACCTTTTGGTACAAACCATTTTTAAAAAATTCAACAATTTCTTTTGTAGCTTCATGTGCTGTTTCTGATCGATTGTGCAGTGACCACTCTTTTAAAACGGTACCTGTTAAATGTCCAAATGAACTACCTCGAGCTCCAAATATCATAAAATCAACGTTATCTAATTTATTTTCTTTAATAAATTGTGAAACTGTATAAAAGAAAAGTAAGTTTTGTCCACCCACTAACCCTCTGTCTGTTGAGATTAATAGAATTAAAGTTCTATTTGCCTTTTTAGGGGACATGGACAAGATTGGTACTTCTGCCAAAGAATCAGCTTGAGCAGCCAATCTACGGGAAAGATATAAAAGTGAAGAATAATACTCTTTGGTTCCAGCTAAGCGCTTCTCTGCATTTCGAAGTTGTAAAGCTGAAACGGTTTCTAACGATTTGGTAATTTTCCCAATGTTTTTTATTGATGCAGCTCGGTGTTTGATTGCTAGAATATCACTCATATATTTATAAATTTACATCGAAAACTTTTTTAAATTCTATTAATGACATTTCAAGAGCTTTTGTAACCGCAGAGTTCAATTCTTTTTCAGCATCAATTAAAGCAAATACTTCTTTTGTGTGTTCATGCATAAAAGATAAATATTCACGCTTAACTTCTTTTATACGAAGAACCGAAATTGAATCTAGATATCCTGAATCGAGTAAATACAAAAGTGCGACTTCTTCAGCCTGAGAATACGGACTATGTTGACTTTGTTTAAAAAGCTCAATAATTCTCTTTCCACGCTCCAGCTTTTTATGAACGGTTTGATCCGTCGTACCACCAAAGCTCGCAAAACCTGTTAACTCCCAGTACTGTGACAATGACAATCTCAACTTTCCAGAAAGCTTTTTAGTAGCTTTGATTTGAGCTGCACCTCCAACACGGGAGACAGATAGACCTGGATTTATAGCAGGACGAATGCCTTTGAAAAACAAGTCTGTTTCAAAATAAATTTGTCCATCAGTAATAGAAATTACGTTTGTTGGAATATATGCTGAAACGTCACCACCTTGTGTTTCAATAATTGGAAGTGCAGTAATAGAACCACCCCCAAGTTTTTTGGAGCGCTTTGTGGCTCGTTCTAAAAGGCGTGAATGTAGATAAAAAATATCTCCGGGATACGCTTCGCGGCCTGCAGCTCTTCCCATAAGCAAACTCATTTCACGATATGCCCACGCATGTTTTGTTAGGTCGTCATAGACAATAACAACATCACGGCCTTTCTCCATAAAATATTCAGCAATTGTCGCTCCAGCAAAAGGAGCTAAATACCAAAGTGCAGCAGCCTGACTCGCATCAGCGTTCACAACTATCGTGTGCCCCATTGCCCCTTCTTCGACAAGTGTTTCTGTAAGCGTTGCAACATCACTACGCTTTTGCCCAATACACACATAAATTCCAATTACATTCGTGTCCTTCTGGTTAATAAGTGTTTCAAGTGCAAGAGTGGTTTTCCCAGTTCCTCTATCTCCAATCATCAGCTGTCGCTGACCTCTTCCGATCGGCACCATTGCGTCAACGGCTAATACGCCGGTCGACAGAGGGGTGTCTACAGGATCTCTCTCAATAATTCCTAAAGCATCTCGCTCGTATGGAAGTGTCTTGGTGAATTTAATTTGAGGTTTCCCGTCTAACACAATTCCAAGTGGATCGATAACGCGGCCAAGTAACTCATCAGAAACTCCCAAAGAGAATGGCGAAGAATCGAATGTATATGAACCTCCCACAGAAAGATTTCGCCACTCTCCTAATGCAAGAACTGCACTTTTTGGTTCGGAGACACTCAAAACAAGACCTTTGGTACCATTTTCAAAAATGATACTCGACCCCATTGGAAGCTTTGCACCTTTTAACCAAATCACCCCATCTTGAACTGAATCGATTGTTCCGTGTGGCATTTTTGCATCTTTTTTCATGACTTACTTGAAGTAACCTTTGCTTTACGTACAATTTCTTCTGCTCTCACTTTTGCTTTAGTAAGAATATCAGCTCTTGCGGTAGTGAGCTCTTTTCTAAATTCCTCTTCCTGTTTCTTTAAACGAACCTCCCAAGTTGTATGCTCTTTACGCATCGTTTCTGTAAGCTCTAACTGCTCGGTCGCAAGCTTTTGTTTTGTTTCTTCGAATTCCTTTTCTTCACTAACCTTTTTCTGCATGAATTTCATAAAAGGTTTGAACAAAAGAAGATACAAAACCAAAACTAGAATGCCAAAATTGACAATCTGAGCAAGAATAATACTAGGCTCGATTCCAAGCTCCTTCATACAAATTTAATAATGAGTGCCACAACCAATGCATAAATTGCAACGGCTTCAGCGAAAGCGATTGAAAGAATTAAGAAAGTTCGAATTTCATTTGAAGCTTCTGGATTTCTTCCAACTGCATCAAGAGCTGCCTTTCCAATTAAACCAATAGCAATACCAGGGCCAAGCGTTCCAAGGCCTATTGCGAGTGCGACTGCGATATTTTGATCCATAAAATTTTAGAAAAACACCTCCTTGCCTTTATTTAACCAATTGTCATTCATTGCGTCAATGAGAAGAGGTTGCAATTGAAATAAATATAAGCGTTAAGAGTGCAAAGATAAATGCCTGAATAAGCGAGACTGCAACCTCAAGTATATAAAATGGTGCAGGTAAAACGAGTGGCACTAAAAAAGTCATAACTGCCAAAAGTACTTCACCTGCAAAAATGTTTCCCAGCAAACGAAAACCGAACGAGAAAATCTTTGCAAACTCTAAAACGATTTCCAAGGGTCCAATTACAAAACTCATCGGATTTTTCAATGAAATAAATCTCCCAATTGAACCTCTCACCCCTAAATCACGTACACTCAATATCTGAATTGCGAGGAATGCCACAATACCAAGTGCAAGCGTTGTTGAAAGATCTGCTGATGGGCTTCTCAGTAGATGTACACCGCCATATGTAATAGATCCAACTCCTGGAATCAATCCAACGAGATTACTCAAGCTCACAAATAAAAATATTGTCATGACAAGCGGAAACACTCGAGTAGCTCGAATTCCCATTGCTTCGGTACAAAATGACCATAATGCTTCCATAAGAACAGTGAGAAATTTCGGGGTTCCAAATATTTTTGAATACAGGCCTACTAGTATCAGTATTCCCATTACGATCCAGGTTGTAAGAAGTGAGTTTGTTACATGAAATGCACCTATGTCAAAAAGCGGTTCCGCTGCTATCGAAATGTGTAAGGCACTCATTATTTATATAATAGCAAACCATATTCATTCATTCCTATATGAAATTGATTTTTTCACATAAATATGTTATTATAAGATATCGCACACTGTAATAGAAAGGTTTGTAAGAATGGACGACAAGATATTGCCATCAGATAAACCAGTCATCCAGGTTTCAAAGGTTCAAGAGGACGTACCTCTTCAAGCACAACCGGTGAATATTCATAAACGGTACATCTGTGTGGGCGATTTCGGCTCCCCATTCGGATACTTGGTTGACTGGGACGGTTACATGAGTAATCCATGGTACAAGCGTCCATTTATCAGAGATAGATACGTCATAGGTTACGGCAGACGCGAAGAAATTAGCCAACAGGCACAAATTCTGAATTTCAAAGAGCATTCAGAAAAACAATCTAAGACATAAACATATGTCATAGGAAGAGGGACGCAAAACGCGTCCCTTATTTTTTTTAAAAACCCCTCAAAACTTATAAACTAGCAAAGAATTGGGGAGAAAAGTGGTCGGAGAGTTCCGACCACGAATTATCGAACTGTTCGATCAGACGACTACAGCCTTCATTGCTTTTTGTACAAAGTTACTAATGTCAACAGAGTCGTAATCTGTCCCCTCTGAGAATTCAACAACAACAAGCAAACATTTTTCTAACTGGTGACCGATATCAAATTCTGTTATACGAACTTCTGGTGAAAAACCTCCTTCAGCATTTTCGATGGAAGTTTCGACCTCATCCCTCAGACGATCATATTGTTCATGTGTCCAATCTTTCATTGGTAAAATATATGAGTGATAGAGCTCACGGTCATCTGCTAGATCATCTGTTAAAATTTCTGCAGTTAGTGCCACATCTGGATTCTTTTCCAGATATGATTTGATCCCAAGTTGTAACAAATCTTTCAACCACACTGTCTCATTGCCAACAAAGTACATCTCATTCCATTTCATGATATCTCCTCCACATTCACTAGCGTTATACGACAGCACATTTTAGCATTGTGTAATAAAACTTCCAATTGAAAATATACATGAATTAAGAAACAATGGAGTATGGCTGCCACCACGAAAGCTTCTATTGCTTATTTTTCTCTTGAATTTGGTATTGACTCAAATATTCCCACATATGCAGGCGGACTTGGAATACTGGCCGCAGACACATTACTTCAAGCTGCAGATGACAATTTGACTGTAACTGCTATTGGAATGATGTATAAAGGCCGCAGATTCATTCAAAAAATTGATAATCAAGGAATGCAGTATGAAGAACCGACTCCCTTTCGCCTGGATGGTTCGTCCTCCTTTCGAAGAGTTGAGACTGTAGGAAAACCAATTCGATTCACAATCGATGTAGGAGGAGAGCAAGTATATGTAGAAGCCTACAAACAGAGAATTGGTGACACGGTAAATCTATATCTTTTAACAACAGATGTAGAAGGTAATTCTGATTATTGGCGTGAAATTTTTGACGAGATATATTGGGGTGACGATGACCAGCAAATTAAAGAACGGATTGTATTTGGTATTGGGGGAATGAAGCTTCTTGAAGCATTAAAAGTGAAGCCCACTATTATTCATATTCAAGAAGGACGACCTTCGTTTGTGGCACTTCCTTTGTTTGCCGAGGCAAAACAAAAACTTGGAGATGTTCCATTTGAACAGTTACTTGAATATGTGAGAAATAAAACTAGATATACAAATCACACTTTGGTAGCCTCAGGAATTCACTCATATGATCGCGGTTTAGTTGAAAAATACATTTTTCCAGTCGCAAATAATCTCGGAATAGATGGTACAAAAATAATTGAGCTTGGCCTACTTCCAGATGGTCGGTTCCATACAACAAATTTTGCATTGAATATCAGTAAATTAGCAAATAGTGTAAGTACTCCTCATGGAAAACTTGCGAAGAAAACTTTTCCTGGCTTCAACTGGATAAACGTAACAAATGGCGTATATATGCCGCGATGGCAAGAAGCTGACTTTCGAAGTTTTTCTTTAACACCCCAAGACGCATGGAAGGCACATCTTGAAAAGAAACATTCTTTAATGCGTGAAGTCACAGCGCGAGTTGGTTTTGGGTATGATCCGACCTGGCTTACTATTTCTTGGGCTCGGAGAATTTCTGGGTATAAGCAACTTGGAACTATGTTTGAGGATATAAATAGATTAACAAAAATTATAACGGACTCGAAAAAGCCTGTCATGCTTTTGATTGCAGGTAAAGCACACCCAGGTGACACTGCAGGAAAAGAACTTATTCGCCATATTATTGAGCTCATGAAAGGTCCACTTTCAGGTCACGCTCTTTTTGTACACAATTATGATATTTCCCTTGCTAAAGAACTGGTAAGTGGAAGTGATGTTTGGATGAACACTCCTGAGTTTGAAAGAGAGGCAAGTGGAACCAGTGGAATGAAAGCAATTGCAAATGGAGTCCTCCAAGCAACTGTTGCTGATGGTTGGGCTGCAGAAGTAGATTGGGAAGGAACAGGTTGGGTATTGGATCACACCCGTCTAACAGACAGTATTTACGAAACAATGGAAAAAATCGTATCACTGTACTACGAAAGAAATTCAGAAAATATACCGGAAAAGTGGACAGAAATGATGCATAAATCAATTATATTGTCTAACAAATACTCGACAAAACGGATGCTTGATGAGTATTGTAAAAAAATATACGGTATCTAATACTTCAAAGTAGTTAATTCGAGCAAGATTTTCACGCGTTACAGTCAATTTCACTAATGACTCCTTCAGAAATAACTAATATCACTCCTGTTTTGGGATAATACATAAGATCATGTGAAGTGAATTCATGCCCAGTTAGTAACTTTTTAAATCCTGCTACATTTGCCCCATGTGTGCAAAGTGCAATGTGTGTTTCAGCGAGTGACTCAAGTTTTTGAATAACAGTCTCCATTCGCTCTTCAAACACATCAAAACTGCTTTCCGTAAATTCATTTAGAAGCGGTTCGGCTTCAAATTTTAGGCTAGAGTTTGTTTCGATAATTTCTACAGTTTGACGACAACGTAAAAACTCAGAACGAAAAGCTTTTTCTATTTGAAATTTTTGAAGCTGGATTGCAAGTTTCTGAGTAGTTATTTTTGCCTCAGGCAGAATTTCTGCTGTTAGCTCATTTTCTCCATAAGGTATAACATTTTTGCTGTAGTAGGTCTCCCCGTGGCGAAAAATGTAGTAGGTCTTACTCACTTCTCAAGTATATCAACTGAAGTAATTTTTACGGGAGTTACTGGCGAACTGCCTTCTCCACCTTGTTTTGTTGGAGCTGTTGCAATTTTATCAACAATATCAAGCCCTGCTGTAACATGTCCAAAAATTACGTACGCATTTGGTAAATCGTAATCAGAGTGCATGATAAAGAATTGGCTACCATTTGTATTTGGTCCCGCATTTGCCATAGCAACTGTTCCTTTTGTGTATTTTCCTTTCAGATATTCATCATTAAACTTGTATCCAGGTCCGCCTGAACCTGTTCCAGTTGGATCTCCACCTTGGATCATAAAACCTGGAATTGTTCGATGGAAAATGACATTATCGTAAAAATGCGTCTTTGCGAGTGCTATAAAATTATTTGCAGTAATTGGAGTATTTTGAGTATCAAACTCAATAGTGATATCACCGTCTGTGGTATGAAGCACTGCAGAATATTGCTTTTTGAGATCAAGGTTCATTGCTGGTTTTTCCATTTGTTTTGTTTGTGTTTGTGTCGTTGTTGCAGCAGGTGTAGTTGTCGGGACGGGATCTGTGCTTGTCGGTTTAAATATAAAAAAAGCAATTGCCGCAATAATTAATACAACTGCAACTGGAAAACTATATTGCTTCAATGTATCCACCAGAGAGAGTATACCCGCTACTTACGGACAATGTCAAAACTAGTTGGATGATATAAAAATGCCGCTGGTGCATCTTCTAATAAAAATCTTTGAAAATCTAAATATGTCTTTTTACGCTTTTCCAGATCCATCTCAAGTCGACCACTTTCTAAAAGTTTATCAATACGTTGATTTGCATAGTGGGTAACATTTGTAGCTTCTTGTGTGGAATGCCAAGTTAGATACTGGTCAGGATCTAAGGACACTTCATATAACGTTAAATATGCATCGTAATCATCAGGTAATGTACTCGCAGCTTGAACAGTTGTATGTATCCCTACATCTTGCCAATTCTTTGCGATTTGTTCTGCAACAGGCAACAATGTTGGGGCTGTTGTAAGTTGAATATTAAGTGTTTGTCCTTTTGGCAAAACTGGTTCTAACAAATCCCGTGCTCTTTGAATGTCAAAATCATACGGCTTAATTTGAGAGTTGAATGCCCAAGAATCACTAGGAATTGGCCCCAGTGCACGTGAATCTGACCACATACTTTTATCAATTGAGTAGGACAATGCTTGCCGTAACGCTTTATTCTCTTTAAAAACAGTACTTCGCTCATTAAAAAAGACGGCTACATACAAGTTTGCATTTTTATGAGGAACAACTGTCGCGGTGCTCCAACTGTTAAATGGGGTAACCTCAAGAAGATTTTGAATTGAATCAACGTGTCCTAATTCATATCCTACTTTGGCACTATCTTCACTTGGATAAAATCGAAGATATTTTCTAATCCCATCGATATTTATCAATTGAAGCTCGTCTACGTAGGTACTTTTTACTGAAATATTTGTTACTTTCCACTCGCCAGTTCCAATTAAACCATGAGAAAAAGTAGCGTGCGACACAACAAGTGGAAAAGGAGCATAAGCACTTTGCAGTTTAAATACTACTGTTTTATCATCAGGATGTTCCACAACTACATTATCAATCGTGTATTGTATCGAATTTGAAGTAACTGGAGTACCATCATGCCATTTGAGTCCTTGTTTTAAAGTAAAAATCCAGGTCTTACCATTATCAGGAGATTTCCAACTGTCGGCCAATGATGGTTGTGGCATTCCGGTCTCGTCTACCTTTGTGAGACCTTGTCCAATCATGTTTAAAACATCAGAAGGAAGCTCATCTACATGATATCTACCTACAATCGCAACATATTGAACATTTGAAGGTGATAGTCGTGCTAGAACAAATTTCCCAACAAAAAACATGCCAATACCAACAATTATTGAAACAAGAAGTACATATTTAAAACGAAGAATAAACGCAGCCGTAAGTGCTGCATAAAAGCGAATTTTGCGCATTGTTTAGCTTAAGAAAGCTGCGAGCGAGAGTGCCAGAAACAAAAATGAAAGTACAAAGGTAAGCTTAAATACTAAAGCCTCTAGTCCACGTCGTGTAAATGATTGTGCTCCACTTCCCCATACTCGCCCGAACCCATTTCCCTTTACCTGAACCAAAATACATACAGCTAATAAAAAAGAGACAATAAGTTGTAAAATGGTATATATATCTTTCATAGAGGCAATTATAGCAAAAAGGAGACTCTCATCCAAGCAGACTTGTTATTGCCATCAAAACGAGCGAATATGCAACATACGCGAGCGGTCCAGCTCCAAAGTTGATTGCGGGTAAATCGAGATATTGAGCATGAAAACCAGCAAAATGAAACCCAGTAATTGCAAACTGCGTAAGTCCAACATCAACAATAAATAGAGTTATTGCATGACTCAAGAACTTAAAGAGTCCAAGAGTTGCGAGATTTATTGGAAGGAGAAGCATATTTACAATCGGTTTTACAACATACGAAGCAATCGCAAGGGCAACACCCGTAATTAAAAGGCCAGCAAGATAATTTTGAAATTCAATACCACTTGCAATTTGGGTACATACATAAAGGGCAACAACTTCACGACTAAAAATACGAATAATTTTCTTCATTACCTATTGATATCATATTTTACCAAGTAGCGTCTTTGTCACCAAATTGTGGTGTAGGCGTCTAGCAAATCGGTGAGCCTCGTTTCTGGTTCGTACAACCAAATTTTTTGCTCCTCCTTCAGGTAAAATAAATTCAGAAAAGCTTTCTTTTGATGCGTTCCAAAAAACTAACGTTTCATATCTCTTTGCCAATCCAACAAATGCAACTTTACCTTCTAAAAGAGGTGCAACAGCTGCAATTTGTGCTTTCCCCCCATCAATGATAATTAATTCTGGTGTCCCCCAATCTGCAAAATGTTTCATTCGCCTTTTTATGACTTCATGCATAGAATCCACATCGCTATTTTGACGTTTTCCTTTATTAATTTTAAAATGTCGATAATATTTTTTGTCAGCTTCACCGTCGGTAAACGTAACCATAGAAGCTGTCGGGTTTACACCTGACAAATGCGCAATATCGAAGCATTCAATTCTGGAGAGCGGTGGACACGAAATAAACCGAGAAATAATAGTTTGAAGGTCTAATAATTCTGATTTGTGAATGTCATATATGAAATTTGGATCGACAATATATTCTTTCATTTTTGGTGCGGCTCCAAGAGTTCGCTGAAAACGTGCGAGTTTTTCTTTTATAATTTGTGCAGATTCATATTCCTCGTGTTTTGCAGCAACTTCCATTGCACCAATTAGTTCTTTTTCAATACTTCGGGCGTTGCCATCCAGGATACTTGAGAGTCTTCTAATATTTCGCAAATATTCACTTTTCATTTTTTTTCGTTCATCTGAATCTGGCATAGGGGAAATTTCTGAGGGACACGGTTTACAAAGTCCAATTTCTTTATAAATACAGGCTCGCTTGCCTATTCTATGTGTGCTAAATGGAAATACATTTCGAAGTGAACGCAATACATACTTTGCACTTCTTCCGTCAACATATGGTCCAAAGGTTTTTTTAAGTGGAACAAGTGGAAGCTGTGTCTGTCTTAACGTCAAAATTCGGGGGAATTCTTCGTTTGTGACACCGATATACAAAGGCGATTTATCATCTTTGAGTTCAATATTATAAATAGGCATGTAGTGCCGAACCAGATTGGCCTCCAATAGTAGTGCCTCAAACTCACTTTGTACTTCAATATAAGTCAGTATTGTCGCAAGACTTACCATCTTGGCTGTTTTAAGTATTAATTTGTTTGCAGTATAACTACGTATCCTACTTTTGAGGTTTTTTGCTTTTCCAATATATAAAATATCTCCATTCTTATCTCTGAATTGATAGACACCAGGAGTTTCAGGTAAAGAATTTACTTGGTCAGGGAATTTAATGTTTTGCATGTTTCTTTAAGAAATATATTGATACAACTGGCACCAGTATAATGGGAACCAACAGTACAAAGAAATGAAGTATGAAAACTACGAACTTTGAGATAGTAACCGTCTCAGAAAGATTCGTAGACTTTACCATTAAAACAGTTGGCAGTTTGTTTCCAAAAAACCCCGGATATATCTTGACTGGAAATGAAAATTCTGAAAATGGGAGGATGCTAATAATCTCTTTTTGAAGAAGCAGAGTGTCGTCAGCATATACCGAGATAGGAGATTTATATATTGCCTGACCAGATTTATTTTTTACAACAATGGTGTATGTTTGCTCCCACAACGAAAATGCATTTTTTGAAATCGTAATTTCTGGAGGTTTTGTAGATTCAATTTCCCCGTCAATACTGGGGTTTACTTGGATAAGCTCATTATCAGTGTTTTGAGTTTCATATGTACCCGGCGTCTGTGGGAGTGTACTTGAAGCTCCATGTACAACAAAAGCAATGTGATTTAGATCAAAGTGAGAAAAGTAGTCAACACCGCCAGTAGTATTTCCCCAAGTGGGATCTACAGGAGTCCACAACTTTGTGCTTTCATTCCAATACTCGGGCCATGAATGCAAAATATCTTCTCCAAGGTCTCGAGGTCTGGAATCGTCATTCGAAACAGCAAAACCATTTATTTCTCGTGCAGGAATCCCAGCCGCCCGAGAGAGCGCGATAAAAAGATCAGTAAATTCCATACAAATTGCTTCATTTGATTTTCCAAGCGTTGTGAGAGCTCCCAATCGTTCCTGAGGTCGAGCAGTTTTTGTATAATCATAGGTTAGATTATTAACGACATAGTCATATATGGCCTTTGGAGTTTTCAATTGATTCGCTAGTTCAATTATCTTTGGATTGCTAGATTCCCAATATTTTTGAGGGATTAAATTTAGTTTAAGTGAATCTCTATTTGACATTGGAAATCCTTCTTGCGCATCTGCATATACGAATACAACACCACTTACGTTGAATGGTTTAGATTCCCGAGGTTTTAGCGTAAGCTTTCCGATCCAATTACCGTCAGAATCATAAGTGAGCGAATCTGGTTTTTGTGAAAAGTCATGAATGTATACTTTTTGATACGCAGTGTCGGGTGGAAGTGCAAAACTTACTTCTCTGGTAAAAAAGGAGTTATTCGTAAACGGATATTTCAAAGTAAAGTCATAAGCCGCAATATTTCCAAGGAAAGCCGTAACTGAGCCATTATTTGAGTCGTTTGCGCTCACCAAATACTCAACGATTGAATTCTTTTGCACTCCTTCTACCTTTGGAAAGATGTGAAAACTTTTTGAAGCTTCCAAAGATACCCTTATAATTGTGTTTAAATCTTTAAATTGACTACTATTTTGTACTCGTGGAATTTTTATTTCAGTGACAGTACCATGTTTTACAGCAAGACTAGAATCAGAAAACAAAATCGTTACAGTTTTATTCGAATCTTTACCAATAGCTGGCCGTTTAAATACTACCTCGTAAGAATTATTATCTTTTTGAGTTGTTTTAGATGCAATTCCATTTTCATAAACAGAAACGTCTTGAGGATTAAAACCTGTTGTGTCGAAGACAAATGATGGTGCGTAATTTTCAGTTGTAAGATTCTTAATTTTCACCTCTTCTCGAACTTTAAGTGTTCCATTATCCAATAGCTCATAAGTAAAATTACCGGTAATTGAAAAATGTTGAGTATCTTCCGCTTTCGTACTCACAGGCAAAAGTAGAAACAACAAACAAAAAATTATAAAAAGATACTTCATGTTGTCTATTGTATCAGGGGTCGATTATTTATTATGCTTTGGCGAGGTATTGGCCAGTTACACTTTTTTTATTTTTCTCAATTTCTTTTGGAGTACCTTCTGCAATAATATTTCCACCACGTTCTCCACCATCTGGTCCTAAATCAATAACCCAGTCAGCATTTTTAACAACGTCTAAATTGTGCTCAACTACAAGCACTGTGTTTCCACGCTCAACTAAAATTTTCAAGACACCCATCAGTTTCTCCAAATCCTTGAAATGAAGTCCGGTCGTTGGTTCATCTAATATATATAGTGTTTTCCCTGTTCCACGTCGTGCAAGCTCGGTAGCCAATTTTACGCGTTGTGCTTCTCCACCTGATAATGTCGTTGCAGCTTGTCCAAGTTCCATATAGTCAAGACCCACTGAAGAAAGTGTCTCAATTTTGTTAGCTATATTTGGATGAACACTAAAAAATGTGAGCGCTTCACCGACAGTCATTTTTAGTACTTCTGCAATGTTTTTCCCACGATACAAAACTTCAAGTGTTTGACTATTAAATCTTGCGCCATGGCAAACTTCGCAAGAAATCCAAATATCTGGCATAAATTGCATTTCAATTTTTACCTGACCTTGGCCTTCACAAGCTTCACATCTCCCACCCTTTACGTTGAAGGAAAACCTGCCTTTTTTGAACCCCATGATTTTAGCTTCACGAGTTGCAGAATAGACATCTCTAATAAGATCAAACACTTTCGTGTAAGTTGCCGGATTACTACGAGGAGTGCGGCCGATCGGAGATTGATCGATCATAATTACTTTATCTATCAAGTCTGAACCCAATAGTTCATCGTACGCTAAGCCTTCTTCTCGGTGTTCACGAATAAGCTTTTGAGCTACGGCGTGATACAGCGTTTCTACAATCAAAGTAGACTTTCCCGATCCTGAAACACCAGTTACTGTCACAAATTTTCCAAGAGGGATTGTTAGATCAACGTTCTTTAAATTAAATCCGTGCGCATTTTTTAAAACCAATTTTCCTTTATTTTCCTTTAGTTTGGTTGGCGGAAATACAATTTTCTTTTTGCCAGACAAATATGGCCCTGTAATAGATTTTTTATTTTTTGATAATTCTTCAGGTGTACCGGAAGCCACACACAATCCACCGTGTTTCCCCGCCTCTGGTCCAAAGTCAAAAATATAATCAGCAGCCTTCATAACTTCCTTATCATGCTCAACGACAATAACTGAATTCCCAAGATCACGGAGTTTAAGAAGCGTTTGAATAAGCTTATCGTTGTCTCTCGAATGTAATCCAATAGTTGGTTCATCGAGAACATACAAAACACCTGTAAGGCCGGAACCAATTTGAGACGCGAGTCTAATGCGCTGTGCCTCTCCTCCAGAGAGTGTGTCTGCGCCGCGAGAAATAGTTAAGTACTCAAGACCAACATCACCAAGAAAAGTAAGCCGAGTAGCAATTTCTTTCAAGATCATATTTCCCACTTCAATTTCACGTCCACTTAAAATTGTTCCAGATGTAAGTTTGTTACACCATGCAAGAACGTTGGTAATTGTCATATTACTCACATCACTAATTGGTTTTTCATCAATAGTAATTGCCGTCGCCTCCTTTTTTAGACGTGTACCTTCACAGAGTGGGCAGACAACCTGTTGCATATATTTTTCAATACTTGCCTTGATATAATCACTTTCACTTTCTTTATATCTGCGCATCAGTTCACCCTTAATACCTCTGAAGGTTTCATAAATCTCAGTTGCCTTTCCAAACCGATTTGTACCAGTCACGACGAACTCTTCTTCGCCGGTACCGTCGAGAAGAAGTCGTTTTTGATCTTCAGTCAAATTTTTTGTAGCAGTACTTGCATTAATTTTATGTTTCTCACAGACTTCAACAATCAACCTTGAAAGCCATGTGTCGTGTTCAAAAATGCTAGAAAACGGTAATATTCCACCTTCTTTAATCGAAATCTCTGGTAAAAATAAATTTGTTTCGTTTACCCGAAGTACTTTTCCAAGCCCCGTGCATTCAGGACATGCTCCGTGTGGTGAATTAAATGAGAATGTCCGAGGTTCGATTTCAGGAAGTGTAATGTTGTCAACAGGACAACTAAACTTTTCACTAAACAAGTGATCTTCCATTTCTTTGGGGTATTCTGGCATTTCAAATCCAGCGTCTTTTACTTGGGTCAAAATAATCAAACCATCACTGAGTGCCAAACCTTGACCCATAGAATCATTCAAACGCCCAACCAAATTTTTCTTTTGCACTTCATCAGACAAATCCGCTTTTGTAAGTGACAATCTGTCTACAACACATTCAATCGTATGCTTGTTGGTTTTAATGAGAGTAAAGTCATCATTTAATTCATAAATTCGACCGTCTACTCGTACACGTCGATAACCTTTCGCTTTAATGTTTTCAAATAGAGCACTAAATTCACCTTTTCGGTCTTTAACTAAAGGCGCCAAAACCAAATACCGTGCAATTGCATCTTTTTTTAAGATAATTTCTATATTAGTAAGCGCCTTTGCCACAATTTGCTCTAGACTTTGACCAGCTATTTCGCGACCACAAATTGGACAATGTGGATGTCCAACTCTGGCAAACAAAAGCCGCATATAATCATAGATTTCAGTAACGGTTCCTACAGTTGATCTCGGATTATGGGAAACAGTTTTTTGGTCAATCGAAATAGCTGGAGATAGGCCTGTAATTTGATCTACATCTGGCTTTCCCATGATTCCTAAAAATTGACGAGCATAAGTGGAAAGGCTTTCTACGTATCGACGTTGGCCTTCAGCATAAATAGTATCGAAAGCAATTGAGCTTTTTCCACTACCAGATACTCCTGTAAAAACAACTAGTTTGTTCTTGGGAATATCTAAATCGATGTTTTTAAGATTGTGTTGACGTGCTCCGCGCACGCGAATGTATTGTTCCATAGCTGAGGTGACAAACAGTAATTATACAACTTTCCATTCGGGTTTTCTATGCATAGATGTATATATTCCATATCTTCAGAAGATACCCATAATATTATGTCTCATTACTTAATACGAAAGATGAGCCAAACAGTCAATAAAGCTTGTTTGAAGTAACGTACAGACAATCTACTTCTTAAATACTTAAGTGAAATAAAAAAATGAAGGAGTAGATTAAAACTACATAAAAGCCACATATATTGACTATCAAAGAAATTATGGGGTATAATTGAGCGTCCATAAGTAACCAAGGAGACTTCAATGACATATAATCTTGGATTCATCGGACCAATTGCACAAGGGAATCATGGCGAAAATGTGTTCGCAATTATTCATAATGTCGAAGGAGAGATCCTCCAACAGATGACTAATAAAGTGATTCCAAATTCGCCGAATCGACTGCTACGGTTTGGGGTGCCGGGGTATAACAACATTTACGAGGTAGTTGACGACATCGGCACATCTCATGGATACATCATTGCAGAAGAATGCAGTAAAGCTGAGCTTGAAAGATTCTTAGATGCAGAACAAGCGAATGGCTATAAAATGGCATTTGAGCTGGAAGGGTTGTATCTACAACCGTTATCTGTTCTATCAGTCATGGAGTCCGACTTGTATCCCGTGATTCAGCTGTGGTTCTACGATAAAGACTAACAGTTTTCAGAAGCGGCGGGTGAAAAACCCGCCGTTACTTTACGAAACTTCAAGTTCTTTCACTTTATCTCGAATTCGAGCAGCAAGTTCGAAATTCAAGTCGTTTGCAGCCAAACGCATTTCTTTTTTCAGGTTTTTAAGTAGCCTCTTTTTATCCATCGGGGTAAGGCCTCCAACTTCAATATTTGGCAATGTATCATAGCCGGGATTTTTGCTTTTCCAAATAAACTCCTCTTCATCTGGAACATCACGATCAACAATTTTTTCTCGGATAGGTTTATTAATTTTAGAAGGAATAATGCCAAGTTTTTTATTTATTGCGATTTGGTATTCTCGACGCCTCCGCACTTCTCCCAATGCACGCTCCATAGAGCCAGTTTCACGATCTGCGTACAAAATAACACGACCGTCTAAATGACGAGCGGCTCTTCCCATTGTTTGAATAAGCGCAACATCACTTCGTAGAAATCCTTCTTTGTCTGCGTCTAAAATTGCCACCAGTGAAACTTCTGGCAAATCCAAGCCTTCACGAAGTAAATTAATTCCAATCAATGCATCATATTTTCCAGCACGTAAATCATCCAGAATATCTGTTCTATCTAAAGTGTTTACATCACTATGCAAATAATGAACATTAATCCCTTGGTTCTTCATAAACTCTGCCAAGTCTTCAGCCGTTCTTTTTGTAAGGGTCGTAATAAGTGTTCTCTCCTTTTTAGGAATTCGCTTTTTCACTTCTTCAATTACGTCTGCTACCTGATTTTTTGTTGGACGAGTTTCAACAATTGGATCTGGAATCCCTGTCGGGCGAACTAACTGCTCGACAATATGCCCTTGGCTTAAAGAAAGCTCCCATTCTGATGGTGTAGCGCTGACAGCTATAAAGTTTGGGATTCGACGCATAAATTCTTCAAACATAAGTGGTCGGTTATCAAAAGCAGACGGCAATCTAAATCCATAATCAACAAGTGTTGATTTACGTGCACGGTCCCCCGCATACATTCCACGAACCTGTGGAAAAGTAATATGGCTTTCATCGACAAAAACGAGCCAGTCATCCTTAAAACTTTTCCAAAAATACTCCATGAGAGAATTTGGAGATTCACCAGGGTGTCTCCCATCAAAGTAACGCGAATAGTTTTCGATCCCCTTGGTGTACCCTACTTCTTGAATCATTTCTAAGTCGTAAGTAACTTTTTGATGAATTCTATTCGCTTCCAATATCTTTCCTTGGCTTTTAAAGAATGCCTCCTGGTCTGCCAAATCCTTTTCAATCGTTTTAATAATATCTGCATTTTTTGTTGAATCTGTCATAAAGTGTTTTGCTGGGTACAACGCAAAACTGTCTAATGATTTTCCTTCATTTTCAACAGCACCAGTAATTGGATCAAACATAAAAATGTTTAATACATGCTCACCTTCCATCTCAAATGTAACTCCAATATCCTGATAAGCAGGGTAAACTTCTACAGAATCACCTCTCACTCTGAATGTTCCTCTATGAAAGCCAAAGTCTCCTCGTTCATATTGCAGATCTATAAGTTTTGAAATAATAGTCTCCCGCTTGATTGTTCCGCCTCTTTGAATTTGAAATACTGCATTGCCATATTCTTCAGGAGAACCGATGTTATAAATACAACTTACTGAGGCAATTACAATTGTGTCATTTCGGGTAAGTAAATTTGTAGTGGCTGCAAGACGAAGTTTATCAATTAGATCGTTTACATCAGAGTCTTTTTCAATATATGTGTCAGTTGACGGAATATATGCCTCAGGTTGGTAATAATCATAGTAACTTACAAAGTAAGAAACCGCGTTCTCTGGAAAAAAATCACGAAATTCTTGATATAGCTGAGCAGCAAGGGTTTTGTTATGAGAAATAATCAAGGCAGGACGCTGCGTACGCTCAATTATATTTGCCATAGTAAAAGTCTTCCCCGAACCAGTCACACCAAGAAGCGTTTGGTACTGTGTTTTTGCCTCAACTCCTTTTACTAGCTTGGAAATTGCATCTTCTTGGTCACCCATTGGTGAGAATCTTGATTTGAGTTTGAATTTGTTCACACGGGTATTATAGCGGTTTTAGTCTAAAACGTCTGTATTTCTCTCATATTTTGAACAACACTAAAACTTATAGTATAATAACTAAGATTTAAGTACTTGGAGGATATCCCGTGTCAAACAGAACAGGTATTGTTACCTCGAAGTTCACAGGGAAAGGTGTTCAACTACTAAATGGAAAGTGGTGGTGGCTTGATTTTCCGTTTCCACGACCTACGATATACTATTTCATAATAGATGGAACTCGTCAGTTGCAAGTTTCAGAAGAAACATATAACGAAACTCAAATTGGTGATTCTATGTCATATGAAATACCAAACCAAATTTCTTTCGAAAGGGAGCTTGTTATCGTAGCTATAATCTTGATCATAAGCTATTGTTTAGGTTACATCCTACTTTTTATTCGATAAGGTTTTTGTCACAACATCTGTGAGCTTAAGCACCCGTAAATACGGGTGCTTTTATTATCCTATTTTTTGTAAATATAAAAGAAATCTTTAGAATACCCTTCTAAATAGCCGTGTGATCCATCACTCAAATTTTTGTTTAAGGTGAATGTTGCATATTTACCATTTCCCACAATTCTGAAGATATTAAATCTCACCCAAAAGGGATTTATATCAAGCTGAATTGCGTTTATGGCTCCCCCCATTTTAAGTGCCATTGCAAGTGTCTCAGGACTTAAATTATTGCCAACAGCATATATTAAGTTTCCAGTCTGCGTAATTCCTACACCTGATCTCCATGTGAGAATACCTGTGCTCGGCGTTCTTCCCCATAAATGTTTATTTTTTTCATCGCTTACGGACATCTCGCCATCTTGTAGCAATATTGGACAATTTTGGCGAATGAATTCAATATTTTGTCCAAGATCTTGTCCTTGATAGTTAACAATTTTTATTGATCCGTCTGTGTATCCAACTAATGTTCCCAAATCATTTTTAAGCGGTAAAATAGTTTTCTCACCCACAATCATTCCATATTCCCCATCTCTATATTGAAATCCACCATCAAACGCGGCTATCAAATTTCCACTTTCTTGAACGTCAGATGGAACTACCCCTGGGCCAAAATTACCAGCTGGTCCACCAGGTTCTTTTTTCCCTGCAACGGCGGACAAATGGAGTGATTTCATATCTAGTTGAACTAACGTCACGTTTGCGAACGAACGAAGTGCGTCAGGTCTAATAAATGTATATGCCATTACTTCCTTCTGTGGAAAAAGAGGCAGTGAAATATTATGCCAAATGCCCTCTCCTCCCAATGTTTTTAGAGATTGAAGGGACTCAATTGGAATTAAATTAATATTACTGGAGGAAAATAAAACTGCACTATCCTGAGAATCTCCGACATCGAAGGTTGGAGCTTTTCCGTCACCGTTTTTATTAACAAGCTGATCTACTTTGTCAGAAGCGTTGTAAAAAATCTTTTCTAAAGCAACTACTCTGTCAGACCCTAAAAGCGGACGCAGCACATTATCAGTAAATTGTGCTGCAGCTCCGGTATCAAATTTAATAAAGCAAACAATTCCAATAGAAAAAATAAGAATAAAAATCAAGGTCAATCTAATCCATCGAATCTTACGCTCCAATTTTGGTTGTTTCACATATCAATAATATCACCAAAAAAAAGAGGGCGGTTACCCGCCCCTCCGTTTAATTGATTTCATAACATTGATCAAAAGCATTACGCATCCAATAATCTCCAACGCGAGAATTAATGGAAAAACAATCTTCAAAAAGACAATTGTGATGCCCACGCTCGGCCCCCATCCAACAAAAAATGTCGCTACCTTCCAAATTGACATAAACGCACTAGAAAAGGGGTTGTTTAAGAGTATCGCAATAGCGATATAACTGAGAATACTAACAAAAACATCCTGGCGTGTCGGAATCCATCGATCAAACAAATAAATCAACCCAAAGTATCCATATGCTAAAGTTAGTATCAGGATTAAGGAAAAGAACAATCCCTGTTCACGATCACTTGCAAAAGCGGTGTAGCCAGAATTTAGTAAGACTATTGTTACAACAATCTTTCCGAATATCCATGCAACTACAAAGCTGATTACAAGAAGTGAAAGTGCAATCAAAAACTTACGCATTAGAATCCCCCTCAACTAAATCAATCGATCTGGGAATTGTATCTTTTTTACGCGATAAGTTCAATTATGGGATTCTTTTTGGAAAAATTGCTCTATTGACAGATTCGGTTAATGTTTGTAAATTGAGTGTATCCGAAACAAACCCAAACATGGCACCTGTATTATATAAAAGACAAAAACAAGTTCTCGACTTTGTAACCCAATATATTCAACAAAACGGGGTTGCACCAACTCTTAGACAGATTGCTGATGCAATGGGACTTTCTTCTATTGCAACCGTACATGAACATCTTGAAACACTCAAAGGCCTCGGTCTTATCGACAGAAACAAAGGTCACAGCAGATCAATTGAGTTAAATACCCAAGAAGTTGATTATATTTCAGAAAAAGTAATAACTGTTCCAATCCTTGGGTTTATCGCCGCAGGTCAACCAATTGAAGCACACACAGATCCTTCTGCCAGTATGAACATTCCACCAGATATGATTACTGGACGTAAACGAGTCTATGTTTTGCAAGTTCGGGGTGAAAGTATGATTGAGGCACAAATTAGTGATGGAGACTATGTAGTAGTCGAAGAAACTAATATTGCAAGGGACGGACAAATTGTAGTGGCAATGCTTGATAATGGAATGGCCACTTTAAAGCGTTATTATAAGGAAGCCACGAGAGTTCGACTAGAGCCAGCAAATTCAACAATGAGCCCAATTTTTGTTAAAAATGTAACTATTCAAGGGAAAGTCGTCGGCCTCATTAGACGTTATCAGCAAAATTAAGGGTGAAGTTTTAGCTTCACCCACGGACTATTATTTATCGAGATCGTCTGCGCCTCATCCAATGCTTCATGCACCATCGAATATTTCGATATTTGCTGAGCTGTTGAATTGTCACTGAGCGCTCCTAAAAATATTAACCGATGAAAGAATTATAAACTACTTTTTTTGCAAAAGTGAAGTAATTAATCCAGGTAATACCTTTGGATCACCCTTACCTTTTAATTCTCTTTGTGTTTGCCCAATCAAAAACCCTATGATTTCCACTTTTCCATTTTTATATTTTTCTACAGCATCAATATTTCCCATAAATACTTTGTGAATTGCAGCTTCTGCTTCCTCGTGGCTTGCATATTCAACTTTTGTTTCTTCATAAAGTTTCACTATCAGTTCTGCTGGTAATCTGTTTTCATCAAACTTCAAATTAACCATCGCATTCGCTATGAACTTTGGGGTAAGTTGCACCTTTTTAGCTTCTTCCACAGCTGTTTCGAAATATTTCGCCCGATCAAGATCATTTACCAATACTTCAACAAATTCTCGGCTTAAATCATATTCACTAGCAAACCTTTTTCTTTTTGCTTCAGGCAATTCAGGTATTTGCATTCGAAGTGAAGATATATCATTTTCAGTAATTATAATTGGTGGCAGATCTGGTTCAGGGAAATATCTGTAATCGCTCGATGTTTCTTTAATTCGTTGAGAACGAGTTATCCCTGTTTTTTCATCGAAGCCTCGTGTTTCTTGTATAAGTTTCTCTCCATTTTCTAATGCTTCAGTTTGGCGTGCAATTTCAGCCTCTAAAGCTTTTTTTAAGAATCGAAATGAATTAATGTTTTTAAGCTCTACTTTGTAATTTGGTAATTCAGTAAAAGGCGCTTGTTTATCTGTAACTGAAATATTAGCTTCAAGACGCATAGAACCTTTTTCCATGTCAGCCGTAGAAATTCCCAGATATCGGACAATGAGTTGAACTTGTTTTAAAAATTCGTCCACACTTTGAGCATCGTGAAAGTCAGGTTCCGTTACCATTTCAATAAGTGGCACTCCACTTCTATTAAAATCAACCAAACTCACTTTCTCACCATTTAGTGTCGTATGCTGAAGTTTTGCAGTGTCTTCTTCTAAGTGAATCCGCGTTATTCGAATATCTCCGAATGCACCAGTCGTACAAAAGGGTAAATCATATTGGCTAGTTTGAAATGCTTTTGGAAGATCTGGATAGAAATAGTGTTTACGGTCAAACTTACTAAATTTTGAAATTTCACACCCAAATGCGAGACCTAGTTTTATCGTGTTTTCAATTGCATTTTCATTTGCATATGGCAATGCTCCGGGGAGCCCAAGACAAACAGGACAGGTGTTCGTATTTGGGGTGACCAAGAAATGTTCCGCAGAGCAACCACAAAACATTTTTGTTTTTGTATTTTGCTCAATATGAACTTCAAGACCAATAATAGGAGTGTATGTTGCCATTAGTTAGAGATAATCTGTTTACGCATAATATAATATTCAGAGATAAGGTACACGGCAAGTGTTGTAAGGCCAAGTCCTAAAAGCATAAGGCGCGCTCCAAGAAGTTCTGTTATTGTTGCGGCAAAAATAACTGGCAACACAGTAAATGCTGTGGTTACAAACCAGAAGTTGCCAAACACACGTCCAGCCATTTCTTTTGGTGTTTTTTCTTGCAGAAAAGTAATTGTAGGAACAAGTGTAGAAACAAAAGCTGCACCCGCTGCGACAAAGAGTACCACTAACAAAAATCTTCCAATCCAAAAAGGCAAAATTGGAAGCAAGATTGAAACTCCTAAAAATGCACTTGTTAGTGTAATAAGACCAGACTGAATAACTTGTTGTTTCCTAAACTTCTTTTGAGCAAGTTTTGTAACTAAGAATGTTCCTAAGATTGCCCCAACTCCTGCCGGAAGAACAACCAACGGTCCAGCGAGTGCAGGCTTCGTGTGTACAATTTCTGTAGCAATGGCAGGTAAGTTAACAACAAGAACCGACATTGAAACTTGAAGCCAAACGAGGAATAAGAACGGATACAGAATTGCTGGAGTGTTTCTGATAAATAAAAATCCATCCTTCATATGTTCTAAAAACTTCCAAACCTTGGATTCCCAATTTCCACCATGAACAACACTTTTTGTAACTTGTTTAGGAAGTAAAAAAGTTGCAAATGTTGCTGCAAATAAAAACAACGAAGCAACAATTGCAGTTACCTTAAACCCGAGCGTTTCATTTGCAACTCCAGCTAAACCAAACGCCACGATAGTGGCACACTGCTGTGACACGAAAAACACACTATTTGCCGCTACCAAATCATCTTTCTTTACCACTTTTGTCAGATATGCAGTTTCAGCAGGTACATACAGCTGATTTATAAGCGAATACACGGCAATTACCCCGTAAGACAAATATAAAAATCTAGAATAAAAGAACGCATATGAAAAAACAATAATTGCCTGGCCAAAATTGCTGAATATCAAAATTTTTCTGCGATCAAATATATCTACTGCGGCAGCTGCAAACGGACCAACAATTACTGCAGGAATTGCATATGCTACCCAGATAAATGAAGATGCAATACTCGAATTGGTTTGCTCAAAGATATGAACAATTACTAAAAAATTCAATAAGTTAATAGTTAATAGACTTGAAACCTGTGAGCCAAACAGAAACAAAAAATATTTATTTTTTAGTAAATTTTTCATAATGGGTTTTGATCATGCCAGTTCGTTACAGCTTGGTATTTTTTACCAAGATCAAAAAGAGTTGATTCACTAAATCGTTTCCCAAGTAGCTGAAATCCAATCGGAAGCCCGCTTTCGCTAAATCCGCCTGGAAGAGAAAGACCTGGAATTCCTGCCAAATTGGCTGCGACTGTATAAATATCAGCTAAATACATTTGCAATGGATCATTTACTTTTTGACCAATCTTGAAAGGAAGACTTGGTGAAACTGGAGCTAAAATTGCATCAACAGTGGAAAAAGCTTCGTCAAAATCATTTATAACTAAACTTCGAACCTTCATTGCCTTTCCATAGTATGCGTCATAATAACCGCTTGATAGAACATATGTGCCAAGCATGATTCTGCGTTTCGCCTCTGAGCCAAAAGACTCTCTGTCATTTCCATATCGAATACCGTCAAATCTTCCTAAGTTTGAGGACACTTCAGCAGGTTGAACGATGTAATAGACTGAAATTGCGTATTTTGTGTGCGGTAGTGAAATGTTTATAAGCTCAACTCCCATTTTTTCAAACTCCTTTGCAGCATTCATCACTTTAGATTCAATTTCTGGGTCTAGTCCTTTCGCAAAATACTCTTTCGGGATTCCAATTTTAAACTTTTTGTTTATGTTTTCAGCTTTATAAGCGTGATCTACAACTGTGCTATCAAATCCATCAACTCCACGAGTTACATTAAAAATTCGCTCACTGTCTTCTACTGTTTTTGTGAAATGTCCCATACTATCAAGTGAGCTTGCCATGGAAATTACTCCATACCGAGAGACAACCCCGTATGTTGGTTTAAAGCCAACAAGATTTGTAAAACTTGCAGGTAGTCGAATTGAACCTCCAGTATCAGTACCCATCGACGCAAACGTCATGCCCGCAGAAACCGAAACAGCAGAACCGCTTGAAGAACCGCCTGGCACATATTCAATGTTCCACGGATTCTTAGTAGGACCAAAATCTGAATTTTCGCCACTTGCTCCATGCGCCCATGCATCACAATTTGCTTTTCCAATAACAATTACACCAGCAGATTCAAGCCGGTGAACCACAGTGCCAGAATATTGAGGCATATAATTTTCCAACACTTTCGATGCAGCAGTTGTTCGTATACCTTCGGTCAAATAAATATCTTTAAGTGACATTACGACCCCAAGTAACGGAAATTCGTCGAAAGCTTTCGGATTGTCTAGAATTATGCGATCTAACTCTTTGGCTTTTTTAAACGCTTCATTATCTGTAATAGTTAAAAAAGCATTCAAGGCTTTATTTTGAGAATTTATTTTTCCCAAATAATGTTCAACTAATTCAACACAAGTGTATTTTTTGTTTTTCAAGTCCTCATGAAGTTCAATAATAGTAGAAGGTATTTTCATAAGCTTATTCTTTATTAAGGATTGCAGGAACTACAAAAAATCCATTACTTGTGTTTTTTGCTTCAGAAAGTGCTTTTTCTTGAGATAAGTTTCGAATAACATCTACATTATCAGCTCTAAATACGTCAGTTAGTCCAGTTGTTTGACTTGTTTCATTAACGCCATCTGTATCCACTTCATTCAGCTCTTTAAAATAATCAACAATTGGAGAAAGCTGATCTACAAAATTTGAGACATCACTAGAGCTCAAATTAAGTCTGGCAAGTTTTGCCAAATGAAGTACTTCGTCTTCTGTTACAGCCATAGCATATAGTAGCTTGCCGGGCTCAGTTTTTCAATTTGGGTTCTACCCGAAGTGTATTATTTTGTACTGTAACCAAAACCTCGTCCCCTGACGCTATTTTATTCTCAATAATAAAAAGTGAAACTTGGTCTAATAGCTCTGTTTCAATAAGTCTTCGAAGTGGACGTGCTCCAAATATTGGGTCATAACCTTTCTTAGCTAGATACTTTCGAGCATCCTCGTTTACTTTTAATTGTATATTTTGATCATCTAACGCTTTTGACGCCTCATTTAAAATGATATTCACAATTTTATCCATGTCTTCAAGTTTCAACGGCTTATATACAACGACCGCATCTAGTCTATTTAAAAACTCTGGCTTAAAAGTTTTATTTAATAATAGATTTAATTCTTCTTTAAGACTATTCGAATTTTCACGCGCCTTTTCACGAATCAATTGACTGCCTAGATTACTCGTCATAATAATCACTGTGTTTTTAAAGCTAACAACGCGACCTTTGCCATCTGTCAGCCTGCCGTCATCCAACACTTGCAATAGCAAGTTAAAAATTGTTGGATGTGCCTTTTCAATTTCATCTAAGAGGATAACCGAATAAGGGCGACGTCTAACTGATTCAGTGAGTTGACCTCCTTGTTCGTATCCAACATATCCTGGTGGTGCACCAACAAGACGTGAGACAGAATGCTCTTCTGTATATTCACTCATATCAATTCTCACCATATTTTCTTCGCTCCCCATTAAGTAAAAGGCAAGGGCTTTTGCTGTTTCTGTTTTTCCGACCCCTGTTGGCCCTAAGAATAAAAAGCTACCAATTGGCCCTTTTTTTAAGCTTAATCCAGCTCTACTTCTGCGAATTGCACGCGCTAGGACAGAAAGTCCTTCTTCTTGTCCTACTACTCGCTTTGATAATTCATCTTCCAAATGCACGAGCTTTTCACTTTCACTCGAAAGCAATTTTGAGACAGGAATACCTGTCCAACGAGCAACAACAGCCGCAATATCATCTTCAGTCACCTCTTCACGAAGTATTCTTTTATTGACAGGAACATTTTGCCATTCATCTTCAGCAGCTTTTAAAGTTGCTTGGAGTGCGGGTATTTTCCCATATTTGATTTCGGCTGCTTTATTGAGGTCAACCTCACGTTCAGCTTTTTCTAATTCTACCTTTAGCGTATCAATTTTTTTTCGATTCCCCTGAATATTTGCAATAATTTGTTTTTGTAATTGCCACGAGGCATCAAGTTCTTTGGACTCACTTTTTAATTCAGCAATTCGCTCCTTCATTTCATTTCTTCTTGCTTCAACTTGTGGTCCTTTCTCTCTTTTTAATGCAGTGAGTTCAATTTCAAGCTGTGTTATTTTTCGTTTTTTAAGATCTAAATCTGCAGGACTGCTTTCTGTTTCAATCTTTAGGGCACTTGTTGCCTCATCGAGTAAATCTATTGCTTTATCTGGCAAAAAACGGTCTTGAATATAGCGAGTTGCTAGTTTTGCTGCAGAAACAACCGCATCATCGGTAATACGAATTCCGTGATGAAGTTCATACTTTTCTTTTATACCTCGTAATATTGCAATTGTATCTTCTAGGCTCGGCTCTCCCACATAAACCGGTTGAAATCGTCGCTCGAGTGCAGCGTCTTTTTCAATATACTTTCTATATTCATCAATTGTTGTTGCACCAATCACCCGTAACGTTCCCCTTGCTAAAGATGGTTTTAATATGTTTGCAGCATCAACCGCACCCTCAGAACTACCAGCACCAACAAGCGTATGCAACTCATCAATAAACAAAATATATTGATTTGAAGATTCTTCAACTTCTTTTACTACATTTTTTAGACGTTCCTCAAATTCTCCCCTGAACTTAGCTCCAGCCAAAAGGGAAGCAATATCTAGCATCATCAAATCCTTGTCTTTAAGTGACTCTGGTACATCTCCCGCAACAATCCGCTGTGCAAGCCCTTCTACTATTGCAGTTTTGCCAACCCCCGGATCTCCTATTAATACAGGATTGTTTTTCGTCCGTCTCGAAAGTATTTGCATAACTCGTCGAACTTCAGTATCGCGTCCAATTACTGGGTCTAACTTTGAAGATTTTGCCTTTTCAGTTAAGTTAATTGAATACTTTGGTAAAAATGGCCCCTCTTCTTTTGGTGTATCTATAATGATACGTTGAGGATTATTTTCGTTCATATATTTATAATGCCACTTTGGCACTTACATGTCAAGACTGCCAATGATAGATATAATTACTAACTGTTCTTGATTAGAAGGCCTGAAAATATGAGTGGGTTAATGCAAGATAGTTTTTCCAAAGATCCGTTGGGACGAAGCTTTACAGTCAACGTTGTGAATCCAAATTCAGCTATTGTGGTATTTGAGGCCAGAATGCAAGCAGAATTTCGACCGGATGCATATCATTCTTTAGAGAGAAAGGGTGTGCAAGTTGAGTCAGGTCAAGAGAGCTATGCTCTAAAGCTCCCAGCTCAGATTCAACAATGGTTATTGGAACTTAACTTAAGCTTAGTTATCGTTTTGGTTATCATGACTAGCGCTGACCAACAACCAACGTTAATTTTCATGCCACTGCTTCTGATTTGACCATATGAAGTCTTGAACACACATGGGGAGCCAATCTGGCTCCCTTATTTTTATGCCATCGCCTGAAGTGCTTTTATTCTGTCTCCAATAGGCGGATGAGTATTAAAAAGACCTGAAAGCCAGTTCACTGCTCGCTTATCACCTTCTTTAAATGGATTCACAATATATAAATGAGCGGTTGCTTTGTTAGCAGCTTCAAGTGGTTCAGAGTCTGCCGAAATTTTCTTCAAAGCAGAAATAAGACCGCTCGGTTGTCTGGTAATTGCAACCGAACCTGCGTCTGCCATAAATTCACGACGTCTTGAAATTGCGAGTTGAATAAGCGTTGCGATAATTGGAGATAAAATTGCAAAAACTAGTCCTAAAATCATAATGAGTCCACCCATCTGTCCTCCCTCATCATCGTTTGATCTCCGACGCCCTCCTCCCCAGAAACTAATTCGAAGTAACCAATCAGCAAGAAGTGCTAAGGAACCTACCATAACAGAAACCACAGACATAAGTCTTGTATCGTAATTTCTGACATGTGTAAGTTCGTGTGCAATTACTCCTTCAAGTTCGGTTCTATTGAGCATTTGAAGTATGCCTGTTGTTGCACAAACAGCTGCGTGCTGTGGATCGCGTCCTGTTGCAAATGCATTCGGTGCTGTGTCCTCTATTACGTAGAGCGCAGGCATTGGTATCCCTGTTGCGATCGCAAGATTTTCTGTGACTGTGTAAAAATCAAAATATTGCTTTCTATTTGCGGGGTGTGCACCACTTAAACCAAGAACAATTTTATCGCTCCACCAATAAGAACCAAAACTCAAACCTCCAGACACGATAAAGGCTAAACCAACACTGCCTAATCCTCCAGGTTCAAACCCTAGATAATAAGACATTGCTTGGCTTAGCACATATACGCTTGTTGTAACAAACAGAAAGAAAAATGCTACAACAAAAAAACTCTTCCACTTGTTAGCAGACTGAACCTCATAAATATTTTTCATGTTACTTACAAAGAAACTTTAGGTGTCTTCATGTCTCCAGCACTCACGCTATTCGCGTCAGCTTCATTTTCCATGACCATACCTTTTATCTCATCAACTTTAAACATGTTTGCAACAATACTACTCGGGAAAGTAACTCGCTTTACGTTATAATCAGCACTTAAGTCGATCAACAGTCTGCGAGAATACATTATTTTGTCTGCAGTGTCTCGTAATTCGTCCATTAAAGGTGTAACAACTTCCGTTCCTTTAATCTCAGGATTACTTTCAACAGCAACACGAATTTGAGGCAAAAGCTGTGCAAACTTACTTCCTGCATCAGACATTTCTTGAATATTCCCAGATTTGACAGCTGCGGTTACGTCTTTTCGTGCATCAGTAAGAGCAACAAAAATTTCTTTTTCGTGAGTCAAATACCCTTTAGCAGCAGCCTCCAAGTTTGGAATTAGGTCAGCTTGACGCTTCAACTGGTTTCCAATTTCTTGAATAGCAGCAGCAATTCGAGCTTTACTTGATACAAAGAAGTTATAAGTAGAAATACCCCAGAAGCCAACAATAGCTACGAGGCCAATAATTATTAATAATGCCATACAATCACCTCCATCGTTATCTATCTTATCATATGTTCGAAGTCTGATAGGGAGGAAGTATTTATAATATCTTTCTTTTCTGCCCAACCACGACGTGCATTCCATACCCCGTATTTCATATTTTGCAGGCCGTCGACATGATGTGAATCTGTACCCAATGTCATTTTCACACCTCTTTTCACCGCTTCTTTTATCAAAACGTCTGGCAAATCAAGTCTATGTGGATCAGCATTTATTTCGATCCATTTGTTGTTTTTCAAAACATAGTCAAAAATTAAATCCCAGTCGAGATTTACCCCTTCTCTCTTGTTCAACAGCCGTCCAGTTGGATGTGCGAATATTTTTACGTTTGGAATTGAGAGCGCCTCTAAAACTCTCCTGGTTGCAACAGTTTTATTTTGCTTAAAGCTACTGTGAATTGACACTAAGGCAAAATCTAGAATTTCAAGTGCTCGATCAGAAACAGCAAGCCTTCCCGTTGGAAGTATATCTACCTCTAAACTATTGAATACTTTAAAGACTCGAGTATTTTTGTTACTCTGGCTTTTCACAGTTTTCACAAGCTCAAAATTTAACTTCGCAACAGCTTCTCTTTTCTTCTCCAAGAGGTCCACCATCTGGTTTGGAGTGTGTCCTTTTTGACTTGGATTGTGTTCAGTAAAAGCAATATATTCATATCCCATCTCTATAGCTTTATGAGAAATTTCACGCATAGAGCTTTGACCAATGTCATGACTTGTTTCAATATCAAAATCAGAATGCATCTGAAGGTCGCCCTTTATATCTGACAATTCCACTAGTGACGGCAAATTGTGTAATATCGTGGATTGTATTTCTCCCGTATCCTCGCGTAACTCAGGAGGTACGAAGTCGAGGTCGAGTGCGTTATAAAACTTAACTTCGTCTGAAAATTGGTACAAATTAAGTCTTTCATTGTAATTGTCCTTATGTTTTTTATTAAACTCAGCATTTGTGCTTTTAATACCATACTCAGAAAGGCTTAAGTTTTTCTTAAGTGCGTATTCACGAAGAGCCACATTGTGATGCTTACTACCTGTGAAATGCTGTAGAAGTGAACCATATGCAACTGGCGGTTGAACCATAACATCTATTTGAACACTACCCGGTAAAAGAATTGAGCAACTATGCTCACCACGCTCAATTACACGGTGGATTCGAGGGAACTGTACTAATTTATCGAATACCGGCTCTGCATTTAATGAAGAGACCGAAATATCAATATCTCCAACAGTTGAAGCTCGTCGCCTTAAACTTCCTAACGTATTTACAGCAATCACACCAGGCACAACAGAAAGCCATTCTGTGAGCTCGTTTGCAATATCATTCGCATCGATGAGAAGCGCCCGTTCAGGTGGCTTAACTAAATATTCTTGTATTCCCTCGATAATATCTTTCTGTGATTCCTCTCCAAAACCATCAAGTTGCGCAATTTTATCTTTCTGAGCTAAATCGAGTAATTCTTTTAGAGGAGATTCAGCTGATAATTTGAATTCATTTGAAAGCCTAAATGCTTTTTTGGGACCAATCCCCGGAACTTTCATCAAAACAAAAACTGCCTTTGGTAGCTTACCAAGCATGTCTTCAAAGTGTGTTGATTTACCAGTTTCAAAGAGTTCTTTTAGGTGTGCTGCAATACTTTTACCAACCCCAGGAATTTCATGAAGTTTATTTTCATCATAATAGTCCTTTACTTCTGAGCTCAATTTTTCAATTCCATCTGCAGCACGTTGATACGCGATAATTTGGAAACGGTATCTGTCTTCATCCAAAATCTGATATGAAGCCGCAACATCACGAAGGAGTTCTGCAATTAATATGTTGTTTATTTCTTTAGTCACTTTTATCTATATTACTCAATCGTTGCTGCTCAGCGCAAGCTGAGGTATAATACTCGCATCCCCCTTTGGGGTGGTAGCTCAGTTGGTTAGAGCGCTTCCCTGTCACGGAAGAGGTCGAGGGTTCGAGTCCCTTCCATCCCGCAGAAGAATATATTCTTCATTGACTTCAGTTAACAGAAAATAATATTCATACGAATTTGATATCTCCGCTATAAGGTGGGCAGTACGCCATGTTATAACTCGCTGCATTTTGACAAAAATGCCAATGAGCTTTTTGAATTGTCTTAAAAATCCATTGAGAAACACCTTTTTATTCTTGAAAGATGAATTTCATTGAGTTAGAATTACCCAGTTTGAGATGGAGATATGGCCAGTTTCTGTCCTTCTGTGTAGTTAAACGGAAAGCTCAACAAACTGATGCTGGACAGCTAAAGTCACTACTTCCCGACTGCGTAAGGATAAGGTTCCAAGTGACTTACTAGTGCTGGTCGTAACCCAATCTGCAGAGCACAACACAGAAAACACGCAGGTCCTGTGTGGCAGGCTCACCACCAATTGGGTACACATGTATTTTATGTGTACCCAACTTTTTTTGTAATTTTCTTCTCCCCTCTTGACAAGAGACTTCACCTGCTTTACATTCAGGGCAACTGTAAAACTGTTGTTTTGCGTATCAAAGCAGACAGTTTATTTGATTAAACATGAAGAATATATTGAAAAGTTTCAAACTAAATGAAAACAATATCAGCATGCTCTTAGGCGCTGCCGTTATTGTCATCGTAGGTTTTCTTGTCATAAATTACTTTAGAAATATAGAAGACGCTGGTACTACACTTCCAGCAGGAGGTTCATCAACCGAACAAACAGCAATCAAACTTCCAGCAAGCCACACTGTACAATCAGGTGAAACACTTTGGTCTATTGCAGAAAAATACTATAAATCTGGTTACAACTGGGTAGATATTCAAAAGGCAAATAAATTAAGTGACGCATCCATTATTACAAAGGGACAAGTTCTTACAATCCCTGAGGTGAGTGCCAAGACGATGACTGTTGAAGCAGTTGCAGAAGCTACAACCTCAGCATCTCCTGTTGCCATGGTCACAGAGACACCAACTAGTGAAGTGACAGCAACACCAATGGAATCTATTGCACCAACGACAAAAGGTGGTATCGCAATAAGTGGAACTGACAAAACAGCTCAAATTGAAGGAGACTCGTACACAGTAGTTCATGGCGATAACCTTTGGGAGATTGCAGTAAAAGCATATGGCAATGGATATAAGTGGACTAAAATTGCACAAGCTAACAAGCTTTCACATCCTGGAGTGATACATGCAGGAAACGTACTTCAAATACCTCGATAGAAGATTGAAAAGATCTGAGCGGGTAGCGAAAATCGAATTCGCAACTAATCCTTGGGAAGGATTCGTGATACCACTTCACCATACCCGCATAAGCAAACAAGACATTATATCGTAGTGATGGCTTTATTGAAAATATGAAGTTAACAGCTTTTTATTCTACGTTACCGCAAGAAACGTACTGCTTTACAAGAGGCACAGATTTGTGAACATTAAGTGCTAAAGAACCTTCTTTTTCCATGTCCTGAAGACTAATATTCAAAACAGTATCAGAAGTTCCATTCACAACATTTGTAAGAGGATATTTAACATCACCAAGTGCAATACACGATCCAACGTGAATATGTGCAGGTTGAGAAATACCTTTTGGAGCACCTTTAATGTCTATGTGTACTTTTGTTTTTCCATTTTCCTCAGTCAATACAGCATTTCCATATTCACCTGAATTGTTTTGCTCGTTAAGTTGAAGCGTTAATGTATTACCTTCCATCATTCCCATTTCAACATTTTGAGATGGCATAGTTGCGGGGTTCATAGCAGGGTACACATTAGAGACTCGATGAAATACAGTATACGAAGCTACTAATACTCCACATGCAAGTGCAAGCATGAATAGAGAATTGTTGTTTTTTACAATTTTAGCTTTGGGCATAGTCTTCACAGTCTTTGAAGAAGTTGTCTTTTTCTTTAATGTCATAATTAAATATGACTTTTTTGTGATATGGATGTCAAGAGGAAAAATTTTGATATAATATGCATCACTTGCCGACGTAGCTCAGGGGTAGAGCAGTGCTTTCGTAAAGCAGAGGTCGGTGGTTCAATTCCACCCGTCGGCTCACGTAACTCATTTAGATTTGTTATACTATTTTAAATATGGCGGCTTCCTCACGACTGGTAAAGTATGAGCGAAGACAGGCACTTCGGTCTGCCCTTCTTTATATAGTGCTCACTGCGGCTATTCTCTTCGGTCTAACACGATTCGGTACTCAAATTGTGACCAGTGTCACTGGATTAATCACGAGCACCAAGGATGTTCAACAACAAAGTAATTCTTCACTTGTTGCACCAGCTCAAATAAACTCCCTTCCTGAAATCACAAACCAAAAAATTATTACTATACAAGGAGCTGCTCCATCTGGTCTGACTGTACGACTTACTTTAAATGGTCAAAAACAAGATATTGTCTCAAACGCGCAAGGAGTCTGGGCAACTGCATTTTCACTGAACGAAGGAGAAAATAATATGAAAGCTCAAGTGGTTGATTTACAAGGAAATACAAGCCAAGAAGTTTCTGCTGTGGTTACACTCGACACAACAGCGCCGACACTTTCGATATCAGCACCTGAGGATAATTCTATTAAGAACGGAAAAAAAGAACAATCTGTTTCAATTGAAGGTACAACTGATCAAGATTCGACTGTTCGAATAAATGATCGGATAGCAATTGTGAGCGGAAATGGTCAATTTAGCATTCAATTTACCTTAAATGACGGAGACAACGAATTTACTGTTATTGCGACAGATAGAGCAGGAAACACAACACAAGATCAAAGACATATCACATATAATCCTTAGTTGTTTGTTCAAGCCCCAGAAATAACAGCCAAACAAAAACCCATGGGTAAAACAATGTGTTTGTAAACTGAGTATGCACAAATAGTGCCATTAAAACAGACAGGAAAAGCGGTGTGTGTATTTTTTTATAAGCGGATACCACTCCGATCGAAATACTGAGTAAACTAGCAATACCTCCTGTCGCTAGTACAAATAAAATACTATTATCAGCACCCGAGCAAGAATGCGAATATATTTCTGTTCTCATATCAAGAGCAATGATACTATTTCTTGCTTTACAAATATTGTCATAACCTACTCCAAAAACAGGGCTTTTCTCCCAAATTTGAAATGTTTGTTTTATATTTTCAGCTTTAAAAAATATGGATGCTGTCCGCGTTAAATTTACACCTTCTCCTCCACTCTGTTTGGGAAGAATTCCAAACATTGCTAAAAAGAATGCAATAAGAATCATATGTTTTATAAATGCACCGCGCTTGTATAAAACAAAGATAAAGATTCCCACACCAAAAGCTAAGTATCCAGAACGTGAATATGTTAATAACAAAGATGCGATTAAAGGCGTAAGGATGATATATTTTAAGATTATCTTTTTAGTTTTCAAGCCAAACAAAACATATAAAATTGAAAAGACCAATAAAATTGCAGTATATGCAGGGTCTAAAAATGTAGAGATTAATCGATAATAGTGATCATCCCATCCAAGGATTTTTAAAAAGCGTGTATCAGGCACAAAAAAATATTGGAATAGTCCAATGAGACTAATGAATAGCGCTGTAATAATCAAAAAGTAACGCAGTTCTTGTTTGCTGAATGGCCGCTCAGTCCAAAGTAAAAATGCGAACAAAAAGTAGAAAGTTAGTCTTAATAAATATAAGACCCCGGTGATACTAAACAAGTTGAATACAAAGACTCCTACCAAAAAACTGAAAGTTAAAACACAAAGCATTTTAAAAATGTAAGTGCGCAAAAAAATATTTAGAAGTTTTGGGGTGGATACGAGTGTTATTACTACATAAAGAAAAATCAAGAAGTCTGTTGGATGAAGAGAAAAACTGTTGTGTAAAAGAAAGTTTAAAAGCAACATTGGAACCTGTCCAAATGGAAATAGTCCCATATATAGAACTAAAATTAGCTTTTTTATCTTTATTCTTTTTGTAATATCCATAAATAGGTCCATGCGATAAATGAATGTAAACTCATTGTCATTGCTAAAACAAATCCCTGAATACCATCCAAAAAGCCCGCTTTAAAAAGAAAATTATATAAAAACTTACCAATCGGCCACACTATAATTTTAAATACATTGGAATGTTTGTGCTCTTTTTTCAATTCAATCGCGTGAATCTTTGCTCTATCTGAGACATCCTTCAGAAACTCATCGTATGTTTCGTGTGGAAAATGTAACAATTCACTTTTCAGTTTAGTTGTAATTCCTTTCACGATCCATTTTTCGTGAATTTTACGTTCCCAGTTTCCAGCATCTTTTCGAGCTAATCGTAATAGATATCCGTTACCAAATTTGCCGTATGTTCCCAATTCCCCGTGCGAAATTTTCTTATTCCAAAGAATATCTACTCTTCGTAAGAAATAGCCTGATTCTAATGTATCTGAACTAAATAAATTTAGAATTTCGTAGGCAAGAGGTTTTGAAACTTCTTCATCAGCATCAAGAAACAAAACCCAATTGTTTCTTGCTTTTTTTAAACCGTAGTTTCTTTGACTTGCAAAATCCCCGTTTAAATCTCGTTTAAAAACTTCTGCACCTAATTTTTTTGCGATATAGGTGGTCTTATCTGTAGAATTATCATCAATAATAATTATTTCATTACAGAATGAAACAGATTTTAAGCAGTTATAAACGAATCTTTGCTCATTTTTTGTGAGTATTATTGCCGTAATTGGAAGGGTTTTCATTCTTCAGAAGGATTAAAGACCGCTAGATTCCTCGATTCCTTAGATATAAAGTAAAAAGCTGCAGCTAGAGAACATATTGCTCCAATTAAAGCAGAAACAGCGGCTCCTGACATTCCATACATATTTACAAGAGGAACTATGCAAGAAAACATTGCAACAAAACCAACAAAAGGAATAATACTAATAGCTTCCTGCCGTTCTATCGAAAGCAAAAATGAATAAGAAGACAATACAATAGATTTTGTAAATGCAAAAACTGCTAAGACCTTAAGTGTTGGTATTATTGATAACCATTTGTCACCCAATATGAGATTCACAAGAGGAGTTGTAAAAATAAACAATACAAGAGAAAGTGCACCTGAAAGAATAACAACAACACCTAGTGTTTTGAAGTAAGCTTTTATAAGGTTTCTTTTATTGTCAGAGATTTTTACGAATATTGGAAACGCAACTTTCGATAATATGTTACTTATCTCAGTTACAGGAAGTGTAGATATTTGGTAGGACATCTGATACAAACCTAAGGGTGTTGCACCAAGTAAACGACCAACAACAATATTGTCACCATTTTGAATTAAGTAATCTAGAATGCCACTAAAGGTAAGCCATTTTCCTCTGTTAACAATAAAGGCTGCTGTCTTTTTGTGAAAGTGGAATTTCGGTCTTGGTTTTAAAAGAATGTGTGAGAGAACTAGCTCACAAAATGCACCCGCCATGAGGCCCCAAACGAGACTATCTGGAGTGCGATATATGAGCGCTAAAACGATCGATATTGTTGCATCGACTGCAAAGATACTAGTTCTAAATAAAAACTCTTCCTTAAATAATAAATCCTTTTGAAAATTTACCTCAGATGGATTAATGAAACCTCGAAGAATCGGAATTATTGCACAAAGCACGATAAGATGCGCACTCTCTGGTATGTTAAAAAAAATGGATACAGGTCCACTAAAAAAAATCATTACAGCTGCAATTGAAAACCCTCTAAAGATAGACACTACCCAAGCGCTATCTATGAATTCATGAACTTTTCCTTTTTGTTGAACCAAAACAATATTTATGCCAGTTTCAGTGAAAACCTCTAAAAGCGACATTGTTAAAGCAACTACTCCAAATATTCCAAATTGAGCGGGTGACAGAAGTCTCGCTAAAAGGATTGTCTTCAATAAAGACATTGCTCGAGTAATCCCCCGAAATGAACCTATCCAAAAAACGCCACGCACAGAATCCTTTAGATAACTCATGTTTCTATTATAGATTTTTAGGTTGAGCTATGGAATATCCCAGAAGTAAACCCTAACATTACGCAAATATCAGAAAGAACTTGAATTAATGGTATATAAATTATCATTAAAACATGAGAGATTTCACTTCTATGTTTCAACACTGCCCACATTAAATAAATGAAAATAACAAAGACGAACAACATTAGATTAATAAAACCGAGAAGTGAAAGAATAAGTAACGAAATGAAAAACAAATATCGTATGTAAATTGTCACAATTTTTATATTGTGAGTTTGAAATTTTTTCACTGGATGCCACCAAATTGCAGTTTCGGCATCCCCCTTTGCGTAAAAATAAAACTTCTTACATATTTGAATGAGTGATTGCGGAACTTGCCAAGTAACCAACGCATCTGGACATCTAATTATTGGAATTTTATGTTTAACTGCATTAAATATAAAAAGTGTATCTTCTCCAGCTAGATATAGCTTTTCCTCAAACGTTCCCAGTTTTTTCCAGACTGATTTACTAAAAGCAATTGACCGTGCGGAAGGCAAATAATTAGTTCGTTTAAACTTATTCGGGGTAACTCCTAAATAGAGTGAAACAGATTTCTCAAAATAATTGTCAGCATCCATGATATAGAAACCTGCGGCAACAATATGTTTCTCAGTGAGAAATGGTTTTGAGAGAAACTTAAGCCAATTTTTATCTGCAATGCATCCGGCATCAATCATTGCGATTATATTTGACTTCGCATTACGAATACCAATATTTCTTCCATGTGCAATATTCCCCTTTTCATTAATTAACCGAATGTTAAGTTCCGTATGTTTCATTTTGAATTGATTAATCAACTTTACTGTTTTATCTGTCGATCCTCCGTCAACGATAATTATTTCTGACGGATGGAGTGTTTGATTCAAAAGAGAACGAAGGAGCACCAAAATACTATTTTGCTCATTCAAAGTTGTAACTACGACAGACATTTTGATCATATGAATTAATCTATTTTCCACAAATTCAAATATTGATCTGTGACATGAGTCCAGTTCTGCTTTCTTGCCCAAAGATATCCTTGTTTTCTTTTACTGCTTTGTATATCAATAGAACCTGCAGTCAAAATAGTTTTTATTTCCTTTGGAGTATCACAGAAAAAGACAAATTCGGAAAAAGGGACCGATTTGAAAATTATTCTACGCGCAATAGTATGCGAAATTATGCAAGTCTGAACAGATGATGCTAGAGAATCTAAAGCTGTTAAATATCCTCCGCAGAAGCAAATATCTGCAGCTTTTAAAATCTTTGGAATATCAGCAGTAAAACCATGCACCTTTCCAACTGCTTCGCACTGTTGTCTCAATCTCCCATCACCATAAAAGTCGACAATGTACTTTTTCTTTAAGGTTAATAGAGCGTCTAATAGAATATTTACTCCCGTATCTTCCTCTAAGCGTCCAATAAATATTATTCGCCTTTGTTTTTCAAAAACTTTCTTAATAATATTGCAATCAGTACCTCCATATGAAATTTTAGTTGCTTTTACTTTATAAATTTCTTCAATGTATTTGCCTATGGAGATATTTCCCTTCGTCATTTTATATGCCATTTGCTTTTGTAAATAACTATTCAGTGGAATGGGGTACACACCTTCCCAACCGTGAAATGTAATATAGAAACTTTTCCAAAAAAACAAAGCTCGAAACGGAAGAACCCATATAAATACGTCGTGTATGTGAATAATATCTGCATTATAAAAAAGTCTTAATTTTTTCAGTAATGAATACCACAATGATAAGATTCCAAGATATTTAAGATGGATATAATCAATTCTATGAACTTGAGCATCGTTAATTACCGACAGAGTTGGCAATTTAGGTGAATACCTTTCAGTAACTACATCAATTTTATATTTACCTGCGGTAGTAAGCGTTTGAATAACTTTTGATAGATGTGTTTCAACACCACCTATATGTGGGGAATAATATTTTGTTACAAATAAAATCTTTTTTTGCATAGAAGGGAGTTGAATGAACAGCTAGATACTATATTACGTGAGGAGCAAAATAGTTGTGTACTCAAATTGAAGTCATTAACTTTTTCCAGCAATACCTTTGAGGATATCAACGACAAGGGTGACTATAGCACCAACTGCAATTCCGAGCCATCCAATAAGAGTTCTAAATATTTTCACAAATTGATACTGAGAAGTTTTTAAGTATCGATTATCGCCAATTCCTCCTGGAGTATTAGCCGCTGATTGCATGAATGTATCCATATATAGTGTGGTCGCACCTGGATTCGAACCAGGGACCTTTCGAATGTGAATCGAACGCTCTAACCAACTGAGCTATGCGACCATATTGTATCAGATTATACCACTTGTCTACTAGAGACCCATACCGATACAATAGGGAATCATGCAAAAACTCGGTACGTTTTTCTTTGAAATATTACAAACCCTAGTTTTTGCGATTTCTATTTTTCTTTTCATCTACCTTTTGCTTCTACAGCCTCACAAAATAAAGGGCAGCTCTATGGAACCGAATTTCCACGATGCAGAATATCTTCTCACAGACAAGATCAGTTATCGGCTACACACACCACAGCGTGGTGATGTAATTGTTTTTAAAGCTCCACCAGACTACGTTGACGAATTTATTAAGCGTATTATCGGCATACCAGGTGATTCTGTCTCAGTTAAAGATGGAAAAGTTTTCGTAAATGGAAAGGAAGTAATAGAGGCATATATTCCATCAGATTTTCACACATTTGCTGGTCGATTTACAGAAGAAGGTGCAGTCCTTACAGTCCCTCAAGATCAGTACTTTGTATTAGGAGACAACAGAGAGCACTCACTTGATTCAAGAAACATTGGATTTATTGGAAAAGACAAGATTACAGGTAGAGCATGGCTCATATATTGGCCACTTAATAAAGCCGGAATAGTGAAAAACCCAAACGGCAATTAAATTACAAGCGATTAAAAACTTCTGAAGATTACTCTTTTGTGAGGCTCTGGTAAATCTTATTCAACTTAGCGTCTGTATCTTCAAGACTACCATAAAATGTAAAAACAATTTTTGTTTGTCTTTTACTTCTTGATAGCTTAACTTCAGTATTTTTAGGGTCTTCTTCAGGTGAGAATCGTAGTCTACTTTCCAATTCAGACTTCATCTTATCCATATCTTCAGAAACAATTTGCATATCATCTACTCGAGTCTTTGGCTTTACAGCTTGCTGACTCTTTGCTTTCATTCGACGTGCTAATTCCTCTGCCCTTCGAACTGAAGCACTTTCTCGAAGTACCTGCTTATATGCCTCAATGATCAAGGTCGGATCATCAATCGATGACAAAGCTCGTGCATGACCTTCTGTGATGAGTCCAGACAATAATCCATCCTTTAGGGCATCTGGGAGAATAAGAAGACGCATTGAGTTACTGACATACGCAACAGACTTTCCGATACGAACAGCAACTTCACTTGTTGTAAGCGTAAATTCATTCATTAGTCGTTCAAATCCTTTTGCTCTATCAAGTGCATTCAAATCAACTCTCTGTACGTTTTCAACAATAGCCATCTCAAGCATTCCTTTTGGAGTAGTCTCACGAACGATTGCAGGTGCATGGCTCATGCCTGCAAGCTTACTTGCACGCCATCTACGCTCTCCAGCAATAATTTGATATCCAGCAGGAGTTCGAGCAATAACAAGTGGCTCTAATACACCATGTTCTTTAATAGAATCAACCAGATCTACTAAACTTTCAGGGGTAATAATTCCGCGAGGCTGCAACGGATTGGGTTGGAGTTCTTCTAATGCAATCTGAATAATTTCTTCTGCCATTGGACAAGTAATAAAAACTAACTAACTTAAACTACTGAGACAAATTTTCTCCCCAGTTTTTTGCTAAATTGGACCAAACCGCCTGAGACTGCATAAAGAGTGAAGTCACGTCCAACTTTCACATTTTTACCAGCATGAAATGTTGATCCTCTTTGTCGAACTAAAATTTCACCACTTGAAACAGTTTCTAAATGCATGCGCTTCACTCCAAGTCTTTTTCCATCAGGACTTACGTGCTGCTTTGTTTTACCCGCTGCTTTATGTGTTGACATAGTATTATTTTAGATTAATAAAGTTTTTCACGACTGTCAAGAGTATCTTAATTTATAGTTTGATACACTTATCCAATTGTCTCAACGTGAATTTGAGTATATTTAGGTCGAGAACCTATTGTTTTTCGATAGCGAGATTTTGCTTTATATTTAAAAACTCTTATTTTTTCACCCTTAACCAAAGGCTCGGTTACTTTCAAGCTCACATTGTGAGTTTTCACGATTGGATCACCAACAGTAAGTTTTTCACCATCCACAACAAGAAGAACTTCAAAATTGAAGTCATCAGCTTTTGGAACCAAGAAATCTTGTCCTTCTTCTACTCGATATTGGTGGCCTTGTGTGCGAACAACTGCGTATTTCATAGTAATGCTTATATGGATTGTATTTTACCTGAAATAGAGTCTCCTTGCAAGGCGAGGGCGAGGAGGACTGCAGTTGAGAGTAAAGATGACCCTCCATATGAAACTAATGGTAGCGGAACACCAGTAATTGGAAGCATTCCCATATTCATTCCCATATGTACAAAAACTTGCATAAAGAAAGTCATGAAGACGCCAGCGACGTAGGCTCTTTTCACAGAAGAACTGCTTTTTTCTAAAATTTTTGTTAGTCCATAAAGAATTGCGACAAGCGATGCCAATACAATTGCAGCACCGAAAAAACCGAGTTCTTCAGAAATTGCAGCAAACATAAAATCCGTATGCTTTTCAGGTAAAAATGAGAGCTGAGTTTGAATTCCATTGCCCAATCCACGTCCAGAAAACATACCCGAACCGACTGCTATAACAGACTGAATTGAGTTATATCCTTGACCCGAAGGATCAGTTCCGGGCGAAAGCAAGGCATTCACTCTTGCTTTTTGGTAAGGCGCTAACAATAACCAAAAGATTGGAGAAGCAACGATGAACGCAATAACAGCCCAAAGATAATATTTTCGAGGGATATTTAGCGAGAATATTACTCCGGCAAACCCTGCTGAAGTCAGGAGCGTAACACCGAGTGAAGGTTGCAGGAAAATTAAAACTAGCGGCAAACCCATGAGCGGAACACTTATGATGAAACGTTTTAAAGTAATCGATCTAGTCGTAAAATAATTTGCAAAAAAAAGTATCAAAAATGGACGCACAATTTCAGCTGGCTGTAGATTAAAACCTCCAATTGGAATCCAGCGAATTGTTCCCCGAGTAACCTGTCCGATGATTATTGGAAGAATTAACAAAGCGATACTACCGACGTAGAAAAAGTTAGAAAAAGCGCTTAATGTATCAAAATCTGTCCTCAAGAAAACAAAAAAAATGACAATAGAAAGGACAATGTAAACGTAATATTGTGGAAAAACTTGTGGTGCAATTGAGTGAAGCATCAAAAAACCGAGCAGCAAGCAAATGATGATCGGAGCGAAAATAATATTAACACCTCGAATACTTATTCGTTTCATTTGTGAGGTACCTCTTCAAAAAGCGCTTTTTTTAGAGTTTTGAAAAATGCACCATTTATATTCATATGTCGATGTTTGTTCATGACTAATGAGGTTATTTTACACCAAAAGAAGTATTTTTGGACATTAAAAGGGCCAGCACGACTGCTGGCCCCGACGACATAAGATAACGTCCTGTTACAAGTATGTTAAGTAACAGTACGATTGTGAGGAAGTTTCCAGTAGCTCAATTAAGAGCAACTTTACTTCCACTTAACTCCATGAAAAACGGATAAAAACGAGAGGGCTGCAACCACAATGGCTGCGGGAAAACTAAACTCTTGTAATAACTTTTAAAAATTTAAAAGTGTTTAGTCTTGGCCCCCTTAAGCAGTGCACCAAGATAGGTGCACTAATTAAGAAAGTCAAAAGGGGGGGACTTAAATCCCCCCTCTAGTTTCAAATAATTTTCTTTCAAGAAGTTTAATTCTTGAGAGAAGGACAGGGTAGCTATTGGCTAACTACGCGCGGTGAGAATCACTCTTTGGCAATATATATCACCTCAGTTCGAAGTCCTTCATACGCTATCCAGATAAACTGAAAAGCAATATTGTTTGATGTGTTCACTTTGTGGGTGACGACCAAACGTATGAAAAGCTCCTAGCTTTCCCCACCGTGACGCAATGCGTCTTGTTTGGAATACAAGCACTTCTGCTTGGCTTCCTTAATCGACACACAAAACATGTATTAATTAAGAAAGTCAAAAATTTATCTGTAAATGAACTAAAATGATAGTGCCCTAAGGAAGCAGTGCTTTTAAAAGCCCTGACCGCTAGATTGAGCGCAAATTGCTCCTTAAGAAATCAACCCGCCCCGTAGGGCACTTACATGGCTCTATCTTCAAGACCTTTTGAGGCCTTTTCAATGAGTTGATCATACTATACCAGATTTTGGACGAATGTCAAGTACTATGGGGACTTTTGCGAATTTAGTGAACTTTTCGAAGAAATGCTGGGATTTCAAAGTCATCTCCAAATTCATCAGTTTTTTCTTCTTGTGCCTGATTAACTGGTTGAGGGGAGCTAAAAACATTGCGCGGTGTTTCATCCACTGTTTGTCTTTCCTCGTTTTGTTCTTTCATCATTGTGCTTCTTGGTTCTGCAATAACCCCTTCCATACGCGCACCTGGCTCCATTGGTCGAGAAAACTTTGTAAGACGTGCTTGTGTCTCATCAAACCCTGTCGCGACAACTGTAATACGCACTTGATCAGACATATCATCTTTGATAACTGATCCGAATATGACGTTAGCATCAGGGTCTGCCGCACTACTAATAATACGAGCAGCTTCATCAAGCTCATACATTGTAAGATCAGATCCACCTGTTACATTAAACAGGACTCCACGAGCTCCATCAATTGAAAGATCGAGAAGCGGAGAACTTATTGCGGCACGAGCTGCCATTTGTGCTCTGTTCTCACCTACTCCAACTCCAATTCCCAACAGTGCGGTTCCAGCATCCTTCATGATGGTCTTAACGTCTGCAAAGTCAACGTTAACCAACCCTGGTGTTGTAATAATTTCAGCGATTCCAGTAACCGCTTGTCCCAATACACCATCTACAATTTTAAATGCTTCAATAAGTGTCATCTTCCGATCTACAACATCCATAAGACGCTGATTTGGAATAACGATAAGAGTATCTACTTCATCTCGGAGCCGCTCGATACCTTCTTCTGCATGAATTGATCGTCTTGCTCCTTCAAAAGCAAATGGTTTTGTAACAATTCCAACAGTCAATGCTCCAATTTCTTTTGCAATTCGAGCAACAACCGGAGAAGCTCCAGTCCCAGTTCCACCACCCATACCTGCTGTGATGAAAACCATATCAGAATCTTGAAGTAATTCTTTTAATTTTTCTTGTGATTCTTCTGCAGCTTGAGAACCAATTTCAGGATTTCCTCCTACTCCAAGTCCGCGTGTAAGTTTTTCTCCAATCTGAAGTTTTGTTGTCGCTGTGTTATCAAGAAGTACCTGTGCATCTGTATTGACCACAATAAATTCAACACCATCTATTGTGTTTCCTTCGACCATTGAAGCCACGGCATTTCCACCACCACCACCAACTCCAATAACTTTTATTTTTGCGATTCGACTCGCGTCGGGTTTAACAAGCGCCATAGTATATACAAATAACTACGGGCAGTGTAGCAGAAAGATTTACGGCAGTAAATCTCGAATTGACTCTATCAGTCTACCGAACATTTTACCAGTTGGCAATCCCTTTAATTTTCCGGTCGAAAATGAAGGAGTAGAAGAGCCCTCTGGATTCATTTTGACGCCATACAAAACTAGTCCAACGGAAGTTGCGAACTGTGGATTTACAATATCGTCAATAAGACCAGAAATTCCACTTGGCGAGGCCACTCGCACAGGCACTGAAAGCACTTTTCGCGCTGAATCTTCAACACCAACAGTAAGTGCACCTCCACCTGTCAGGATCACTCCTGAAGGTATTTTGTGAACGATGCCAACTCTTTCAAGTTCTGCTCTCACCATACTAAAAATTTCATTTAATCGTGGCTTAATAATTCCTTCAGTAAGCGTTCGTTTTGCAACTTTTTTGATTTCTGTGGAACCAGTTTCAGAAATTTCAAGCTGTTCGTGTTTCACTTCTTTATTCCCAGATTGCATTTTTTCCATATAACTTTTATCGGAAAGTTTGAGTTTTATGTTTTCAGCTGTGTCGAGAGAGACACGAAGACCTATTGCCAAATCGTTTGTAACATTTCGAGCGCCAACTGGAAGCGCTCCTGAATAAGCAAGTGCGCCATCAACATATGCCGCGATTGAAGTCGTGCCTGCTCCAATATCAATTAACACGCATCCAAGTTCCTTTTCAGTGTCCGAAAGCGTTGCATACGCGGAAGCTAAAGCACTAAATACCGTATCGTTTATTTTGACTCCTACTTCGTTTACAGCTTTTGTTACATTCTTGAGAGCGGCTGAACTGACAGTAATAAGATGTGTATCAACCTCTAATCGAACGCCACTCATACCAACAGGATCACGCACTCCCCTCTCACCATCAACCATAAACTCACGTGGGAGGACATGAATAACTTGCCTCGCTGCTGGAATTGAAATTGCACGCGCGGCTTGAATAACCCGGTTCACATCCGCTGCATTTACTTCACCATTAGGATCAGAAACAGCAACGACTCCAGTTGAGTTTTGAGAAGAGACATGTGCACCACCCACGGAGATAAAAGCAGAGTCAAGATTGTATCCAGCCATTCGTTCTGCACCTTCAACAGAAGCAATGATAGATTCAACTGCTTCTTCTATATTTACAATTTGACCTTTTTTTACACCTTTACTTGGTGTACTCGATACTCCAACTACGGAGACTGAAGTTTCATATGTCATCGGTTCCACGCTTACCTGAGCAATAAGAGTGGTAATTTTACTTGAACCGATATCTATACCTGCAACAATTTTTTGTTTAGCCATGTGTTTTAATGTATCATACTATCGCAAAACGGGATTCTTGAACCGAAGATCAATTTCATGAATTTCGGTAGCCTTCTTATCTATAATAAGTTTTCCGTCGGTGAGGTTCAACTGTGAAAACGTTGCAAGCGTCGTTCCAAGGAGTAAATCGATGTCTCCTGACAATGGATAATGCACAAATCGTCCATCGCGTAACACAACCTTGAGGCTGCTACCTTCAACAGTCATTTCTTGAACTGGAAGTATCGTCGTAAGTTGCCATGAAAGTTGCACAATAAACGAAACTGCTTCAGGGGGTAGCTGCTCTTTTAATATAACAACAGGTACTGTAGTCCCTGGAGATTCTCTTACTACAACACCTTCTTTTGTATATAGCGTAAAGACAGATGAACCCTCTGGTGAGAGTGCAATATCAGCTTTTCTAAGTTCTAAATTGATAAAAATATCTCCAAGAGGAGAAGTGTAAATTGAGAATGATTTCACTTCAGGCTTATTTGAAAGAAAATTTCGAAGTGCTTTTTGAGATCCAAATAGCCGTCTTCCTTGAAAGGAATGTACTTCAGTTGAAATATCTGATGGACATGTCAAGTTAGACGCTGAGCATGATGTATTTCGAACTTTCAAAACAAAGACACATACAAGTAATATGACTACTAAGATAATTCCAAATGCAAAGAAAACTCGCTTCATGGAATTAGTTCCAATAAAACAGCAACTAAACGTTTTGCTGCATTTTTATCCATATTTTCATTCAATCGAATTCTTCCTAGTTCGTACATCTTGTTCCACTTTTTAAACACTGAATTTACCATTTGAACAAATATTTCTGGGTTTAACCTCGACTCAGGCAACAAAACTGAAACTCCAGTTTTTTGTGCATGCTCAGCATTTTTGGTCTGCTCGTTAGCCCGTGTCCAAGGAATCGGTATGAATATACTCGGAATCCCCAAACTTAAAACTTCGCTTACAGTATTTGCGCCTGCTCTTCCCACAACCAATGATGATTTATTGTAAATATTTCCTATTTCAACAGGATTAATAAATGCATGTATTTCATAACGAGATTGCAAGCGCTTCTCCAACTTTGATTTCACCGTTAAAGCTTTTTCATAATCAAGCAAGCCTGTTTGATGAATTATTTTATATTTCGATAGAAGTTTAGGCAGAGAAACAAAAACTGGATTATTAATACGTTGTGCTCCACGAGACCCTCCCGTTACGTAAATAGTAGGAATTTGTGGTAAAGAATCCTTTGTTTTCACTCTAAGTACTTCACTCATGAGGGGGTTCCCAATAACAACACATTTCTTCCGATTAAAAAATTGTTTACTTTCGACGCGAGCCAAAGCAATTTTTGAGGCAAAAAATCCCGTAACTCTGTTTGCAAGACCTGCAGCCACCGTTTGTTCGTGCAAGACAATAGGTATACCCAATATATATGCGGCAAAGACGACAGGAACACCAGCAAAGCCACCAAATGAAAGCACCACTTGCGGCTTAATCTTCCGGAGGAGAATGATACTCGAAATAAAACCAACTGGTATTTTGAGTAGTGCGGGTATCGTGTACCTGGTAAATTTACTTTGTAATTTGCCTGCAGTGATCGAATAAACCGTTACGTGAAGCTTTGGAAATAGATCTAACTCAAAAGGCTTTATAGTAGAACCCTCAAGGGCTCTTTTAGGCCCAATCCAAGAGATGTTCCAATCAACTGCTGCATCAGCTCGTAATTCTTCAATTGTGGCGAACGCTGTGGTGGCGGCGTGGCCCCCGGTTAAGAGAACCGTAATTTGGCGTTTGTGGGGTAGCATATCGTGAAATCTGTAATAGTATACCAACAGAGAGCAAAATCATGGTAAGTGAACTACCTCCGTAGCTAAAAAATGGAAGCGGAATTCCTGTAAGTGGAGTTAACGAGACCATGGAAGCAATATTTAAAAACATTTGCCCAGAAAGCCAAGCGGCAATGCCAGTTGCGAGTATTTGAGAAAAACGATCTGGGGCATTTTTCGCAATTTTAAATGCTCTCAAACAGAAATAAGTGAGTAGTAAAATTAAACAAAAGGCTCCAACAAAACCGAGCTCTTCGGATATTACTGCAAAAACTGAGTCTGTTGCTGTTTCTGGTAAAAATAATTGCTTTTGTTTAGATTGACCAAGACCTACTCCAAACAACCCTCCAGAACCTAATGCTAATAAAATTTGTCGAACGTGGTAACTCGTTCCAGTGGGATCATGCTCACTGGAAAAAAACGAGAGTAAACGGTCTCGACGATAGCCTGAAGTCATGACCAGTACAAATGCAGCCAGTGTGCCTCCTGCGCCAAAGATACCCAATGTGAGTAATGGAAACCCGGCGATAAACATTTGGACAAAGCCGACAAGTACTATAGTAATAGTAGTCCCCAGATCTGGCTGCAACATCACCAGGCCTGAAACCGCAGCAAGTGTCCACGCGAAATATTTAATCGGATACTTTTTTTCAGCCATCCATGCAAAAAACAAAGCAAGTGCAAGTTTAATAAATTCTGAAGGTTGAAAACTAACTGGGCCAAGATTAATCCATCTACGCGCACCCAACAATCGTGAACCTAGGCCTGGTATTAATACTGCAACCAAAAGGACGAGAGTTCCTGCAAATATATGAGGTGCAAACTTTTTCCAGAGTGTATACGGAGTTATATATGCAACAATTAAGGCAACAAACCCAAGCGCAGCCCAAACTAACTGCTGTTTTACAAAAAATAAAGGGTCGTGGAATGCACTTACTGCAAGTGGCGCTGAAGTATTAGCAACGCTTAGAAGCCCCAATATCGTGAGGAGAATTGTTAATCCAAAAAACACCTTATCACCAACGGAGTTCGTTTTTAACACACCTTAAATTGTAGCAAGCCACAAGCCGAGAATAGCAAGCATAATTCCAACAACCCAGGCACGAATAACAATTTTTGGTTCCTCCCATCCACCAGCAAGAAATGCGTGATGAATTGGTGCCAATGGAAAAATTTTCCGTTTCAGAAATTTATATCCCAAAATTTGAATTAATGAAGAAGCAGCCTCAACTACAAAAATTCCGCCAATTACAAACGTAGTTGCAACATTCCCTGTAATCAAACCAATTACTGCAATCATTGCTCCAAAAGAAAGCGCTCCAGCATCGCCCATCCAAATACGTGCCGGCCATGTGTTGAAATATAAAAATGAAATTAAGGATCCAAGCCAAAGTGCGGTAAAGATAAAAAGTGGAGTATCAAGATTTCCTGCAGCAATAATTACATATGCAAAGAGATATATCATGAGCAATCCTGAAGCAAGACCATCAAGTCCATCTGTAAAGTTAAACGCATTTGTAAAAAAAATAATTACAAATGCAGAAAATGGAATATAAAGCACCCCGAGGTGAATAGTCACGTTAAAGAGAGGTACATGTAATATCTGTATTCCGACGAAGTGATATAAATAAAACCCAATAAAACCGGCAAGTACACATTGGAGAGAAAATTTTTGAATTTTTGAGAGTCCAAAAACAGACCCTAAATTTCCTTTCTGTGGCTTACCAAAAATCTTTATATAGTCATCGAGTAACCCGACTACACCAAAAGAAATAAACGTAAAGATGATAATAAATTGCTCCTGACTTAAATTAAATGAAGATTGAATATGAATCCCTACATAGGAAATAAACGGCATAAGTATCATAAACAAAACAGCCACAACGCCAATTACAAGAATCCCTCCTCCGACTGGAGTGCCAGCTTTTTTGTCATGTAATTTATCAAAGAGCGACTTACTAGACTTTCCTCCTTCTACTTGTCGAGTAAATTTCTTTCGGAAGAGAAAATCAATAAAAGGAACTATTAAAATAGAAGTTATAAGGAATGAAAAGATAATTAGCCCAAGAGCCAGGGTAATAATGCTCGGATTTCCCATAGGCTTATTTTACACTTTTCACGAAGTGGTTGTAAAATACAGTAATTGCAAACAAATGGTGGATTTCAAAAAATATTTTAAAAACAAAAAAATAACATTAATGGGTCTTGGCGTTTTAGGAAGAGGTGTTGGAGATGCTGCCTTTCTTGCAGATTGTGGAGCCGACTTAATTGTTACAGACTTAAAAAACAAAGAAGCACTTCAAGAAAGTCTTATTCAACTAAGCAAATACGAAAATATTAAATTTATATTAGGAGAACATCGTATTGAAGACTTTCAAAATAGAGACATGATATTGAAGTCTGCAGGAGTACCTCTTGATTCAGTTCACATATCTGAAGCAAAAAAACAAGGGATACCAATTGAAATGAGTTCTGCTCTTTTTTCAAAAATTGCAATGCAGAACGGGGTTAAAATTATTGGTATAACTGGAACGAGAGGAAAGTCCACAACAACACACTTAATTTATCAGATACTTATGAGAGCATATACTGAACATATTTTAGGTGATGCAAAAATTTTCCTTGGTGGGAATATTAAAGGAGTTGCAACACTTCCATTTCTATCTGAAATAAAAAATGGTGATATTGCAGTTTTGGAGCTTGATTCGTGGCAATTACAAGGATTTGGCGAAGACAGAATATCCCCACACATTTCAGTCTTTACCACATTTCTACCGGATCACATGAATTATTATAATAATGATCTACATAAATATCTTTCTGATAAAGCAAATATTTTCTTGAATCAAAAACCTTCAGATTTTTTTATTTTAGGCGAGCAAGCAAAAGATATTATTTTAAATCAATATAAAAATGACATTCATAGTAGCTTGAGTATTTTTGGCTCACAGAATTTTCCTGATTCATGGAACTTATATATTCCTGGTGAACATAACAGATATAATGCAGTCCTTTCAATTGCAGCTGCTCGAATGCTTCAAGTACCTGACGAAACTATTAAAACAGCTGTTGAATTGTTCACGGGTGTAGAAGGTAGACTTCAGCTAATTAAAGAAAAAGATGGAATTAAAATTTTTAATGACACGACATCGACAATGCCAGATGCAACAATTGCTGGACTCAAGGCAGTTTCAAAAAACAAAAACGTAGTACTTTTAATGGGAGGAACGGATAAAAGCATTGATATGTCGACACTAATTAAAATAATTCCAGAATATGTAAAAGCTGTAATTCTTATACCAGGATCAGGAACAGATAAGATAAAATCTTCTATTGAGTCACTTTCTATTCCTTCACATTTTGTTTCAACTCTTGAAGAAGGCTTTAATAAATCAGTGGACATTGCCCAACATGATGATGTAATTCTTTTTAGTCCTGCGTTTGCTTCATTCGGGTTGTTTAATAATGAATACGATAGGGGTGAACAATTTAATGAATTAGTTAAGCGGTTTTAATTTTAAAACTTTTTGGCTAAGTGCTTCTTTGATAGCTTTTTTATCTGACCATTCATATTCAATTCCATCAAATGACATTGATTTTTCATGACCTTTTCCAGAAACAACAACAATATCACCACTTATTGCAATAACATTAATTGCCTGAAAGATAGCATCTCCCCTGTCATCAATTCTTTTATATTCACCTTTTTTCTCTTTTATTCCTGAAATAATTTCACGGCTAATTAAGTCGACTGATTCATGTCTTGGATCCTCAGTTGTTACAACTGAGATATCTGCAATTTCGCCAGCTACATTTCCCATCAACTTACGCTTAGAATTATCACGTTCCCCTGCACATCCAAAGACAACAATCAACTTGTGTCCATTTAACAATTCAGATTTAAGCGTTTTTAAAAGATTTAAAAGCGCATTCGGAGTATGTGCAAAATCTACTACTATCTTTAGTCCAATATTATTGGGTATTAATTCCATACGACCTTCTGGCGATATAAAAACACTTAGTGCATTGACTACAGTAGATATTCTACAGCCAATACTTAGTGTGGCAGATGCCGCGGCAAGACAGTTTGATATATTGAATTCCCCTACAAGATTAGTTGAAACATGTTCTTTTGTTAAACTTGTATTTAAAGTAAATGACATAGTCCCGTCATTTACAATGTTTGTCGAATAATAATCTGCGATTCTTAATTTTGAGTATGTGTAGACATTTTTATTAAAAAGTTTACCTTTAAAATAATTAAATGATGGATCATCCATATTTAATATTGAATATTCAGATGTTAGAAATAATCTTAATTTTGTGTCACGATAGTTTTCAAAAGTTTTGTGATAATCCAAGTGTTCGTGAGTTATGTTTGTAATAACTGAAACGTCAAAGTGCACACCAGAGAACCGATCCTGATCAATCGAGTGAGAAGTTACTTCAAGAACAGCATGTGTAACCCCATTCAAACGCATTTGTGACAATAGATATTGCACATCTTCTGCGTCCGGGCTTGTTACATGTAGACCAGTTTCTATTTTTTCACTTTCGATATAAGCACCAAGCGTCGAAATCATACCTGTCTTGAACCCGCTAGCTTTTAAAATTGAAAATATAAGATGACTTGTAGTTGTTTTTCCGTCGGTACCTGTAACTCCGATTATCTTCAATTTATCTGAAGGATTATCATAGAAATTTGAACAAAGAACCCCTAAATCTTCTTTCGAATTTGTAACCTGAACATATGTCACTTTTGAAATACTTGATGCCTCAATTTCTAAAAATGGTTTTTGGCCAATAACAACAATAGCACCTGCAGCAATGGCCTTGTCTATGAACTTGTGACCATCGACTGTAAGTCCGCGCACAGCAACAAATGCAAAATTAGATAAAACTTTCTTTGAATTTGAGGTTATACCTAAGACATTAACGTGTAAACTCCCATGTGTCTCAATAATCTGAATATTTTGTATTAGTGTGTGAAGAGGTACTTGATTCATAATATCCTAGACAGAGTGTATCATTTACCTGTTTTTTTTGAAGATTAAAAGGCTCGGATTAAATATCCCGAGCCTTAGTTAAAAAATCTGGCGAGACGCAAACATGATAACAAGCGTCGTATTCAATAACTGTGTCTATTTCAAGACGATACCCTTTCTCCACTATCACATGACATAAACCCTGCTTTTCAGCATTCTCTAAAATGGCCTTTATTACATTAATGTATAGCGGGTCAAATTCTTCACTTAAAGCTACAACCGAATGACGATCGTACCCTGAGTAGTACCCACGTGCATGTATATCAAATGCCATTCCCGTTGTGTGCGAACTAAAACCAGTGGACGCCATGTGCGTTGTTTTGCTCAATTCAGACTGTAGATCCAGAGTACGGTACAACGAAGAAATTGATAGATATATATTATCAATTCCATCGTAGTTTTTAAGCGACTCATACCAAATATTGAGCAATTCTAATAAAAGTATAAACGCTTTTGGTGTGAGTGATTTTGGTTGTGTACGTGTCCTTAAAGTCCAGATAAGACGATATCTATCTCCATCATCTGAAACTTCAATTAGTACTCCCTTGTTGAGCGCATCGATTTCACTCCGAATCACACTTTTCTCGTACCAAACACTTTCCTGCCAAATTAAAGTGTTGATTCGATCGGATTCAATACTTTTCAGATTTTGCAAAGTGTCGTTATTTCCAAGACCAATCAATCGATAACCAACTGATGTATTCAATATTACTTCCCCTGTCTAAAGACAATTATGCGACGAGTAAACAATTTGTTAAATTCACCCAATGTATAAACTCTACCTTCACCTTTTTGTTGGTAATCATTTGGATCATGCGTCGTGAATGAAACTACTCGACCATTTAGAATAGTAAAGCCATAGATTAATAGTAAATGTCCACCGTGATCACTTGTCAGTGAAGCCAATACATAATTATTCGACATAATGTGCAGCACAATATCCGTATAGTGCACAAATTTCTCAGAATGGGCTTTTATTCCATATTTATTGGCCAGTTTAATAAGTGCCAAATGATACCATCCAGTGTCATTTTTAATGTTATATCCCCCAAAGCTAAGCGCTTCCTCAACTAATTGCATTGTTGACTTGTGAAATTTCTTATTGACACATGCGGCAAGAATCATTTGTAATCCTGCTATGGCACATGAACGCCATGCCCAATAACTAAAATCTGTTACATTGCTTGCTCCAAAACGCTTTTGAGCAGTTTTATCAACGATTTTACCGTAAACCATTTGAATTGAATCCTTATCAGAACCGGCAAGTTGACTAACATACTTTGGAGCTGGTGAAATTTCATGTGTGCCGGGATGGAGTGATAAAATAGTTACGAAATTTAAAACAGCTCTTCCCTGAGAAATAGTCCAACCTAGTGTTTGATGTAAAAATTTCGAAAATGTAAGCTTTGTCTTCATGTGACCTTAAAGTAAAATTACAATACACAATATTATCACATTATAAGATATAGTTCAAAATTTAGCATTGTTGTTTTTATGATTTATCTTTAATTTTACGTATAATAAACAGTATGAATATTATTATTTTACATGGATGGGGACAGCAAGCTTCAGACTTTGATATGCTTAAAATCAAACTTGAAACACTAAAAGATGTTAAAAGCGTTATTAGCTTTGATTTACCTGGATTTGGAAAAGAACCTCTACAGGGTTCTGATTGGGGTATACCTGACTATGCGACATGGGTAAATCTACATATAAAAAAATATTCGAATGAGAAAATCGTAATTTTGGGACATTCTTTCGGTGGAAGACTCGCAGCTTATATAGCTTCACAAAAGCCTCGTAACTTAAAAGGAATTATTCTCTCAGGTGCTCCGCTCCTATATCTTCCGAAAAAAGATATTCAGATCAAAAATAAAATCTTTAAGTCGATTAAAAATATATTTCCAAAAAAATTAAAGTCTACTTTATACTCTCAAGAACTCAAACATGCAGAGAAATCAGGATTAGGTGCAATATGGCGTAATGCTGTTATATTCGATCAATCGAGGTATTTACCTAAAATTGTAGTACCCACACTATTTTTGTGGGGAGAGTTGGATACTGAAGCCCCTCTAATAGTTGCAAGAAAAGCATTAGAATTGACTTTAAAGGGACAGCTTTCAATTATCAAAAATGCGGGTCATAACAGTTTTGTAACACATCAATATCTATATTTTGCTTATGTTAAAGAATTCCTTGAAAAAATTTAATATTATATTTCCATTCATAGATTTTTTGTATATTCTTCAATTGGAAGAATATGATAATGCGCGATATTTTAAAACAATGCAGCGGTTTTATTTTCGTCGAAATATTCAAAAACGTGACACATTAAAATATACTTCAAGAATTCAAACAATATTTTTGTTGAGTATCGGAATAGCAACAATCGCAATTGTTACGATTTTAGTATTGCAACGTTATTTAATTCTATTTTTTATTCCGATATCAATTCCACTTTTTGTTCTTCTTTCTAATATATTGCTTGCCGGATTTTATGAATATATGAAATATCGATTACAACAAAAAGCAAAGCTTTCTGTGTTATCACACACACCCATGAAAATAATCGCTATTGCAGGTTCATATGGAAAAACTACAACAAAAAATTTCTTACATGAGCTTCTTAAATACGATTACAAAACACAAATGATTCCAGGAAACATAAATACTCCTACTGGAATTGCAGCTTGGATTATAAAAAATCTTGAACAAAAAACTGAAATACTTTTGGTTGAAATGGACACTTATTTCTTAGGAGAAATTAAACGAAGTTGCCTGATAACTGAGCCTAATATTTCAATTATAACTTCTATCGGAGATCAGCATTTAGAACGATTTGGAAGTCAAAAAAACATGGCACAAGCAATCTTAGAAGTTTTTAACTATACAAATAAAAATGCTAAAAAATACGTCTTTGAAAGCGATTTTAGAAAGATAGAAGACATAGGTATTAATATTTCAAAAAGTGTTATCCAAATTAAAAAAACAAAAAAACAAATTCAAACAAATATCGAGAGTGAAACAGGAAAAGTAGATCTTTCCATGGCTTTAGAGGTTCTAAAGAACTTTAAAACAACGAAAGATATTATTGACGATACACTCATGCATTTGTCTCACCCGGACAGGCGTCAAAAGTACCAGAATATGAATGGATATGAAGCTATTGATGATTCATATAATATTAGTTTTACGACGGCATGTGCTGCTGTAGATGAGCTAGTTAGACTAGGACACAAAAAAAGAATGAAAACCATAGTAATAACGGCAGGCATCCCAGAGCTTGGAATTGAAAACAAGGATTCAAATATTAAATACGGTGAATATCTTAATACACACATTGATTTGGTGATTTTATTGAAATCAATTTACGCATCAGAAATCAAAAGTGAAAATTCTATAGTTGCGCTAAATATGACTGAAGCATGGCATATTCTAAAACAAAAATTTTCACCAAAGAGTTACATATTACTAGTTCAACCAGAACTTACCGACTTGTACTATTAACAAATGAGCTTACAATTTCGGTTTTATAATCAAGCTGTTGATCATTTTCTACTGTTGCTAAATTGATAGCTTCCTGAAGTGCTGCTGTAATCTGATCAGTAAAATTAATTCCACTCGCTTCCCATAAATAGAATGACATTGATCCAGGGATTGGATTTACCTCTGTTAAATATAGCGTCTTATTTATAAACATAAAATCACAACGAAGCATTCCTGTTGCACGGAGCGACTCATATACTAATGTTGCTTTTTCTTGAATTTCCTTTTTCAGTGAAGATGTGACTTTTGCAGGTAGTTCTCTAGTTAAAGAAGCCATACCTCCGGTTTTCTTTCCACCACCTCGCTCATATTTATCTTTAAAAGATAATATTTCGTCTTGCATATTTGGCTTCTCAATCTCGCTAACTTCTATCTTCCCATCGATTGTTCGTACTGCACAATTATATTCAACAAAACCTTTCATCAATTTTTCTACTAAAATTTCCGTGTCAATTTTGGAACTTAAAAGTAATGCTTTAGTCACAGCAATTTCCGATTCACAAACAGTAATACCGATACTCGATCCTAAATGTGCCGGTTTTACGATAACTGGTAATTTTAATTTTTGACAGACCATATGAGCTACTTTGGCTGCATTTAGAGCTATTACATTAGATTGAAAACTAAGACCCTCAATTGTTTTTACATTATGTAAACTTACAATTTCTTTTGTAACTTGTTTATTCATAGATATTGCTGAAGTAAGGACTGAATGTCCTGTGTGTGGAACACTAATGGATTCGAATAATCCTTCTAGTTGTCCTGATTCTCCGTTTCCGCCATGAAATGCAAGAAAAGCTGCGTCAAGATAAATTTTCTTTGAAAGAAAACCAGACGTTTGCATAAAACCACCTTTTAGATCTTTACCAAAACTTACAAGCACTTTTGAAGCATTTAAGAAATCAGTCCTGGACCCTACATTTAACAAATAGTAGAATTGGCCAGTTTTAGAAACATAAAGCGGATAGGATTGATACTGTGTAGTATCAATATGCTCAATTACTTGAAGTCCTGTGATAATAGAAACCTCATGTTCTGGTGAAACTCCTCCGAAACAGATTGCAATTTTTTTCATAGAATTCTTAGTATTGTACTCTCACTTCGGAGGTATCCCCAAATATCGCATTACATCTACTGCTGTTTGGAACCACAAAGGAGCTGCGGTTTCTGCCGCCCATGGAGAAGACTTTGGCTGTTTCAAGGTAATTAACATAGCAAATCTTGGGTTGTTTGCAGGTCCAAAACCAATAAAACTGGCATTGGTTTTTGTATCATCATACTTTCCATCAACCGCAACCTGAGCTGTTCCAGTTTTCCCAGCGAATATCTTTTCATAGCCTTTCGGTACAGCCCATTTTGCCTCACCTTCATCCACTGCATAAACCATTGTATCTATCATTTCACTGCTTGCTTCTGCGCTTATAACTTTGATGCCTTTTGGGAAGGTCTTTTCCTTCTTCCAATCGCCTAATTGCACAGCCTTCACTATGTGTGGAGTTACGCTCACTCCATTATTTGCGATAACAGAAATTGCAGAAAGCATTTGAATCGGAGTCACAGCAATTCCTTGTCCAAATGACGCAGTATCACGTTCGACATCTCCCCACTCCGACAGCTTCCGCATTGGAGCACCATATTCTCCCTGTAAATCGACATTTGTAAGTTTTCCAAAACCGAATTTTGAAAGATAGTCATATAGTCTGTTTGTCCCTAGCTTTAAGCCAACAAAAACCATTCCTACATTGTCTGAGTGACGGATGACATCACGCATTGTAGTATTCGCAAAATATTCATTATTCCAGGTACGAATAATATATGGCCCGACATGATATGCAGCATTACAAATATCACAAGTAGTATCCGGATCTAACAGATGTGCATCAAAAGCTGAGGCCATAACAATTGGTTTCATAATTGAACCTGGTTCAAACGAATCTGAAATCACAGGATCTCTAAAGAATTCATCTGAACTTTCAAAATATTTTTGTGGCGAATATGCTGGAAATGACGACATCGCAAGAATTTCACCCGTTTTAGGGTCCATTACAGTAATACTACCCGCTTCAGCTTCATACTTTGCCAATCCATCAGCTAAGTGTTTTTCGATTGAGAGCTGCATTGGTTTATTTATACTAGTAAGCAAATCGGCACCAGAATATGAATTTAGCTTTATATCATTATCAGAAACAACATCGCTTCCTAATGCATTCGATTGAGACTCAGAAACACCGGTTTTACCAGATAATAAGAGATCATAATTTCCTTCTAGACCAAAGTAACCCAAATCTTCACCATCTGTATTCTTTCCAAGAAACCCCAACAGATGCGCACTCATAGATGCTTCTGGATACATTCGCGTCTGTGCCTCGTCAAAACCAAGTCCTGCAATATCAAGGTTATCGATAGTCATTTTCTGATCTCTATTTATTTGCGGCTTCAATGGAATCCATTGAGCTTCCTTATTTGAAAGAAGTGAGGTAAGCCGAGCAGATTCACTTGCGGTCGAAAGAGGGATATTTGTTTGATCATCAATAAGAAGTGGTGCTAGTTTATTTACTAGTTCGGATTCACTTCCAGTAAATTGAGGACGATAAAGAAATAACTTCCAACTAACAGCAGATGCTGTAAGCACAGATCCGTCGTCAGAATATATTCCGCCCCGCTTTGCTTTTAATGTTGTTCTACTTGTTTGTTGTGCCGCGGCAAGAGTAGAAAGCGATGGTCCTTGAACAATTTGCCAATAAAATAAGCGAGACACTAAGCCCGCAACACCAATTAAAAAAATAATAGCAAGAATACGACTCCGATCTTTCATATTAGCGGTATGCCAAAGGAGTTCCAGCTCCCTTGATATATTCAGCAGTTTCTTTTGTGAAGCCTAATTCTGCAATTTTGCCAGATAAAGAAGTGAGGGATGTTTTTGAATGAAATTCTTCCTGTACTTGTTCAGTGTCTACATTCACCCGAGTAATATCCTTCTTTACTGATTGGAGAACCGATGATGTGGCTGTTGTGAAAATTGAGGTAATTACAATTCCTGCGACTAGTAAAACCGGAAGGATTACATATTTTTTTTGAACTGATTGTGATGTATTCATGATTTTCTGATAATTCTTAGTAAAGCAGACCGACTTTTTGAATTTCGTTGTACTTCTTCTTGACTCGGAACAATTGGCTCTTTTGTTTCCATTTCTCCTCCAAACTCTCGAAACAATCTCACAACTATTTTGTCTTCAAGTGAATGAAACGATATAACGGCTAATTTTCCACCAACTTTTAGGATTTCATATGCTCCTCTGATCCCATTCTCTAAAACTTGAAACTCGGTGTTTACTGCGATTCGTAGTGCTAAAAACACCTCCGGAGCCATTTCACGAGCAGCTCTTTTCAAATCGAACACTGTTTCAAAAGGTTTACTTACACGAGCTCTTAATATTTGTTTCGTTATAAGCCTCGCTTTATGATTTCCAATTACTTCCTCAAAAAGGGTTAATAATTGACTTTCAGAAAGTACATTTAAAAGTGTTGCCGCCGTAACTGCGCTATCTTTCTCTGAGAGCCTCATATCAAGCGGTTCACTTTCATTTCTAAAACTAAAACCTCTTTTTAGAGTTTCGTAATGAAAGTTTGAAACACCCAAATCCATTAACACCCCGTCTACTGGGGCAAAGTTTTGGGATCGAGCGATTTCTACAATGTTCTCAAAATTCCCTCGGACGAGCGTAGGACAGCTTTTTGCTAAACGCTCCTCCGAAAGTTTGATCATTGTTTCATCGGCCTCAATACCCAGAACTTTACCTCCGAGCCCTAAAATTGCTTCACTATGGCCTCCTGCGCCAAGTGTTGCATCTATATACATTCCATCAACCTTAATCTCTAACCCTACAAGTACTTCCTCTAAAAGAACAGGCTCATGAACCACTTTACTTTCCATCTGCAAGTTGTTCTAAGAGCGCCCCCGCATGCTCTGAAATATAATCTTCTTTAGCTTGCCATTCTTGCTTATCCCAAATTTCAATGCGTGATCCAAGCCCAAGGAACATTACTTCTCCGCTTATACCTGCATATTTCAACAATGCCTCCGGAATAACAAATCGTCCTTGTGTGTCAAAGTTCACATCAAAAGCTGAACCCATGACAAATCGCATAGTGTCGCGGACTGCGGCAGTTGGAATTGTTTCCGTTACTGTTAATCGTTGTAAAAGTTCACTCCATGCTTCCTCTGATAGAAGCACAATACATTTGTCGTACCATTTGGCCACAATACAAGTTTCCCCTAGTTGAGAACGAAACTTTTTGGGAACGGCCACTCTGTTCCCCGCGCTGAGTTGACTTAAGTAGTTTCCTAGTAGCATATTTCACCATTTGTCACCAATCTTCACCATTATGAATAGTTTTCACACACTCGTCAAGGGGAAGAGTTTTCATAATATTTGATGTAACAATTAAAATAATTGTGTTATGGGATTTCTTGTGATATATTTTTGTACTTGTTAATAAGCTAGGGGGTAAATTGAATGAAACCAAATTGGCTTAGATTTTGCTTTATAAATTTCGGGTTAATAATCTTGATGTTGATTCCTGGTTGTTTTGTTGTACCAAAACAGCAAATACCTGAACCTACAAGTATTCCGATTCCAATTGATCCGGCTAACGGTGGATTTTGGTATTATGAAGATCAATCGCTGCCCACGGGTTACGATCCTGTTTTTGCGACGTGGTCAGGAAAAGTGATTCTACTCAAGCAAAATGGACAAGGATGGGATCACACAAATATCTCGATGGATGATTTGTTGTCATATAAACCAATAAATCCAACTGGACAACATTCGGACTATGGATATTATGTGTACTACCCAGAAAAAGGTGAAATTCACTTGCAAAAAGACGGTAGCGACAAAGTAGTAGCCGAGTTTCATAACGAATATAATCCTGATTACTGGATTTGGGCTTGGACTTCGTTGATGTTTATAAAGGCAGGTAAGCTACATATATACTATGTGCGGCCTGATGGAAGTTTCCAAATAAGTACGATTACATTTCAATGAAGATTTTTAATACACTGGTTTCATACCAGTGTGTTTTTTTTGAAGAATACTAGTTCGTAGAGATAAATACGCCAAGATCTGAAGATACTCCGTTTTTAATTATGTTCCATTTGGCGTCACCCCAACGACTAATTGTTTTACCATCCATTGTAACCTTGCCTGGAAATGCGATTGTCTCTGATGTAAATACGCCATATGGTCCTTTTTCAATTTCCCCTTTTACTCCTTCTGGCACTCCAAGAGTATTGATCGTTACAAAATAGCCTTTCTTAGTTTTTTTGTCTAGCTTATAACTAAAGTTTCCATCTACTGAAACTAGAGTATCAGCAGTGTAATCTTGCAAACTAAAGTCAGTTGATAGTTTACCCAGAAGTTTTCCTGATGTATCTCTAAACCTAAGTGTCAGACTTCCTTTTGTGACACCATCATCGTACCTAAACTTACCCGATGATTCAGAACCAAGGAGAAGATCACGATCAATATTAGTAATTCCAGAAAGCTTTACCGAGCCAGGAACGCCTTGATTTACATCGGCAGATGTCCGATATTCTAATACATAATCAATTGAAGCCGCACCAGACACCTTGTTTACACCCATAATTGAGAGCTTGACCCAATGGCCATCAGAGCGTGGTGTAAGTGTTACATAAGGGCGTTGGTCAAATGGAACATCTGGAGCCACTTCTTCAACCACAGGTGATGGTGTGGGTTCGGGAGTAGAACCTATGCGCATACTTGCAAAAACACCGACAACAGCGAGAATTCCGATTCCAACAAGGACTAATGGAACATACTTTTTATTCATAGGTTATTCTGTCATTCGAAACATCGTATTGTCAACAAACAGAGAAATTACTTTAATTTTGAGTGGAGATACTGAGCGATTCCTGAAATTGGAAGTCTATCCTGCTTTCCTGTATCTCGGTCTCGAACAGTAATTGTTTCATCTTCAAGCGTTTGAAAATCAATCGTTAAGCAGTATGGCGTTCCAATTTCATCTTGCGCCGCATATCTCTTACCAATGTTCCCACGAGCATCCCACGTTACGTTAAACTCATTTGCGAGTGAACTAAACAGACCTTTTGCTTTATTAACTAATTGTTCTTTGTTAGCCAAAAGTGGAGACACACAAGCTATGTAAGGAGCAAGTTTTGGGTCTAATTTTAATATCACTTTACCTTCTGCTTTATCTTCAAAATAAGCATCAGCCAAAGTCATTAGAAATATTCTGTTAATACCTACAGCTGGTTCGATTACATGAGGAACAAATTTTTTGCCAGTTTGAGGATTTGTGTATTCCAAAGATTCCTTGGAATGCTTCATATGCTGTTGCAGGTCGTAATCTGTTCGGTATGCAATTCCCCACAATTCCTTCCAACCGAAGGGATATTGGTAATCAAGATCATACGTGTCTTTTGAATAGTGACTACGCTCTTTGTCAGTATGGCGCCTCCATCTAACATGCTCTTTTTTAATACCCAAAGTTTTAGTTACAAAATTGAACATAGAATCTTTCCAACTTTCCATAAGTTCTTCCCAGTTTGTTTCTTCAGGATTAAAGAAATATTCAATTTCCGCCTGTTCAAATTCAAGTGTTCTAAAAATGAATTGCCCAGTTGTAATTTCATTTCTAAAGCTTCTGCCAATTTGGCCAATACCAAATGGTAATTGAACTCGAGTAGAATCAATAACCTGTTTGAAGTTTGTAAAAATTCCTTGTGCGGTCTCACCTCGTAAATATACTTTGCTCTTTTCTCCAGAAACAGAACCTATCTCCGTTTCAAATAATAAATTAAATGCCTTAGGTTTTGTGAGTTCATTCCCTTCAGGACTTTTCACATTGTTATCTTCAATAAATGCACCCATCTCATCAAGTGTCATGTCCTCAACAACAATGTCCGTGTCATCTGGTAAAAATGCTTCGATCAAGTGATCTGCTCTATATCGTTTGTGAGTTTTAATGTCTTCAACGAGTGGATCAGAAAATGAACCCACGTGTCCAGAAGCTACCCATGTTTGAGGGTGAAGTATTATTTGTGAGTCTAACCCGACCATATCCGCCTTCTTATTAATAAATTCTTTCCACCACAAATTGCGAATGTTTCTCATAAGTTCTGCCCCCATAGGACCGTAGTCGTACGAGTTAGCAAGTCCTCCATAAATTTCAGAAGTAGGAAACACAAAACCTCGACGTTTACAAAGCCCTACAATTTTTTCCATCGTTGATAATTCTGCCATTGATATATTGTACCTTCTTTGCCTCAAGTTGAAAAATGGGAGAAATTTGGCAAAATACTACAAGATAGAGCTTAAGAATGATGTTTACATAAAAATTTGATTATCTATGTTAAGTTGGATTTCTACGAATGGACTGTATGAACCTAATACAGCAACTTAAGAAGTCGTCGGTTTAAAACATACACTTACATTATTCGGGTTACACCTGTTGCTATTAAAGCTCGGGTTGATACGGAGAATGCATACTCACACAGGATCCACAATTGGCTTCTGATTAAAGACGAAGGAGATGAAGATACTCCCGACAGTTAGACTATTTCATTTGGGCTAGCGAATATACTCGCCCTTTAATTATTACCATCCTCCAGCTCCATCAGATCTAATCCCTTAATTTGTGGCATTGAAGTCCCAACAAGGCCTTGCACACTTCCATAAATATTTGCTGTCGACATGATAAGACGCTTGTTACGAGATTCTCTAGCTTTCCAAATTCGCTCAAACGAGGCCCTTTCCTTTTGAATAAGCTCTTGTTCTTCCTTAAATATTTCAGCTATTGCTTCGACCTGCTGTCTGAATTCATGTCCCATTACATAATCGTAAAGCATACTTGCCTTATCACTCTTTTGCGCAGAAACTGCTTTTTGACGCGCAACGTCAAGTATGTTTTTTCTCAGAATTTGCGCTAGTACCAATGCCAGTTCATATTTCACTACCCAAACCCCTTCATATAATGCTAGGCCAACTGATACTTCCTTTGGCAGTGTTGTTGTAACAATTACTGGAATATCTGCTTTTTCACTTCTCAAGTCTTCTTTGAGTTTTGTCGCCCATTCGTCCACCCAAGCTTTCGTACGTTTACTTTCCCATAAAATCACCCCACATGCATTACCCATCGGACTTCTAACAATTTGTCTTACATCAGCGCCTCGAACACCTTTTCCTACGGGTTCAATTGAGTCTGAAGGGAAACTTTGTCTTAAGTTTTCTTCTAAATCGAGCTCTAATACTTCACCTTGTGTTTGTTGGCTACCTTGTTCAGATTTGCGGCGTAGTTCTTCGATCAAGTTTTCCATATCTCGAATTTTCTTTTCTTTTTCTAAATCTTTCAATTTATGTTCTTCATATGACTTCTTAGAAACTTCTTCAGCAACTATCTTTCTTTGTTCATCAAGTTTGCGCTCAACCTCAAGAGTTAAATCTTTTTCCCGCTCTTCAATCTTTCTTTTTTCAGCACGCAAATTTATTTCTTGATCACGAAGTTCTACTACTTTCTTATTTTTTTCATCAAGTTCTTTCTTGAGTTCAGTAAGTTCAATTGAAGATTTTTCTGTTAATTCTTTCGTAAGGGTTTCTTTAATACTATCCGCAATCTCAGATTCAATCTGATGCTTGAAGGCATCAGTCAGCTCAACTTCTTTTCCACAGTGAGGACACAAAACTTTATGCATGTGGCAATTATTGTATCATGCGACCGACGCGTACACTTCCTAATTCTCTCTCTATTACTTGTGACAGCACCAAAAGTGGTTCTATGCCATTTTCAACCGAATACCCAGAATATTCTAAAATATGTTTTGTAAACGCATTTTTTAGAAACTTTAGTTTCGAGGTCTGTGAAAGTCGAGTTAGGGCTTTAGAAAGGAGAATATAAATTTCTGCCTGTGGAACGTTTTCTGGCGTAATTTTACGAGTCACTTCACAAAAAAAATAAGCGAGCGAGACTTTTCGAAGGTCTGTTCTAAATTCTTCAAATGAGGTCACAAGTTTGGCTTCTCTAATTATTCCCATACCTTTTGTCTCAATTACTTCGCAATTAACCTTACAAAACAACAAAAGAGCAGATCGTTTTTTACTAGTAAGTTTTCTTGCTCCTTTCGCAATAGCTACTACCTTCCCTTTTTCTTTTGTATAAAGCGTCACGATAACATCTGCTTCTCCATAATTTTTTGCACCGATTACTATAGAATGAAGGGAACTTGAGCCGTACTGTGTGGGCATTAGAGGCGAATAATCATTTGCTTATCTGAGAGCAAATTAAATTCTTCATGTTGACCATTTGCGTTTACGGTGAATAAACTTTCAACTCCTGGCTGTTTTTGCATAAGCAGAGGAACTGATGCACCATATTTACCAGGTAATTTGTATTTAATAGTAATTTTCTTTAAACCTTCAGGTCGAAGTTTAAAACCTCCAGAAAATACTGTTTTTCCAAGGTCTTCAGAGGTATCTCCAGGAGTTTCAAATCCATCGGCGCTTATTAAAGTACTACCCTTAGGAACATATACGCGAGTCCAAGTTGGTAAAACAGAATTCAACCAACCGTCATACTTTTGTGGATTCTTATACGTGATTTCCAACGTTTTATCAATCGTTCCATCAGAATTTTTCTTATATGTTTGAACTGCTTCATAACTTGAATATAAGTTCGATTTGCGTCCTCCAAGGTTAGCGTTGTTAATGTTCAAATAATCACCCTGAAAATCCTGTATTCTTCCGGCAAGATTAAATGATTCGACTGCAGCCTGAGCTTTATTGTCAAACATATATATTTGTACGTCTTTTGCAGCAACGGATGTCCAGGCTGCTTGGAATAATGCAGGAAGTTTATCTTTGCCCTGACCAAGTGTGTTTGATAATACAGAGTTCATGAGTACACCCAAGATATCTTTTCTATTCTTCCCGTAGTTTGCTGGTGCAAAGACAATTTTGCCTGGTTCATTCTGACTCCACACAACAGGACCTTCTACACTGGTGTAATCCTGCAAAATGTAGATGAACTCTGGACAATTACAGCGAGGATCTGTTTGTGTTCCAAAATTTCCAAATCCTGGAACTCCGACTGTTCCAATTACTTCTAAAATATTGCGAAGCACTTTGGTGTCAACCATAATCACACCATCGAATCCAGTAAGGCCTGCTTTTGCAGCCTCAGGCAGAAACATTTCCATACTTGTTTTAAAGTCTGGTGACCAGTTCATATCCCGAAGTCTGAATTTATTGTTTGCAACATAAATTCCAGCTAAATATTGTGGAAAAATATCAGGTGCTTGGATTGAAGGTTTATATTTATCGTCTAAATTATAGATATCGTTTGAAGTAACCGAGTGAAACTTTCCTTTGTTAATGTCGATAACAGAATAGGCGCTCAAGAATCCACCAGTTGGGCGCTGTTCACTATCGTTTTGGAATATAAGTAAATATCTTCGAGGTTCATCTACGCCGAGAAGATAAGGAGCTTCTTCTACAATCGGCTTACTCTGAGCAAGCAACGAGGTTCCTTGCTTTGCAAGATCTAGGAGTGATGTGAGCTGTGCGCGCACTTTAACTCCTCTAAATGTCTCTGGATATTTTGTTGGATCGATAAGCTCTAAGGATTTTTCAGCCAAAGCTGCCTTTTGTGAGATTTCATCAATCTTTGGTGTGACACCTTTGATTGTGTTGATGAGGAATTCTAATCGATTATTTGCATTTTCTGCTCCACTTGTCGCAGCTTTACTTGCGGCACCCTTAAAACCAATAATGTCTGCATACGGCTCAACTGTTTCAAGTAAAATCTTACCTGCTTGAATACCGTAAAGACCAGCTTGTACGCCATTATCTCCGTCACGCACATACGAACCAACAACAGGAACTACTTTCAAGAACGCAATAGATTTATATTTGTTTTGAAAGACTCCGAGCTCTGTTTCAAATGTTTGCAGTTGGGCTTTTACAACACTAATGTCATTCGTAGCAACTGAAGCCTTTAAATCTTGTGCCTTCGCAGCAAGTACTTTCCCTTCCTTATAGACACCGTACACAGGAATGGATATCAACACGGCAAGAACAGTAACGACACCTAAAATCGTTACTAGAACAAACAGTATTTTCTTCGGAAATTTGTGTTTTTTGTTTGTGTTTAGTTTTTTCATGGGAATTGTCATGTTTTCTGGCTTAATTTCTGGAATATCTAGTGGCTTAGGATCTAAGACTGAGACAGGTTTTATATGAGGGATTTCGTGGTTCTTTTGCATAGTTTAATCATTCTACACGAATCCTCCTATTTTACGAAGTCTGGATACTCTTTCTCAAGTATACCAAAAAGCTCTTTTACTTTTGATGTCTTATCGAGAGGACAAACCAATAGACCAGTCGGTGTATCAATTATAGCCATATTCGATAGTCCAATAACTGAAATCATCTTACCTGCAGGTGAAATAACTAAGTTACCATTCGCATCTAAAAACGTTGCTTGACCTTCGCCTTCGACTAAGTTTTCATCTGGCCCAGTGGCTAGAGATTCAAACATGAGTTCCCAGGTGCCAACATCTTGCCAACCTGTGTCTACGGCCATAGTAAGACGTTCATTCGCAGGGATTTTTTCAAATAAGCCGTAATCTATCGAATTCTTTTCAATCTGAGCATATTCTGATTTTAATATTTCTCCAAATTTCGGGGTTCCCCACTCTGATGCTATCGTTGTTACATGGGAATAAGCCTCACTTGCATATTTTTTGAAATACGTTGCAAGACGATCTATCCGCCATGCGCCATATCCAGTGTGTATTAAGTAACCCTTAGATTTAAATAATCGTTTAGCAGTCTGAAGATTTGGCTTTTCAATGAACTTCTCAATTTCATACAAATTTTCTTCACCAGTTGATTCAAATTTTTCGCCAAATTTGAGCCATCCATCATAAATATTTGGAAATGTAGGGTATTCGTTAATTGAAACTGGGGTACCAGTTCGTAGTGCATATTCTCCCGCAAGAGACACATACCTTAAAAATTCAGATTCTTTTTTAATCAAATGATCTGACCAACTAAAAAATATTACCTCGCCTGGGAAACGCTTCTCACACAGTGCTGTTACGAGCGCAATCGCCGCAAGGTTATCTCTACGCTCAGGCTCTACAATAACATTTTCTTTAGGGATTTCTGGAGCTAATTCATACACAAAGTGTGCATAGGTGCTTTCTGTAGAAACTAAAATATCTTCAGGCTTATATGCTTTTTCAAAACGGTGAAGAGTGTGTTCAAAAAAAGACTTGCCTCCAAGAATGGGGAAAAACTGTTTGGGATAACTTTTACGACTCGCAGGCCACATACGAGTTCCATATCCACCACAAAATATTACTATTTTCATGTTTGTTTAAGCATTGTAGCAAATTCATGCAAGAAGCGTGTCTTCGAGAACTTTTGAGCATGCTCCACAAGTAACTTTGCATTAAAATGCTGAGATTCAAATGAGTAAATGGCATCAGACAAGCTTTTTACAGTTTGCTTATTAAAAAAAACTCCAGTTATACCTTCTGTAACAGTATCAATAGCTCCACCTCGTTTGTAAGCAATGACAGGTGTTCCAGAAGCGAGTGCTTCAACAGCAACTAAGCCAAAATCCTCACGTTGTGGAAAAATAAGGGCTTTTGCCTCTGAGTATAGCTTTGCAAGTTCGCTATCTGTTACTTGTGTAATAAATGTAATGTTTGTATTCGCAAACTTCCTCAATTTATTCTCTTCTCTGCCTGTTCCCACAACAATTAACTTCTTGTTTAATTTATTAAACGTACGAATGGCAAGATCCACCTTTTTATAGTGAACTAGACGAGAAACGATAAGGTAGTAATCTTTACGTTTCTTTGATACAACTGCGAATTTATTTACTTCAACCGGTGGGAAAATAATAGTACTCGAGCGATTATAATATTTTTTTATTCTCATATTAACTTCGTGTGATATTCCTACCATCTGATCAGGACGTTTACTTGCAATTTTATCCCAATGTTTAAGGTATATAGTTGCTGGCAAACTTAAATACCTTTTAAAGGCCGTATCAAAATATGTTTTCCTCCCACTCCACAAATATCGCGTTGGGGTTAAGCAATAACAAATGTGAATAGTGTTTGGACCGGTAATAATCCCCTTAGCTGCTTCACTTGTTACAGAAATTACAACATCATATTCGCTAAAATCAAAACTTTCAAATGCCACTGGCATCAATAATGCAAAGTATTCGTGGTTTTTTCGAGCAAATGGAATTTTCTGTAAAAAAGAGGTTTTAATTTTTGAAAAATCTTTAGCCCAAGGAGCTCCAAACGGGTCGTATACAGATGTAAAAAGTGTCGCGTCTGGGAACAACTCATGTAATGACAACAAAACTCGTTCCGCACCACCCCATTTATTTACACGGTCATAACAAATTGCGATCCTAGGCTTTCGCATATATGGCGAGTGTATCACGAGCCATTTGTCTCCAAGAATATTTTTTCGTAAAATCTTTAGCTTTCAATAGAATTTTTTCTCTATTTTCATTTGATTCGTTTAACAACTTTTTAAAACTTTCTGTGATTTCATCAATAGAATGAGGATTGAAATAATATGCATTGTCAGCATATATCTCATGAAAAACAGGAATGTCTGAAGCTAATAATCTTGTTTTTGCATGCATTGCCTCTAAACCCTGTAAACCAAAGCCTTCTGAAAATGAAGGATACACAAATCCAATTGAATGCGAATACAATGAGGACAGTTCAGCATCTGAAACAAATGACTGTGTTTTAACAAAATCACTTGCATGTAATTTTTCTATTTGCTCGTTAAGTCTCTTTGTAAATATATCTCGTGGAGTTACTAATTTAAGGTGTATTAATTCTTTGCTTGATTTATTAATTTCAAAGATTGCTTGAATTACTCCTACAATGTTTTTATGCGGATATGCATTCCCGACATAAATGAAGTATTTGTCTTTTGTTTTTTTACTTTTAGCTTCTGGTAAAAAACTAACGCCTTCATAAATAACCTCAATTTTATTATCTACTTGTCGATATATTTTACTTATCTCGTTTTTCACAAAATTTGAGGGGACAATAATTTTTTGTGCATTTGATACAGCATGATCAAATACACTTCTGTATCCACGTCTTTTTATATGATATTTTAATGGAGGAAGAGTTGTAGCTTCTTTTCCAACTCCTGTATGCATCAATAGATCATGAATAGTTACAATATATGGTTTGTTGTAAAAAAGAGGTACGTTAAAATGTAAAAAATGGGTAATATCTGGATTTATACTACGTAAACGGATAGGAACTTCGAGTTGTTCATTTACACTATAATGCCTCGAATGAATCAATACTTTTTTAAAGTTACGCTGTAAACTCAGTTCTTTATACCAAGGATCACGAAGAAGCAAAACGTATTCATTTTTGAGATCAAATTTTTGTAACTGCTCAATTAAATTTATTGTATATCTACCAAGTCCTCCATTTTCCAACCCATAAAATCTGGCATCTATTGCGATTTTCATGACAAGTAATACTTTATTGTTCGAATAAATTTCAATATCTGAATGCCAAATAAAACAAGACCGTTTACATAGAATGGATATTGAGCTGACAATCTTTTTTCATAAAAAAGCTGCATAGCTGTAACTCCTCCTGTTACAGATTTCAAGGATTTATTCTTTTTTTTGGAACCCTTTTTAATATGAGTGATGCTTACTTTTGGGAAATAAATTACTTTTAGATGTAAATTTTTAATTTTCCAACACAAATCAATATCTTCACCATCAAGGAAATAATCCTCATCAAACCAACCTATGGAATCTAGTACTTTTTTAGGGCTTAGAAGAAATGCTCCCTGCAGTGCGTCAATCTCTTGGGTTATGTTTTCATCCGCGTATCCATACCAATATCTCGAGAATAGTGGCGACTTTGGAAATATCCGATCAAGTCCACTAAAATGAGTGAGTGCTATAAACGGTGTTGGAAAAGATCTACGTGTGTCTTTATCTAGGGATCCATCAAGTAAAACAACTTTGCATGTAAGTGCACCGGTTTTTTTGTTTTTATTTAGATAAGAAACGCTTTCGGATAGAGCATTTTTATGCAAAAGCGTATCCGGATTCAAAAATAAAATATACTCACCTTTTGAGATTTTTTTTGCAGCGTTGTTACCTTTCGCAAATCCCAGATTCACTTTGTTCTCAACGAGAACAACTTCTTTGATTTTTGTAAGAGCTTCAAGTGTTCCGTCTGTTGAGCCGTTATCTGAAATAATAATTTCGTAAGACACATCTGCGAACTTTTTAATAGAAGCTATACAGGAAAGTAATAACTCTTTCGTATTGTAAGAAACAATTACTATCGATACTTTTATTTTAGACATGTACTAATTCTTTATAAATTCTGTTATGAATACCAACTATTACAGACCAATCGAAATATTTTTCTACAAATTTTTTCCCTGCATTTCCAATTGTGCGAGCCTTTACTGGTCTTTTAAGGAGCAATACAACTTGTTTTGCCATATTAATACTTGTTCGACTTACAAGAGCATGTTTTCCAGCTTCAACTCCAAGACCTGCAACACCCGTTTCTGTTGACACGACTGGCAACCCTGATGCCATCGCCTCGAGTACTTTTAGACGAGTTCCCCCTGGACCTTCGACTGGAACTACCATTATTGAAGCAGTTTTAAGTGCTGCACGAACATCTGGAATAGATTCAGTGAATTCAACACGAGGAAGATTTTTTGCCTTTTTGTAAATACTATCAGGAATATTTCTCCCTACGATCCACAAATAAGCGTTACTTGTATTTTTAGCTATATAGGGCCACACATCATCAAGCAAAATATTTACAGCCTCTACGTTTTGTAGCCAGTTGAAGTTAGCTGCACCATACAAAACACGTGCAGGTTTTTTTGCTTTCCCTGGATATTTTTCAAAATGTTCTGAATCGACTCCGTTCGGAATTACATCTACTTTAATATTTGGAATCAACTTCCTCATGACTGCTTTGTCATCCTCTGAAACAGCTACTAAACGGCTTGCCTTTTTCCAGAAATACAGCTCCCAATATCTCAATTTTAAAATATCAAGTAAATAAATTGGCTTTAAAAGAAATGGCACTTCATGATCTACATAATGTTTGTAGACCATATATTCAATAGTCTGTTCAACAAGAACAGATGGTACTTGTATGTTTTGAGGAACATGAGGCATAACATAGAAAGTTTCCGCATGAATCAGATCATATTTTTCATTTTTAAGTTCTGAGACAACAGCTCTGCGCTCGGCAAGTGAAAAATTACGAATTACCAAAAGTGGATAATAACTAAATGCTGTTAAAAGTATGTTTCTAAGTGTCCATGGTGACTTCGGCCGATTAAAAACGCGCACTTTTTTACAATACTTTTGAAGCTCAGGGATAAACTTCTTTTCGCTTTCATCCTTAATTAAAGAAAACAGTGTAATTTCATGTTCTTTTGAGAGACCCTTAATTATGTTGTACCAACGTGTCTGCCCCCCAGACATTGATGTGTTTGGTAAAAACGGAACAAGCATTAAAATCTTCATATCTTTTGGTGGAGATCAAGAATTATATATTGGTCGGTTTTCTCAACAGTTTTAAACATATGCATAAGGTTATTTGTGTCGCTGTCATAGTTTACAGAAACATAATAGTCAGCGCCTTGTGCTATCAACTCATCGATACTTCTGTCCACCACTGGCCAACCAAATCGTTTCGTTTGATATAGAAATGCAGTATCACCGTTGTATGGAGCAATTACTCTTGCATTTACTGGTGTAAGCTTTTGAACTGCATCTCCCGCGGTGACTATTGAGGCCCGATTTATCTGGTAATCATCACGCATTTGATACCACCCGACAAGTAGCATCATACAGAGAGAAAAGACTACAAATATACGAGTCGGAAGTTTGTGAAACGGAGAGTCCGACCAAAGCCAAACAACGCCTAATGCAACACATAATGCGAGTGCAGGAATAATCATTGTTTGATAATAATCGTGCCGCACATTTGCAGTTGCTACCAAACACAAATAACAAAGCATTCCAATTGCAGATAGAAATACGACTGGATATTTTTTTGCAGAGTGTAAAAAGCCAATACTCAAAGGCACTACTCCCCACATACCCATGATCATTTTTGCAATTCTTTCAGCAAATATCCAATTCCAGAAAGAAGGACGGAATCGTATACCATCACCATTCAAAAGCCAAGCAAAAAATGGAATGCCGGTAAATCGATCTCCGTAGTTCATCCATCCGCGCCACATGAAAAATGGTATAAGCACTGCATCAAATGAAATGAGTAGTGCTTTTTGCTTCAATATTCCAACAAGTCCATATTTTTTCCAAGCGAAATAAACGAGTGGAAGCGCATAAAATGCAAAAAAAGGTTTCATCAGAATTGCACAAGCGAAGAATATACTTGTTAAAATTAGATATCTCTTTTTATATTTATCGAAGTAATACACTCCAAATAGAAGACCAATAGTCGCAAACATAACCCCCATCGGTTCAGGCAACACTACTCGGGTAAAGTATATGTTATATGGTAGAAAAGCATATACGAAAGCAGAAATCAGCCCACCAAATGTTCCGATCACTTTTTTTCCAAGAAAATACAAAGCTGCTGTTGTTGTGACAGCACTTAAAACCGAAACAAGCCTCCCCCACTCATCAAAATTGAAATGACCAATATACTTAAAGCCGAGTGCATGTACCACATTGAAAAACGGAAACTCAACATATCGATAACCATTGGGATTAAAGTAACTTGTTTGGATAACTGAAATATCAAAGTATCTCGGGCGTAGAAGTTCAATACCATCTCTCACATACAAATAGCTCACAGAGGCAGTGTCTGCTTGGCGCCATGAATGCCAATCTGCAATTGGGTTTTGAATTTTGTAAAGTCGCACAAAAAAAGCGCCCAAAAGGATTGAGATTAAAATCAAATATACAAGAGATGGTGGGAAACGATCATTCAGTTGTTCGCGCATGTGCAATTGTAATTCCAAGAATAAGCCAAAACATAATGGCAAACTTAGATGCTTCTAAGATATCAATAAAAACCATATTTAGGAATACTCCAGGTATCATTCCAATGGCGGCCGCAAGCATTAGCTTTTGGGTATTAAATTCTTTCTGCTTTATAAATTGTTTTCCGAGCTCAATGAACACTAAGAAGAAACACAATGCAAATGCTCCAGTACCGACAATTCCTACCTCACCCAAGCTGCGAAGATACTCATCGTCTGTTGCTAATGTAATGGAAGAATATCCGGTACCTAAAAGAGGATTCTTCTTAAGTGCCCGTACTGCTCGCGGCCATTCGACCTCGAGTCTAATATTTGTAGAACGATCTTCTAATGGTGGTGGCTGTGTCGGTTCTGGTGTTGAAACAACTAACTCAGCTGCAGATGCTTTTTTAATAAGTACATCAAAGATACTCATATAACGACCAATTAAACTCGTTGATGAAATAGCTACTATAAATACAATTAAGGCTACTAGTGGAATAAGATATTTACGCTTGACTAAAATAAGCGCTAATGAAATAGCCCCAAAATAAGAAATAATAGAAATTCGTGAGGCGGCATTTGCTAAGAGCCAAACTCCGGCAAGTGACGACATAATAGTAAACAAAACAAAATTCATTCTTTTTTTTGTTTTTTCAAAAACATTTGAGTGTGAAGCAAACACCACAATTATAGGTGTAACCAAGATCAAGTATGATGCCAAATCATAGTGCCCTGCAAAAGTTGAAACAATATGCCCACCCGGCATATATGAAAGTGCAATCCCTTTCGAGTACTCTCCATTTTGGGTTGTGATAATAGGCCAGTTAAAATATTTCTGACCAAGACCATATACAAATGCGTATAAAATTACGATACAAATGGTGAGCAGAAAGAATTTTAATTCTTTTTTTGTAACTTTAAGGTCTAAGCAAAGCAAGAAAATAATCATATATTCAACTCTTCTTCCCCAATTCAAAAGTCCGACTACTGGAACAACGGTATGAGTGAGCACTATTCCACTTACAGTGGACAAAAGAGTAATTGCCCAAAAGAGAATAAATGCACGCCAGAAATTGCTTTTGATTAGTTTGGGGAAAACTTGAATGTGAGCTAGAAACCAGATGAGACAAACAACCAAAATTACGAAATCCTCAAGTCGAATAGACACATAAATTCCAGGTACTTCTAGGAAAGGGAATTTGGGATACAACGGAATAGTTAATATCAGCGTTGCAATTAAATAAGCACCGCTTCTATCCCAGATATTTTCAAATAGATGCAAAAGCTTTTTCATATAATTTTTTTTGAGTTACCTTGCCAAGTATAGCGTAAACAAATGCTCGTAATAAGCATCCAGCTTTCAGCACAAGGGTTGAATACAATGTCCAGTTTGGAAAATGCTTTTGATAAAAAAGCTGTATGTGAGATATTTCTGAAACAATTGCAAATTCATTGGTACTACTTGCACGACCAAGATGAACAATTGACGGCGTATGAATATATTGAACTTGCATACCCGATTTTTTCACTTTATAACAAAAATCCATTTCTTCTGTATACATAAAATAGTCTTCATCTAATAAACCAACTACTTTGGTAATTGATTTAGGAAAGAGAAAAAACGCACCAGTTACCCAATCGAGCGAACGATCTTCTCTGTAATAATTTTCACGAGGGTGAAATGATTTAATAAACAAGCTAACACCAGGAACATCATCAAAAAAACTCATCCATAAGAACAAACGTGCAGGTGTAGGAAAATACCCACCTGTCGGCTGTAACGAGCCATCTTTGTTTTTTAATTTACAACTCAAAACGCCAATATTTGGATTTTTTTGGAGTTTCGAAATAGAAGGAGTTATTGAGTCGCTTTCTAAATATGTGTCGGAATTTAATAGTAAGATATACTCTCCATTCGCTATTTTTATTGCTTGATTGTTTGCAGCTGCAAATCCTACATTTTTTTTATTCTCAATGAGCAGCACATTCTCAAATTTCAGCTTAAGCATTTTCACACTCTCATCGAGAGAATTATTATCAACAACAAGTATCTCGTACGAAGATTTTACTTGCCTTTCGACTGATCGAATGCAGTCTTCAAGAAGCTTTTGAGTGTTGTAACTTACGATGATAATAGAGACGAGAGGGCTTTTTTCCATTCTATGAGAAGTAAATAAATAAATCCGAGAATTAATGTTCCAATAACTAGACGCACTAACAAATTGCTCGGTACGTATTTAATAGTAATTTTTTCAGCATAAGTTACACCATTTAAAACAATATTATCCTGAGGTTTCTGCGGTATAAAACCGTTTATATACAGAGAATCTCTCATTGGGTGTGCAAGTTCTTCTAAGTACCAGCTGCGTGTTTGATCGCGAATAATAGTTCCAGCCTCCTCAGGCGGATAATTAAGCTCAACATATGGTAAGTACTTAATTTGTGATGCATAGTGAGCAATCACTTGATCGCGTGTATATTGAGTGAAATAGGCCCTTCTAAATGGAGTTTCTACATCCGCAGGTTCATTTGACTGAACAGCACCTGGTGGTGGAGCAGGGAAAGGATAACTTGGAATCGTGAGATATCTATAATAGAGCGCCAAAAGCGGTACTAAAACAGCAATAGCAATAAGAGTAGTTTTTTTCATTGGAATAATCGTGCACGACCAAGTTTATAATTGAGCTTCTTTATTGATCGTTCCCCAATAATTTTTGCAGGCACGCCGCCGACGAAAGCATAGGCTGGAACATTTTTTGTTACAACTGCACCAGCGGCAACGATTGCTCCTTCTCCAATTGTCACTCCAGGCAGAATAATTGCACGAGGGCCAATAAAGACATAATTCCCGATTGTGACAGGTGCATTGATGGCATGAAAGTCAGCAGACGCGATATCGTGTTCTGAGTTGTAAACCATTACTTCTGAAGCGAAGTCTACATGAGAGCCAATATTCAATTTTTCTCGTCCATCCAAAAAAACGCGATCTCCAATAATGGTATCTTCACCGATCGTTACCCCAGAAGGTTCAAAAAACTTCGCCCCCATATGAATGGTAGTTCCAGCTCCAAGGTTCACTCCAGCCAATGTAAAGAAAATTTTTCGAATAGACCAAAACGGAATATGTAAACTCACACAGTGAATAAGAAATAGTTTAAAATCCAGGTAATAATTAAAAAAACGATTTGTAATCTTTCGTGTTGCTACGCTCGTATTTAATATTTTTCCATTCTTATCTACAAAAGAAACGCCTGAAGAACTAACCTTTACATTTTCAAGAATGCTCATTACGGCAATTGTAGCAAATTACAGCAGACTGCGCAGAACTTCTATTGTTTCCTTAGCTGTTTTTTTCCAGCTAAAATTAGTTGACCTTTCTTTCGCTGCATCAGACAATGCCTTGTATTTAGTTGTTGAAGCAGACAACACCTCTGACATTGCATCTCCAATTGCTTTCACATCTTCAGGATTAACTACAAATCCAACATTTCCAACTACCTCAGGCAAACTCCCCCGGTCAGAGACGATCGTAGGAATTCCACAAGCCATGCTTGAGACAACATCTAGTCCAAAACCTTCCCAAAAGGATGGAAGTACAAATGCCTTTGCCTGTGAAATCAAAATTGGCTTGTCCTCTTCTGCAACAAAGTCTGTAAAAATTACGCGGCTTTCTAATTTATATTTTTTCACAACTGCGAAAATGCTTTCAAAAAGCCAACCTTTCTTCCCAGCAACTACAAGCTGTGTATCTGGGTACTTTTTCTCCACCAGAGCCCATGCTTTAAGTAAGCCTTCAATATTCTTGCTAGGCTTTAGGGTACTCATAAAAAGCAAATAATTGCGCCCTATAGAATATTTCTGTAATATTTCTTTTATCTGAATGGATGAAGGTTTTGGAGGATAAATTGTTGTATCGTATCCAAGAAGAGTGGTCACCGTTTTTCCACGAGCGAAAGAATATCTTTTTATAATATCTTTCCGAGTAGTTTCCGAAATCGCAATCACCTTTTGTGATATTAACATCGACCAAGCAGTCCATAACTTCAACTGCCAGAAATCATATTTTTTAAATTGTTCGGAAAACTCCAAGTAACCAAGATCCATAATTGAACAGACTCGAGGCATAGGAGCAAATGGTGGAACATAATGACTCGGACTCCAAAAAATTGTCGGCTTTAACTTTGATAAGTAGAGGTGTGGCATTAAAGTTTTTAAAATCCACTGACCTGCTCCCGGAAGTATCCGGTATTTGAAGTCTTTCGATTCTCGAGGCATATGTGGAAGTGGGCTGGCTTTTAGATATACCAATATCTGAAAATGTTCATTCCACTGGTCCTCTAGTTTCTGTATGTTGTTTAGAACTTCGTAAGCATAATTGTTGACGCCAACACGATTCAAAACATTTGCTTCATTTCCGTCTATACCAATTATGGGTTTATCTTTCTTCATAAGCTTTTTTATACACTTCAAGTGTTTTTCTTGCTGTTTCGTCCCAAGAATACTTTCGCACAAACTCTTTTCCCTTCTTCACAAGAATAGTGTGTTGTAAGATTGCATCTCTTATTCCTTTCATAATAGACTCTTGCTCCATTGGGTTTACGAGTATTGCAGCAGAACCGAGTTCTTTCATACTTCCAATATTACTCGTTACAACTGGGCAACCAAGCTCATACGCTTCAAGTAGTGGTATACCAAATCCCTCATACAACGACGTATACAAAAAGACTTCAGCGTTTTTATATAAATTTGCAAGTTCTTCTGTAGTAACAAAGCCAGTATATATAACGTCTGAGCTCATTTGAACCCGCCCACTACGATCTCCTACAATAACTAGCTGTGTCTGTTCTAACTTGGCTGAATGAAAGGCTTCAATTGACCGCTCCACATTCTTACGAGGTGCTGTTCCAACCATCAAAATGAACTTATTCTCAATGTTAAAACGGCTTTTGATATCTATCACGGGAGCATTCAGAAGTTCTGGATTTGGCGCTTCTGGAATAACAAACACTTGTTTTTTAGAAATATTTAACTTTAAAACTTCGTCTTCTATGATTAGACTAGGCACAATCACAGTATCATTATCTTTTTTAACTAACTTTATTTTCTTTTCAAATACTTGTCTTATTTGCCTATTTGTAACTTCTGGGTAAAGGATTGGAGAAAGATCGTGGATTGTAGTTATTTTAGGTGCTCGGCTGCGAGGCTCAGTCCAGTCAGAAGTATGTAGTACATCAAATGGTCCAATGAATGTTTCTATTGGAAATGCCCTGACGCTATTCCACAAGACATCAGCAGCCTTTGGAGGTATAGGTAAAATAACCGAACGGAAGTTGCCGCTCAACGAGTCTAGATACTTATCTATATCACTTCTCCTCCTCAAAACTCCAGCATACAATATGTAATTGTGTTCAGGTGACACCTTCAATAATGAGCGAACTAATTCTTTGGTATACACAGAGACACCTGTTCCATATACAACTTGGGATATGTCAATTGCAATTTTCATTGTTTTACCATAATTTCTGTATTCCCAACTATCTCAACAGTTTTATAATAACGATTTATGTATGTGTTAATTTTAGGCATATATGCAATTAAGTTATAACTATCGATCATTGCAGTAATATCTCGAACAACCACGACTGGTGGATCTACTACAAGTCCATTGAGTATAGATTCTTCTGTAACTTTCATAAACCAGGGGAATTGAAAGACAAAGACATTTCCTGCAGGATGCGTGTCGGTGAGCGCATATATATAAGGATAAGTTCCAAATGCAAAAACTGACTCGTGGGTTTTTGCATATTTTTGTACTTCTGTTGCTATTTCGTAATCCGCAGGCTCAAAGAATTTTACAGAATGCCCGTAGTTACGGTCTACGAATCGTATTCCTACTACAATACTAAAAACCAGAAACAGAATCCCTAATAAACGTGTTTTTTTTGTATTACAAAAACCCCAAACAACGAGAATAACAGCAAACGGGACAACCGGTTGCAAATGAATATAATCAAACCGAGCATACGCGTACAAAAAACCGGTAAAAAAGAAAGTACTCAAAAGGAAAATACTACTTCGATTCTTTTTTCGCAGGTAGAGCATAAATATTGCGACAATTGCTGGTCCTGCAAGAAATAGAGTACTTACGATTTCTTTTCCGCTGGCGAATTTTCTTCCCATTTCGTGATATGCCGTGATGTTGAAAGTACCAGCCCAATAAATAAACGGTTTTTCTATACCGCGAGATAGTACAAAACAGAGAAGAACAAAGACTGGAATTGCTGCACCAAAAAACCAGTATCCAATTTTCGTCTCGTGCTGTCTTTTACAAATCAGCAGATATATTCCTAAAATCAAAGACAGTGGTATTACAATTTGCTTTGTAATTAGTGCTAAACCTATTAAAACTCCTGATATAAAATAACTCTTCAGTCGATTTGTCTTAATAGCGTCATCCAGGTAATAAAACGAGAATATTAAAAGTGGTACCAGCATCGATTCAATCCACAAAGTACCACCATCAAAATACATTTGCCAAACCATATATAAAATTGCGACAAATATTGACACTGAGCCTTTTTTTAGTAACTTCAATGTAACTCTGTATAAAGCAATCTGGCTCAAAATAACGAGAACTAGTTGAACTATGCGAAAACTCTGAGGTGAGGTTATTCCAAGTGTTGCAAAATTAATGGGGAAAAACATCAGACCAGGGAAATGCTGGTCAAAGATTTGTTTGTAAGGGACAAGCCCAATTTTAGTTAAATATGGGTAAATAAATAATTCAGGATATGGAAAGAAAGTAATGTTAAGTATCAGAAGGATGTGTAACATAACAATAGAACCCCAAAGAATTAATACTATTCGATCTTTAACTATTTCTTTTGCCATATTGTTATTATTCCAACGCCCTGATAATCACCTATCTGCTTTTTAATTTTAAACCCATCAGATGTAAGTGTTTTTATTACAAGGTTTTCAGGATCGGTCAAATCTTGCAAATAATTAAAATAATATACAGTTTTCACATTTAATAGTTTCTTTATTAATTTTTCATCGTCACCTGGTTGAACATGAATGCTACTTAATGCTCCAATCCCTGGTAAAACACCTCGCTCATACCAATGATATGGTGCAAATGCATCTGGAAATTCAAAAAGTGAGACAGAGCCGCTTGATGCATTACTTTCTACGAATGACACGGCCTCTCTCCACTGTTCCCGTTGTTGAGTGACCTGAGTAAAATAAACAAAACATCCAATCGTATTTCCAAGCAACATTGTTGAAACTAGCAACCATTTTAAATTCCGGCTGTTAATTTTAAAAAGTCCATCTGCAATAAGAATTAAAAATGCAGGAGTCACAAAAGTGAACCTGAAGTATATAAATGCAGGGAAAATAAATGAAACAATAAAGCAAAGTATAAGTGGTACTAATAACCATAACCATACAAATTTTATAAATGGTACTTTATTACTTTTGAAAGAAAGACACATTCCGGTAATTGCAGTAGCAGAAAACAGGGCTAACAATAATACATATAATTTTTGCGGCTGAATCGAAATTCGACCAAGAAGAAACTTCGTCCATACAAGTAATGCTTGTTTTAGAGTTGCACCACCCGCTACTGAACTCCACGATGGTAGTACGCTTAATACAGTGCTTCCACCATGTATTTGAATAAGTAGCGTTGGTATCCAAAGTATTCCAAGAATTATAAGTAAAAGAAACGAAAACGAGAAGTATTTCCACCAGGAATAATCGCGTTTCTTTATAAATATGGCAAATAGTGGGAATACTGGTAACAAAAACACTGGAACATAGTCAGTAAACATTAAGCCTGCGATTGAGACCGAAAAAATAAGCCAATATCTTTTGAGATATTTTGGGTTAAGTGTTTCAAAAAATGAATATATTGCAACTAATGAAAAGAAGACAGTAAGCATATACATGCGTACTTCTTGTGAATAGTAGATAAGAAATGGCGAAGTAGCTACAAAAATTGATACTACAATTGCAAGTTTAGGAACTTGTTTTTTTATTAGCTTGTAAACTAAAAAAATACATAGAGATCCGATAATCACATTGGGAATTCGAAGGGAGATATCTCCAAATCCAAAAACATTTCCCCATGCTTTAAGTAAAAAATAATATAGTGGAGGATGATTATCGTGTGTTAAGAAGACTGTAATTATTTCTTTATATGAATAGTTGTGCGATGCAATTGCACCGATTGCCTCATCAAGCCAGAAACCTTGATTTATACGTATAAGACGTAAAAAAAGGCCTGCTATGAAGATTTCAATCATTTTGTTCTCTTTCCCAAAGTTTAATCCATGTTACTAATCGATAAAATGACATAAGCACTGATAGTACAAATCCATAATAACCATCTAAAAAGCCCAACTTGAAAATAAATCTTCCAACAAAGGATCGAATTGAAAAATAGAACATTCTAAATAAACTAAAATGCTCTCCATTTGAAAATAGTCGCTCAGATTCAATTTCAGTATATCTATTTATCATGTCCACAAAACCAGTGACTGTTTTATAAGAATGATGAATCTTCGCATTGTTAAGTACTCCAATAGGAGATGTACATATCCACTCTTCATGAACATCACCACTCCACGTTCCTTCATTTTTATTGTACAGCCAAATATGCATATCTGGACTCCAACGAGTATGTTTAATTTCTTTACCAAAGATAATATTTCTACGTGGAATGAGAAAAGCCGAAGCAGATGGATTCTTAATAGTCTCGCTAATTTCCATTGCAAGTTCAATAGGAATTTCTTCATCTGAATCCATCGAAAGAACCCAATTGTTTTTAGTATTTTTGTTTGCGAAGTTTCGTTGCGATGCAAAACCATCTAACCTCCTGTTCAAAAATTTTGCGCCAAGTAGTTCTGCAATTTTTAATGTTTTGTCTGTACTACCTGAATCCACGATAACGATATCATTTGAAATATTACTAACTGAAGTTATTGCTCTGCCAATTGTTTCTTCTTCGTTTTTTGTAAGAATAATTACAGACAAATTATTCATAAAGATTTAAATAGTTGTAAATACTTTTTCCCCACAAGATCCCAAGAAAATTTCTTTGCCTGGTTAATTGGTTTAACTCCCCATTTTGATATTGAGGCAAGTTTTAAGGCATTAGAATAACTTTGAAGGTCCGTTGGGTTAACAAATATTCCTGCGTCTCCAATAATTTCTCTTTTAATACTATCGTCAGTTGTTACAACAGGAAGTCCCGATGCAAGAGCTTCAAGATATACGATGCCAAAGGCTTCATGTTCCCATGTTGGAAGTGTAAAAACATCAGCAGCTCTATAAAATGCTGCAATGTCCTCATGTCTAACTTTTGTCATAAGGAAACGTGATCCTAGTAGTGTGCTTCCAAGTTCAAGAATATCAGTATTTAACTTGCCCTCACCGAGGATTAGAAGGGAACCTCGCTCTAAACGAGAAACTGCTTCGATTGCCAATGCAGGTCTCTTACTTCTTTCTAATGCGCCTACAAAGAGATATATCGGCTTTTGAAGTGTAATGTTTTCTTTCTTACCTACTGGGCTAAATTCATCTATGTGAACGCCATTTGGGATGTACTGGGTATTGATAAGCGGATTTACTTTATGTGCCCAATTTTTAGCTTCTGTAGATAGGCTGACAAAACAGTCTGGAAAACAATAGCAATTCCATTTGTCATCACGACCGATACCAGAATGACCAACAATTACCATTTTCTTTGCAGTTAGAAAGGTTACAACTCGAATAATAAATGTCTGCCAGCCGCCATTTGTAGGTATTACAATATCAAAATTCCCCGTTATAACTTTATATAAATTCAAAAAAGTGAATGCTGCAATTGACAAGCTTACTGAATCTAAAAAAAAGGTGCTAAGTAGACTATTCCTTGTACCAGTGTCATTATTTGGATTTTTTTTCGATCCAAGAATTATAATATTACACTCATCCTTTAACGATCGCTTCAAAGATTCAGCCCAAACTTCAACACCTCGTTCCACATACCCAGAATAATAAGAAAGAATAAGAACCTTCATTATTGGATTATATCAAAGAAATTAACTGAAGAAGCGATAACGTAAAAGTGTTTTAAGAGCTGCGATCCCATCAATCCAACTAATTTTTTTACCTTCGTTATAACCTCTAGGATTGACATGAATTGGTATTTCATATATTTTAATTCCTCTTTTTAAAATTTTTGCTGTGATTTCTGGCTCAAATTCAAATCGATTTGATTCAATCGAAATTTTATCAAACACAGATTTTCGTATTAGCTTGTAACATGTTTCCATATCAGTTAAATGAACTCCATATAGTAGGTTTGTAATACTAGTCAGAAGTTTATTCCCAAAATAATGGGTAACCAAGGGCGTTCGTTTTGGACCGAATAAACTTACCGGATATGACTTTAGTCGAGTTCCATACACAACTAATACCTTTTTATTATCCATAGGTTTTAACAGTTTTATGTATTGTTGTGGGTCGTACTCAAGATCCGCATCTTGTACTAAAATTATTTCTCCTACTGAATGTTTTAAAGCAGTACGAATTGCAGCACCTTTTCCTCTATTTTTTTCATGACGATATACTCTTATTTTTTTATTACTCTTAAAAAAAGACAACTTTGACCATGTTAAATCTGTAGAGCCATCATCTACAATTACAATCTCTTTAGAGTACTTTTTAGGGAGTTTAACCTGTTGGACTTGTCGGACCAATTCGAGGATTGTTTTTTCTTCATTAAAAACAGGAATTAGGATAGATAGTATCATTTAGAAGCAATTACAATACAGGAGAGTCCAAAAGGCGGTACAAAAAAGTTCTCAAGGAAAAGTGGTATACGGGAAAATAGGACAAAAGCCCATAATTGGTTTGAAGGAATAATTTGTCTTTTAAAAATACGTGAATTAATAAACCACCCTAATCCTCCTAATAGATTAAAGTAATACGATCTCTGAATTTTAAAGTGTGACTTTACAAAAAGCTTTACTAGATGTTGAATTTTGTATCTTCGTTCATGTCCCAAATTTTTATCTAGTGATCCATAAAAAAATGGGTGGGCTGGCGTGAGAAGAAATATATTACCACCTTTTTTAAGGAGTGAATACATGTTTAATAATGCCTTATCATCATTTTTAATGTGTTCTAAAACATTCAAACATACAATTGAATCGAATTTTTTATTATTATCAAAAAAATAAACACCTTTTTCAATGTCACCATATCCAACACTAGCATTGTCTCTTAATGCTTTCTTCGTTTTATTAATGTAAAGACGTTCAATATCTATCGAAGTTACATTCCCTTTCGTTGCAAGTTTCTTAGTAAATGAACCAATACCACAGCCAACCTCCAAAATGTCACCTTTAAGCAGTTTTTCCGCTCGATGAAAAATTACGTCGTTATAAAAACGAGCGGTATCCATCCTTTTCAATGTTTCAGCTCCTACTTTATCCATCATTGTTTGTCAGTTACGGTTAATTGTTCGCTTTATCTCACGTGACTTTCCTAGCATAACGTTCAAAGCCTTATTTTTCAATGATGGTACGCGCCAGGGATTCGGAACAAAGCTCGGCGTTTCTTTAAAAAAAACCTCAGGATAGTAAAAATCTGAATTCACTAAGTGTCCAATATCCCTTTTAACTTTCAGCGAATGTGCTTTTGTTCTTTCTAAATGGGTTAAATGTAAAAAAGATGATTTAGCAAAATGAAGTCTTTTTTTTGGAGGTAAATTTTGGACCAATGTGTTACCAACAAAATATCCTTCATTCCCATACTCACGCTCTACATGCAAATTGGATAGATGTCTATTTATCGCATGTATCGTCAAATTTCCTTTTATATTGTCAATCTGATATTTCCCAGCTTTCTCATTTTGTAGGTGATATAAATCACCAATACAAACAGAAAAAGGGGTTACTATACTATCAAGCTGATCACCATTGTTTCTTATCGCTACACTCAGCTCAGAAATAGAGGACTGCCACCATACTTCATCACCATCAACAATTAAGATCCAATCACATTTGGTGCTTTTTAACATTTCATTCCTCATTTTTGGATATTCTTGGGGTGACAATTTTCCTACAGTTTTATAAATTACTTTTTGTGGGTATCTTTTTTTTATTTCAGTTAATATCGTTGATGTCATATCAACAGAACCCGCATCATAAAGAATCACTTCATCAACAAAATCTATTACACTCATCACAGAAAACCAAACAAAATTCTCCTCATTTTCGACTAAAACTTGGGCAGAGATACTCATTTTAGAAGTTTGATTTCGACGAACATCAGTGTATTCTTGCCAATTTTTATAAAGCTACTCATTTGTTAAAGAAAGAGAGAAAGTAAGATAAGTATTATAAACAGTATAGCTTCAAAAATCAGAATGTGAAGCGAAATTGTAGATTGCAATGTGTAAGAAAGACTTTTATTACCTCCATCATGAACAACAAAGCCACTAGTTAATGAATACAACGGCAGAGCATTACTTTTCCCTAGTTGCCAATTTTTGTCGTAAGTTTGTGAAAAAAGAACTAATCGTGATCCTGAGGTATTTCCGAGATTAACATTGTAATGGGTGGCTGAGTGCTGTTCATAAGTTAAAACTGTATTTGTTATATGACCAAAAAGTTGCATTTTTTGATTCGAATTAAGTTTTTCCCAATCTATGATGAATCCATTTTTATCCATCAACTCAGTATTTATCTTAATTGTATCAAGCTTGTCTTTGTCGGTAATAATTGCTCCAGATACAGTATTTAGTTGTCCTTCTGTTTTCAAAGTAACAAATTCCACATCTGGAAGTGAGATTTCAAACCAGTGGAACTCTGCATCATCGTATTCTTGTACGCCTTCCCTGCTTCCGGGAATTCCCCATAAAACCTTTTCCGGTTTTAACTGTAGAGTGTTTATTTTTGAGATTAAGGTATCTCCGTTAAATATGTTTACCAATCCACCTTTACTACTAACTAGCAGTCTAAGTAATAGTATTTGGTTGTCACTTTTGGGAACATTTAGTCTTAATTCACTACTATTTTCTGAAACAAACGCTTGGGAAGCAAAGTCGGTATTATCTAATTTATATTTGTTCTGTAAAAATTCCCTCCAGGAGAGACTATCATTAGTATTAACCTTCCAAATAGAATTTCCAGAAACAATTTTTAAACTATTGTTTAAATCGGTATAATCATTTTTCACAAAGAATGAAGCTAACAAGTCAGTAGTATTTCGTTTATAAAGTAATATTTTCCCAAAATTTTCATCACTGAACCTAGTCATTATTCCCGGCGTCTCCTCAGTAAAGATAGTTGGATTACTTATAAGTGTGGCGTCTGGAATACTTTTATACGCATCAAAGATTCTTGAACCACCAATTACCCACCAAAGCCGATCAGATGTAGAAAAAAGATTTGACGCAATTTTTGTTTTATACATATTCAATACTGGTATCGTGATAGAACTTTGTACCCAATCTTTCTTCAAAAGTTGAGCAGAAAATGTTTTATAATATTGATCTTCTTCTGTTGAAATCTTCTGCTTCCTAATATCTGGGTATGGATACCCTACATAGGAAACTCCAGCAATTTCGAGTAGATCCGTTGCATAGTTTGAGTCTCTCAAAAAGTTGAATCTTTCATATGAACCTACGTTCGCAGTATCAAATGGGTGTTCTCCTGCTAATACAAGTCCTTCTAAATTCGGGTGTGTGGTCGAGCTATAACCAAGTGGCGGTCTTGATGGAAGCCACAGTATTCTTCCAAAACTATTATCTTTTTTAATGTTTTGAGAGATTTCGTCATAAACGTTTTGGTTTGGCTGATCTGCAAACATACCAGTCATCTTACTTCGCCAGATTGGAGATATAGTTAAAGCTAAATATATTACAAATCCAATATAAATAATTTTTTTTGATCCAACTGATATTGGGATTAACACGCTCATCGCCAGAGCTACAAACAAAAAGAATTTACTAGAATCCCTAAAAAGAATGAATCCTGGAAGGTGATTAAATAAAAAAATGTAAATCATTCCGAAAGGTGGATTATTACCTTTAGCTAAAAAGCATCCTACAATAAGTAACAAAACAAAAAATAAATGTTCACGTTTTAGTTTTTTACTAAAAATAGCAACTATTACAAATAACAGAAAACCTGAAAAGTACCAAATTGGCGGTGAAATTTGCCCAAATGCGTTTAATGGCCAGTTTGGTTGTTGTAGCATTAAAGCGTTATAGAGGTTTGTAAAATTCAAAAAAGATACTTGATTAGAATTGAGTAAATTATTTGGAGCTCCTGACAGCCCCACCTTAGCAAGAGGCAATATCCAAAACAAATTCAGAGTAATACAAAAAATTGAAACAACGATACCCGTTAATATCCATGATGCAAACCGTTTCAGATAGTTCTTCTCTAAAAGAGAAAATTCAAAAATAAATTTCAAGGCTAATATTATGCACAGCATATAAAAAAAGCGCAAATCTACGAATGTAAGAATAGACATCACAAGAGCAGCTATAAATTTATGCTTTAACGAGCCGCTAATAGCTTCTTGAAAAGAAATATATGCAAGCGGTACTATAGCATAGGCCAAAGCCACTGATAGCTGTCCGCCATCTATCAGTAAAATAAAATAAGTGTTAAGTAAATAGATACAAATGCCGAGTATTTGCTCGTTTGAAGAAAAACCTAAATTACTCAACAATTTCTTAATAGAATAATATCCAATAGTGATCGACGGTAATATGAGAATTAATCGTGTTAGCAAGCTAAAACTCAATCCTATTTTTGATCCTAAGCCGAATAAAAAGTCGATGGGATATGACCACAATGCGAACGTCGCATTTTCACCCAATCCATTTCCTACTCGTGTTGTCCATGTTTGCGGTAGATTAAAACCAAGACTAACAACTGACTGTGATGCTTGAGGAAAATCTGGTGCTGCTCTAACTCCCGAAATTATTAATGGAACGTAAACTACAATTAAAAGTAAAATGCATAGAAACCACTTTAATTTATTCATCGTTTTCGCTCTTTGATGAATAGAAGAATAAATGTAAATACAATTAAATAATAGATATAGTTTAAAAAATTTAAACCCTTTGCGTATCTGCCGAAGAGAAAGCCTATTGTTGCAAAAAGAATAAGTGTGTATATCAGATATTTGCTCAAATTTATAATATATTTTAGTTGCTTCATTGATTTTTGAATTTTGTAAAATCGTATTTATATAAGTACTTGAAAATTGATATTGTCCATAATATAAAAGTTAATCTCATGCATGTTTCACTGAAATAAAAAATATTAATCGTAAAGAGAAATGTGGATATTCCCAAAAAAATAAAACCTGTTTTGACAAGCGTTTCTGTCGACAATTTGTAATATTTACTCAAAAGTATAATTTGCAATAGTACTAACCAATAAATAAAGCTCACAAATGAAATGTCTACATTTTTAATAGAAAACCAAAATTGCATGATAACGAGAATCGAAATTATTACTGTAATAAAAATAGTCAAGATTTTAGTTAATTTGATTTTCATACTTTTTATTTCTTATTAATATAAATAATTCTACAATCAAAACAGATACTAGTGCGATGAAAGATATTCGAATTCCATTCTGTAAGTCAGTTTCTGGAAGATATTTTATTATAACTTTATACTCACCTATTCTATTTAGTGACCAAGTATTAGAATATCCGTTAGATAAGTAGTGCATTGATAATTCTTGTCCAGTATCCTCGTAATAAGCTTTCCAACCTGAATCATAGAGCTCGCTAAACACTAAGTAATTATTTAGAGTATGAGTATTAATTGAAACCTCATAATTAACAGGACTCGTTTTATTCCATATAGTTATATCTTGTGTATCATCAACAGGAGTACCTGACTGTAAACTGAGACTTAGTGTCGGGAGTGTTTTCTGCGTTATACTCAAGTTACGAAGTTCTACCTGATATTTTCCACTATCAGTATTTGTGCATAAAAACTTTAATATCTGTGTACATTGTTGGATATATGGAGAAATTTTAATTTGAATAGACTTAGCACCTGGTATGGTTCTTGACTTTGTGTCCCAACTTCTCCATGTGTGCCAATTATTATCTTTTAAAACTAACGTCCCTAGAAGAGGATTTTTACTCGTGTCAATGTCTTGCACCATCGATAACTGAAACCTATCCCCAAAATCAAATTTAAAGTCAAAGTGAAGTGCTATATCTATTGATGTATCTGGAAGTGTAAATGTTTTTGTAAAAATATCATTATTACCTAATGATAAATTATCTAGTGCTATAAGTTTATTATATATTTTATCGTCAATTATTTTAACTGCAATTTCGTGGCGTCCAGAAGTGAGAAATAACATTCCATTTTTTGTCTTTGTATAATTTCCATCAATATATACTTCGCTAGTATCATTATTTATTTTATAATTTCCTTCTTTATTTATCTTGAATATATAAATTACATAATGTTCGGTACCTGGTAGTGTATGTTCAGCTAGTATTCCATATTTAATTAGACTATCTTCTAAATCAACGACGATATCTTTATTTGTTCTTTTTAGGAGAGTGTACTGATATGCAAGCGAATTTCGAACTACTTCGCCGGCAGGACTATTCGAATTGGAAATGTCAAAAAACAGAACATCCAATGCATAAAATTCCTTCTTATATTCTGAAAGTAATACATTTTGAACCCACTGTCCTTTTTTTTCTTTGTAAGCCTTATAGATCTCGGCAGCCCTTTTACCCAATACTCCGGTTTTATAGAGAAGTTTTCCTTCATAATCTTGATTTGAGTTTTCTGTAAAAAATTCTTTCACACGAGCAAAATAATATTGTAATTGATTTGGCAAATATTTTGCAGTAAAGAGTTTTGAGAGTATATCTTCATTCGAAAGCTTATCTATAGGTGTTGTAGCTGTTTTGTAAATATAGGTGTTAACTGGTTCCACCAAAGTTAAATTTGAGGTAGTGATACTTTTATCCTGTGTATTAATGATTACATTCTTATGTTTAGTAAGATCGTATACGCTCGCTGACAGCTCTGAAGGAAAAGAATCACTTTGGATAACATTGGTTGTAGAGTAAATTTTTGGCCACACATATTCATCAGATAGTTCATATATCTTTAGTACTCCTTCAGAAAAGACTAACTTTACTAAACCTTCTGATTCCCATTGACTAAGTCTTTCTTGAATTGTTTGTGGATTGGCCATACTTGAAGCTTTATAATCGATATCAGTTCTTAAGAGAATGTATTTAATTCCAAGATAGGGTAAATAATCTAAAAATTTATCAGAGTTTTGCATATTTACTAGCTTAGTTACATAAGTGTTGTAAAAAGGAATAGTAGTATTAAATGATATATTTGCATTCGAAAATAAAATACCAGAAAGCTCAACACCGGAATAACCCCAATTGTATGTAATACCTTCATCTTTAATAGGTAACGATATAAAGCGATAGTCACCTTGTTTTTTAAAAAAGTTATTTGCATCTGAATATTCATTTGGTGGAGTAACAGTATATGAGCGAGTACCTATTTCATTTGTCTTTTCAGCAGTAAAAACTAAGCCTGACCAAAATGAAAAACCCCAAAGAAGAAACACCGTAAAATAGATTACTATTCTGATAAATTTACTTAATTTACTGAGTGAAAATACGAATATCGGTGTAATTGCTATTGGGAGTAGAAATCCAAATTTTTCATATGGATTCCGAAAAACCTGTAGAAAACTCACACGCTTGAATAGAAACAAGAATATTTCGCCGAAGGGCAATTCACTTCCTTTAATTAAAAATAGCGCTATTATAAAAAGAAGAACAAAGTATCGAACAGTCTTCACTTTAATATTTTTAAAAGCAATCCACAGGACCGAACCAATAGTAACAAACTCAAGTACGTTCGAAATAACAAAGTTACTAATGCTTGTCCACAGTAGGGTTGAATTATAAAATGTTCCATGCTTAAGCCTAAATATATAGCTTAAATTGCCCAGTAATTTACTGAGTACTAAAAGATTAGATACATTTCCCTCGATTGTAAAAAAAGAACTTACAGAAACCTTAAAATCACTCGAATGCGTATAAATAAAAAGTTGAGCAATCCACCAGAAATTTATTGCAATAATCGAGGTAACAGCAATTGCATAAAATTTAATATTAAAAAGGATTGTTCTTTTGTTCGAAAAGTAAATAGTGGTTAATAAGAACAAGCCCAACATCAGTAAAATAAACGGCACATTTATAATTGCATAGGAAAATATAAATACTAATATTCCTATTCCAAATGCGTACTCTATTCTGCGTTCATTAATTCCTTTGTAATAGACATACAAAAGAAGCGGCAAGATTGCATAAAAAAGCATGTAATTATAAAGAAATCGATTCCATATATTTACGGCCGCAAACGGATTAAACCAATAAAACAATACACCTGTGTATCTATTTATTAACTTTGTATTTGGAAAAATATAACAAACTAATAAATCGATAGAAAATCCGGAAATAATCAAAACAATAAATATAAATAATGCTTCTGTTTGGTAACCTTTCAAGCTAAACGTTTGCTCTATTACGGTGAAGACCTTATATAAAGGATAGGTGCCAACACTAGCAGTTGTAGGAAAACCCAGAAAGACATCTGTCCACGAGTGTCGAGTTATATTTGCCTCGAGACTAATATTATAAAACGGTAATCCTGACTCTCCTGTCCCCATTAGATTTCCTGATCTAAACCATATAACGACAAGTAGAATTGAAGTAAAAAATATTAATTTTTTCATTTTTAACGAAAATATTGCAAATAAATCTGCCATATACTTCTGCCATCAAAAACTGCTGTCAATAATTCATGATCAGTGGTATGCCTTATGAGCTGAACCTTTTTTCTCTCTAAAAGAGTGTCTCTTATATTAAAAATATTCCACAAAATAGCTGCAATAGTACCATTCATTGCAGAAAAACCTACTTTCGGGATAACAATACATGCTCGAGTGATGTTTATGAATATACTCATAAACAAATATCTAAACGAATTTATCGCCTCATAATTTTTCAAAATTGAACGAAAAGAGTTCTTTGCTAAGTGAAAATAAACCTTTTGATAATTAACATTCATATATTTTCTGGCTTCAACTGATTTTGTCTCGTGATAAACAATGGATTTAGGAGCTAGCAATATTTTGTAACCTGCAATCCATACTCGCCAACTTAAATCAATATCTTCGGTCGTTACAGCTTCCTTTTCATCAAAAAAACCTATATGTTTAAAAACGCTAGACTTTACAGCAAGTGAAGCTGAAATTGCGATTATCTGCGTATTCTTTAGAGAATTTTTGAAACGTCGATAACTCTTCCACTGTAATCTAGGAATAAGCCAGGCCGTTTGAGCAATTAACTTCCCTCCTGCCATTTGAATCAAATCACCTTTTTCCATATCTAGAATCAAAGATTGAGTTGCACCAATGTTTGAATTTGATGTTAAAACTATTATTAATTCTTTAAGCCAATTTTTTTCGACCGCAGTATCGTTATCAAGGAAAACGAGTATTTCTGAATTTGAGATCTTTATTGCATTGTTTCTCGATGCTGCAGCGCCAAGGTTAGACTTGTTACTAATAAGTTTAATTCTTTTATCACTCTGTAAATATTTCCTAATAATTTTTTGACTATTATCTGTGGAACCATCGTCTACAATTATTAAATCGAAATTTTTATAATTCTGTTTTAAAACGCTTTTCAAACATCGTTCTAGGTGTTTTTCCCCGTTATAGTTTGCAATTACAATAGACGCAAATGGATGTTCAATCATGCATTTCTTTATAACAAACAAGGCCAGAGGCATATTCTGGGTGATAATATACCATCGGTGAACAAAGCAACGAAAATAGTCTAAAGATTAAAACTTTTAACATATTACCTGATCTCCCTGGCCCTTTTTCTTTCCATACTATATTTAAACCAACACCTCTTACCACATATCCCATTTCTTGAAACTCCTCAGTTGTCCAACCAGATTTGTGTTTTTGAAATGGATTTTCATCTACAAACACATCTTCCTGTGACAGATATCCACGCGGTGTACCAACTACAATACGGTTGGTTGCAATTTTTTCAACAGCTTTTAATAATTTTTTGCCTTCATTTTTATTCAAATGTTCAATAACTTGAGACAGTAAAACAACATTATACTTCTGCTTTTTCTTAATTAAATCGTTGACAATAGTATTTACATCTCCATTTATTACTTTTTTGTATAAGTCATTTCTCAGTGCATCTTTAACAATCTTGGGGTATATGTCAGCTGCTGTTATAATCCAATCAGAATCAAGCTTTATTGACTTTGTGAATGTACCATCACCGCTTCCAAGATCGAGCAGTGTGTTTGGTTCGCCGATTGCCTTACGATGTACCCAAATAATCGAAAATGGCACATATTTGAGAATAGTTTCAATATTCATTTTTAATCTCTTTAACTGCAATCATATATGTTGATAGTGAAGGAAAAAAATAACAGATAGGTGCAAAACAGAACGCAATATAAGTAAACCAATGCAGAAAAAATGGGTATTTGTGTGCAATGCCTTTTTCTCCATATATATATTTCAATCCTTGACCATGAACCTTGTATCCCATTTGCTTAAACTCTTCTATTGACCAGGCACTTTTGTGAGCTTGAAGAGGGTTCTTATCTTTTTCTTTTTCTATTGGATTATATTCAAAGAAACCCACTATTGTCGTGATGACTATTCTTTTTTTTGCAAAATGTTCCCACTCTTTTAAAGCTTTAATCGCTTCATCCTTCTTTAGATGTTCTACTACTTGTGAACTAAACACAACGTCTACAGATTTACTCTTAAATCTATTTTCAATATGTACAACATTTCCTTTTAATACTTTTGTATATATGTTTTTCTCACGAGCGTTTTTTAAAGAATCCTCATATAGCTCTATCCCCGTTACCTTCCATAAAGGTCTGTATTGAATTAAATCTTTCATTAATGATCCTTCACCACATCCAATATCCAATATACTATCTGCATTTGAGATTGATTTCAAAAGGATCCAATGATAAGAAAAAGGAAATAACATCTTAATTAGTTAATCCCGCTATAGTTCCTTTTAGATAATTCTTGTATTCACTAAGTCTATTATATTTAAGGGACAATATTAGATAATAACAGGCATAGACAGGAATGAAAAATAAGCAGAAAAGTAGAAAATTTTGTCCATATTTCTTCATAAAAATAATTCTATTTTTTGCAACATAATAACTTCTCGAAAGTAGCTTTAAATTTGATTTTTTTTCATCATATGGAATTTTATGATAGGCAATTGCATCAGGTGCGTACATGGTCGAATAACCAACGCTTTTTGCTCTAAAACAGAAATCAGTATCTTCATATGTAGCAAAATAACGCTCATCAAAACATTTTATTTTGTTAATTACGATCTTTTTTACAAATATAGCTGCGGGTGCAACTTGAACCTCCTGTTCCTCGTCATATTGGCCAGTATCATTTCCGCCTCGAAACAAAACTTGTCCACTTAATGTGTCTATTTCAGTTCCTGCTGCCCAAATGATTTTTTTCTGCTCCCAATAATAAATCTTTGGTGTTATAATTCCCGCTTTTGTAATACGTTTGGCCGTTTCTAGAAGACACTTAACCATATTCACGTCTGCCACCATATCGTGGTCAAAAAAGAGGACATATTCGTACTTTCCAGAAATTGAATCTAGTCCTTTATTTCTACCGCCTGAAACACCTAAATTTTTTCCTGGTGTTACAACTTTCACAATATTTGATTTAAATTTAAGTTTTTTAGATTTAGTATTATTATCTACGATAACGATCTCACTCAATTTGAAGTTTTGTTCGAGGAGTGAATTTACACATGCTATCAAAGTTACATAACTCTGAAACGTAGGAACTACTGCAACCACTTTTATTAGTTTTGATTTCATATAAAAAACATGATTTACTTACTTTTTCTTCTCAAATACACCGACTAGTAGATTACCGATTGTTCCAATTGAATTTAATTCAAATTTAGTAATTGTTTGACTCAAATTTGATTTTGGGAAAAAGAAAGCAAATAAATTAAAGGATCCTATATAGTTTGTTTTAAAACCTCTTTTCTCAAACATTTGAATTAGATTTTGTTTGTGAAACTTAGCCAGGTGTTGCTGATTATCAAATTTTGGAACAATGGTAAGTAGATCTAGAATTCTTTCAATATACACCCAAAAACTTTTGTAGTTTGGAGTTATAATGCAGGCTCTTCCTCCTTTTTTTAGAAGCCTATTCATTTCTTTCACAACTTGCTCTGCTTCATTTATCTTAATATGCTCAATAACATCTATCATTACAATAAAATCAAACTTTTGTGTAGTTTTATATCGAGATAAATTTCGAACATCTAGTACTTTTAGTGTTATATTTTTGATTTTTCGTTGTTTTATTTTCTTATACAAGAAATTGATCGCTTCGTTGTTATAATCAATGGCAACTATATTAGAGACCTTTTTACAGTACTGAAGTTCAAAATTCCCTGAACCTGGCCCTAAATCAAGCACAGAACTTTCTTTACTGAAGTTTAGCAATTCATTTACAACTATCAATTTATTTTTATGCCAATTTCTTTGTAAAAAGTTTTTACTACGAATTGCTTTATATTGATAATCTGCTGGAATACCTAATTTTTTTTCTACAATTATTTGTTTGTTATTCATTATCTTTTTATTAAATTCAATGTTTCCTTTGCTCTTACCTTCCAATCAAAATTTTTGTGAATACTTAACATTGCTTCTTTCCCGATTTTTCTTCTTTCTTTTGAGTTTACTAGTAAATATATCACAGCTTTAGCAAAAGCTGTTTTATTCCCAATAGGAACCTTCAACATACCCTTGGGATAATAGTATTTATAAGCAGGTAGATTAAAACCAACTATTGGCAATCCAAACGCCGCCGCTTCAGCAGAAGCCATTCCACCTGAATCAAAATATGAGGGATGTACAACTATTTCTGAATTTACAAAAATCTGATATTTTTCCTCACCATCGAATAAGTATCCTTTTAATTCGATATTTTTCTCTAGATGATATTTTTCTATTTTTTTAATAACTGTTTGCATCTCAGGACCATCTCCTATCATTACTAATTTTGCAGAAGGGATTTGATTAACTACTAGCTTCCAAATATCAATTAGTTCTGATACACCTTTTTGAGGATGGAACCGACCTTGGAAAACCGCTTTATATTTTGCTTGTGAGGTTAGTTTGTTTTTCCAAATTTCAATTTTACTTATATCTACTGCACCTAATACAACACCAACTTTTTTTAGTTTGTTGTGCTTAGGAAATTCATTCATTTCATCGTTATTGTTAACCAAAACAAAATTAGAAAATAAAGAAATCAGAGGTCGAGTTGGTATTTGAGATAGCCAATATAATAACGCTTTGAATCTATGTTTTTGATCTCTAGAAGAATCGCCGAATCCTACCAATGGGTTTGGGGCTGTTTGATACCAAGATGCAACCCAAATAGATTTAGGGTATCGAAATTTTAAAATTAAGGTGGGCACAACATCGATCAGAAATTCAGATGAGCTATAAAAAACGGTATATTTGCTGTTTTCGGTACGCAATAAACATGCTTTAAACGCGCCAAGTATTATTCGAAAAATGTAAAAAGGTATTTTTCCGAATTTCGAAATGCGAGTGGCATTATAATTTATTATATTTAATGATTTACCTTCAGATAATCCCTGTTTATCCATCATTTGAACACCTGCATCCCACGTATGTATAATCACGTTTTCAGTATTTTTCCAGTTTCTTGCAAATTCAATAAAAATTTTATCTCCTCCTGAAATACCTACACCTTCTACTGCCAATGAAAAGATATGAATTGTTAGTTTGTGTTCTTTCATATACTTATTACTTTACTCTGATTTTCGTAAATAAAAACTGCTTTATCTGGAATATTAATTACAGGGTGCCGAATGTAAATATAATATTCACCGACACTTGATATCTGATCTACTTTTTGCATATATTTTGTGATTAATTTTCCTTTTTCGTAGAGTAAAACATTTACTTCGAATGCATTCTTGACAATATTTATTACCTTAAAACTACTAACCGAATTGACTACGTCATTATATGGATGCTTAAGAAGAAAGTATGATTTGATTATCAATTGTCGATTATTAAAAGTCTTGTCAATATTTCGAAATAAACAATCGCCTTCATGTGCAACCTTGATTCTTGTTTTATCTATAGTTTGATCTAAGTTGCCATCTTTGTTTAAATTCCAACCATACACTTCATCTATCGTAACTTTATCAGTTTGTAACCCCCATTCATTTATAAATGGTCTATTTACATTCTTCTCGCAAATCAATTTGGCAGCCAATTTATAATCTATACCATATATAGGAATTTTCTCAATTTGCTTAATACTTCTAGCATAGGAAAATTGTACAGAACCGTCAGTTCCCCAATCAAAAATATAACCTTTTAGAATGTTATCACCAGTGACTATAAAAATCAGAGGTGTACCTAAACCAGACACATACTTTTGTTGCGTTCTGTAAAAATTATTCGCAATTTCAAAGCTTCTGATGTTGTAATTTGAAGATTGTATTTTGTTTGAAAACAAAAGATTCGTAAATATAAGTAGTATTGTAACTACAATACAAATTTTTGGTGAAAATTTTAATACAATCAGAGTTAAAATCCATGTAAATCCAACTGAACTAATTGTAAAGAATCGAGAGCTTTCACTTAAAGAAACTGACATGTCTGATATCCATCCAGGTGCAAAGAATAAAAGTAACCACAGGCTAGATACCACAAAAACCGGTAAATTCTTTTCTTTTTTAACAAACATGAATAAACCGCTTAATATCAATAATACAACTAATAATAGACCGATATATGCATCAAAACGATTAAACCCAGTTGACAATCCCGCAGATTCACGTATCCCTTTTATATATATAAGAATTAAATTTGAAAGCGAGTAGAAAAAACGCAAGAAAGCACTATTATCCTTCTGAAGATTTTGAATATAGCCAGACGTACCACCATAAAGTAATGTTCTTCCATAGCTTGTAGTTAAGGCTCCAGCAAGTGTAGCTATAATAATAAAAACCATTCTAATCAAATTTATAAATTTAAATATGCTATTTTCTATCCGTCCAACAGTTATTTCCCAAGATATTAGAACGAATGGTAGAAATATAACCCTTCCCGGCTCCATGAACATACCAAATATTAGAAAAATCAAACTATAGATATAATATTTAATTGAAGACATTTTTTTACTCTCAATATAAAACAAAGTTGCAATGAGACAAACTAGAAGGACATATACGTTTAATCTTGCGCTAATCCAGTTATACCCTTCCAATCCGATAAAGCTTGAAGCAATTAGTAATGATGAAATGAATGCACCTTTTTTTGAACCTATTAAAGAATAAAGGACAAAGCTGCTTACTAAACTAACAAGTACTTTCAATATAAAACCGAAATATTGCCAAAGTAGTACCTGTTGACCAAAGATTGGGGCCAAGGCATATGTGTTGAATATTTCACCGGGATGTCTAATTCCCAATATCCACTTTAGAAAATTAGCCCTATCATACAACGCTTGCCATATAAGTACCCAGTCATCTCTCCAAAAGCCGTATCTAAAGGATTTGTAACAACTTAAAAACGACAAAACGACAATCAAACAAAAACATGTAAATGCCAAACGTTTTTTCCTATTAATGTAATCTAGTAGTTTCATAAAAATATTTTTTCCTTTCCTCTACAGTACTAGATATTGCATTCCCAGACACTATATTAAATGAATAAAAATCATTGACAGATATATTATTTTTAATAATCTCATCAGGTATTGAAAGTCTATCAGTAATAATGAATGGAAAGTATGCAGTATCAAAATATTGATTTCTCAAAGAAAATCGCTCCTGACCGCCATAAAGCACAGCAAAATAAACAAATGTGGAATCATCAGATTGTATATATATAAGTGGTCTTTTCGTACCAATGCTTTTTGAGACTTCAGCATTCATAACTTTAAAGATAGCTTCGATTTTCTCATTATTACGATATACACTTACATCGGATATAAAATTGTTAATACTTACTGTGTTTATAATTAATAGCAATGCACAAATACTTACTGCTGATATCTTATAAAACAACAATTTTTCTTTAAAAAGTGTCTCTAAAAATAAAGATATAATAATTAAAATGCCAATTGAAGGGAAAAGCAGATATCGAGAAGTTACTTCATTATAAGAATTTGGATAATAAGTATATGGTGCCAGCATAAAGGCGAAGAACCAACTAATTGAAACTAATAGGACAATTCGATATTTCTCATTGGAGCGTACATAAGTATAAAATAATATTAGAGATATAAGGACACAAAACACCCATATATTTACAGCACTTGAATATCGTGGAGGAACTATAATCTCTACAATGTTTTTTACAAAATATGATAACCATAGTTTTGCGGCAAACAATGAATTTATTGATTTCTCCATACTTAACAAGGGATTTACATTTGCACTTCCAACTGGTTTAAAAAAACCGATTATCTTTATTAAATAAAGTAGAGTAAAAAAGAAGAATAATCTTAACGCTGATAATTTATATGTTGTTTTTTTAAAAATCAAAAAAATAAATTCTAAAATAAAAAATACAAAAATAATGCCGTTTGCTCTAGAAGTAGCTACTATTAATGAAATTGATGCAAATAATAAAAAATAAAAAAAGTTTAAGTAGTATCTTTTTGAATCAAAATAATATCTTAACAAAAATTGAAAGGATATTATCCAAAAAAATAAAGATACATAGTTACTTGAATTAACCACTGCTTCAGTTGTTTGTATACCTGCATATTGAATAGAAAATAATACTCCAGCAATAAACGCTAGAACTTTATTTGTCGTAATATACTTAGTTAGTAAGTACAGGGAAATTGACACACAAGCTCTCAACAAGATAGAAGTGAAGAAGTAATAATAGGAATTGTAATGTACTACTTTATTCAATACACCTATAAGGATGTATTGACCAGAGTATGGGCCAACTATGTAATCAGTTATCATCCATGGGTTATATGTAAGTTTGTTTTTTACTGCATATAACAAAAAATAATCGTCGCAGCAAATTCCAAATTTTAGAAATCCTCGAAGAAAGTAAAAGGTAATTCCGATTAGTATAACTACGACAAGAAAATCGAACTTTCTAGACTTTACAAATGATTCCATGGCATTGTAGGAAATGTTACTTCAACTGCATAATCTCCGCTATTATGTAATTTCCAGCTGTTTCCATAACCTTCCCAAATATAGTGATCTGATATTAATTTATCATTCAATGTAGCATGCCAATTTTTGTGATAAGTTTCTCGAAATACTAGGATAGCTTCACTGTTAGCGTTTTTTACATAAACACGATAGTGTGTATTCGACAATTTAGTGTAGCTAACTACAGATTTTTCGCCATTTTCAATTACAAAGAGCCCAGGATTAGTTTGTTCGTATTTATATATATCGATTGGTCCAATAGAGGTAACTTTCTGTAATGCTGATGATATTAATCGTTTTGAAACTGATGCAGATGAACTTGCATCACTAGTTACATAATCTAAATCATTTTGAACAAGAAGATATTCAATATTCATGTCCTCCAGCTCTTTCCTAAAATCTTTACCACTATTAAAACTAACTTTGAACTTTGATCGTTCTACGTCTGCCAGTGTTTGTGGTAATACTCTTGAGAGCGATTCTTTTTGTATAAGTACATCAGATGCATCTATGCCCTGATAACCCCAATTATATTTAACTGAATCTCCTCCAATTAATGGCAAAAGCACCACCCTACTATCATTTTTTGTGTTTTTTAAAAATTCGTTTAAATTTGTGTAATAACTAGGCACTGTAACTTTCGTATTAACTTGATATATTTGTCCATTCCACATAGGTTTCACTACTATATAAAAAACTATAAACATTGAAGTATATCCAATAATCTTTTTTAGAGTGTTTGAATTTTTAGCAATAAACCATGATAACCCTGCCCCAAAGAAAAATGAATATATCAGTAACCAGACTATTCCAAATTTTTCAAATGGATTTCTAAATACCTCAAACAAACTAGATGCAGAAAATAATAAAGTGTAAAAGCGAGTTCCTAGAGGTGGATTTGTTCCTTTTATAATAAACCATGACAGAAGTAATAAAATTATTAAGAAATATTTAATATTACTCCTTGGTGTTTTAATTAAGCCTACGGGTAGAAAAAACAGCGGAATGAAGGAAATAAATATGCGATGAGGCAATGTATATAATATTCCCCAAGGTCCAGTTGGCGACATATACAACCAATGATAGAAAACAAGGTAATGCCACCAATCGAACTGACTCGATACACTTGAGAGCGAGTCTATATTATATTTTAGTGTAAAAACCTCAGAAAATGTATCACTTCCTATTGTTATAATCGGATATAGCCACCACAAATTCGCAAGTAACCACAAAAAAATGCCTAAAGTAAATCGAAATAAATAAACCTTCCATTCAGATTTTTTGAATAAAGATAATGAAAGAATTGCTGCTGGCAGCCACATAGTGATTACATTCGCCGGCGATGAATACATATTTGAAAAAAGTAAACAGCAGAGAACAAAGTAAATAATTTGCTTTAATTTTCCAATCTTTATCCAGTTTAGCCAAAGGTATATAAACCATGGTAAAAAGCTCCAAGCAAACATTGATGGTGTAAGAAATCTGTTAAAAATTTGTGTTTGAGTATACAAATTTAAAATGTAGAAGTTGGCTGCAATAAAGTTTGACATCCTATTACTCCATATATATTTACTACCCAAATAGTAGGTGCCAATTCCACCTACTGAAAGTAAAGTTGCAAATACAATTAACTCACTAATCCATGACGGGAATAAACTGTTGAGAGCTGAAAGTAACCAAAAAAAAGGAATTCTTGGAATAAAACCGGGGTTTGGGGCTCCTAGACCTGTATCTATCCAACTTGAACCAAATTTAGACAGTAAAATTTGAGGATTATAAAACATTAACCCTTCCTCACCTGTCGCGATTAAATTGTGATGCGAAAACCATGCCTGTACAAGAATAACTGATAGTATTATAAAAAATATAATTATGAAGTGACCTTTTATCTTCCTAGAATAATATAAAAATGATGACAAAATTATTTTGTTCATATAATTGGTGACAAACATAATCTAACTACCATATACTTTTAAATTAAACTTCGCGCCAGATATATTTAATATTGCATGGTAAATAATCATTGCAGCAGTAATAATACTTAATAATATATGTAAAAGATATCTTGAATCTTTACGCTTAAAAGATAAATATAGCGCGTCTGATAAAACAGGTAATATTAAAAGTGAATATGGTATAAATAAATATTTTTTGAATTTCCAAAAATTGCCAGAGTATTCTTCTCTTCCCGTGTAACCAGATGATCCCAATGAATCTTTAAGATAGATATTATTCCGTACTCTCCAAGATATTTTACGAATATACCTTTTAAATGAATCAGAAGAATAATGAATATACGGGTCGTTCTTCAATACAACTAAAAACGGATTGGTCTTACAAATGAGATAAAACAGGTGTGGAAGTAAGCTTTGTGTATTAAGTGTGTTCGGATATTTCCTTTTTAAAAATTCAGCATCAAACATACTTCCACCTGCGACTAGTTCTATAATCGGATAATTTATAACATATATAAAAGAAAAAATTCCATACTTATTCGTTTCTTTGTCACAATCGTATCTTTCTTTCATGTTTTCATAAAAAATACGGTTTCTTTTAGAAATCCTATACATGAAGAAAGAAAAAGGATCTCCGAACTCGTTGATATATTGATTTATAAATGGATAGTTAGGAGGATTTACGTAGTTACCTCCAGCTACGGCCTTCACGTTAGGGTTAGAGGATAATGCACTTAATTTAACTTCTAAACTAGTATTCTTGTCAATTAATTCGTCATGATCAAGATACATAATATATTTTCCTTGAGCCTTCTGATAACCCAATAGTTTCCCAGCGACTGGATTAGTCTCTGTATTCTTAAAAATCTTACACTTATGATCTTTTGCAATATTAAGAGTTGAATCAGATGAACCACCGTCAACGATTAGTATTTCAAATTTTTCGCTAGAAAGCGTCTGACTTTGAACAGAATCTAATACTTTGGTAAGTGTTTTTTCAGAATTATACGTTGCAATTATAACTGACAATAGTATATTTTTTCTGTTCATGTGAGATTGTCAACAATAATTGTGGACGCAAGTAGTTCATATTTTGGCAATTTAATTTTATATTTTTTATATTCATTTATGAATTTGTTAATTTTTGCGATATTATTTCCCCCAATAACAACATTCTGCTTTAATCCTTCTATTCTCTCAGTTCTTTTCCTAAGTACTAAACAAGGCTTACCAAGATAAAATGCATCTTCCTGATTACTACCACCATCTGTTGCAATAAATTCAGATTTTGAAAGCAAATCAATAAAATTAATATAAGGTAGTCTCTCGACAATTACAATATTTTTGTTTTGCAATATTTTTTCATACATTCCTACATTAACGAGGTAATTTTTAGTCAGAGGATGCATAATAAAAACACATTTTAAATTGGAGTTAATATTATGAATAAATGTATTGATTATATTTTGAGTGATTTGTTTGTTGAAAAGGATATGTTCCTGTCTGTGTATTACTAATATGAAGTACTTACTTTTTGTAATTTTATCTTTGGGAGTTATATTTAATACTTTTAACGCATTTGTAACGCTTTCGTAGTTTGTATTACTGAATGTATTAATCTTTACTCCTTTTTTATTCTTCAAATTTTTTATAGCCCACGAATTTGGAGAAAAATGAATGTCGGAAATAGAGGAAATAATATATCTACACAATTCTTCAGGGAAGGGTTCAAAAAAATTGAAGGATCTTAAACCTGCCTCCACATGAACTACTTTAACACCGTTTATTTTAGATACTACTGAGCCAAGTAATGCTGAGATAGTATCTCCGTGGACTATAAAATAGACATTTTTTTTATTGAAATTTTTAAATTCCCTTCTAAAATATAAATAATAGTTAGCTGTTGTCTTAATTAGCCATACTATAAATTTGAGATAAATATTTAGATTTTCGTTTATATGAGGAATTCTAAGAGTATAATCTGCAGACTTTCTTTTCACAATTGACTCTACTTCTTCAAATCTTAGCGTATTTTGATTTGAGGCAATAACATTATATTCTATATTCCGTTTTTCAAACTCTGACATGACAGGTGCAATTTTGATTAATTCAGCTGTAGTACCTATGAAGAAATAAAACTTTTTCATTAATAATTAGTATTTACCCGATTAATAATGAAAAAAAACTTTCGAAGTTCAAAAACGTCAAATATAAACACAGATGTCACTATACACATAGCTGAATTATATACTACTTTTATATCTTCTCAGCCACAACTAAGTTCGAGACTCCTGAACCCTTTGATTGATCTCTATCATTCAATTTATCTACGAAATTTGAAATACCGTAATAAAATTTCATAATACCAGACTTTTTTGAATCAACTGAAAACTTATTTGCTCCTGCAATAAGCGACGAGTCTCTTGCACCTCTCGCAAGCATTCGAGCGCCTAAATTAATAATATTATGATTAAAAGGAAGCGACCATTGGGTTATTGCAAAAGTTTTTTTAACTTTAAAGCCAGAATCGTTTACTAAGTTTCTTATATGCTCAGGTTTATAAAGTCTTAAATGCTGATTCCATATACCCGCCCAAAAACCACTTTTAATGTGATGTCCAGTTAGATGTTCAATAACCCAATTCACAGGATCCCACAAAAATGGGTAATTTGCGCTCGGGACTGAAATACAAATTAAACCATTTGGCTTCAATACTCGTCTTGCCTCTCTAATACCTTTTGCGTCATCTGATAAATGTTCTGCAACTTCGCTCATTATAACTTTATCAAATGAGTTTTTTACAAACGGTAGTTTTTTCATAAGATCTGCTTTGTATAAATTTATATTTTTTCCTTTTAAATTTCGCTTTGCAGAAGATAACGAGTTTTTATCTATATCTACTCCTGAATATTTAGCCTTATTTTCTAATAAGAACAAAATGTTCAAATAATATCCATCACCACAACCGATCTCAAGAATCTTATCATTAGGCTTGGGATTAATTTCTTCAATAATTTTTCGAGCTCGTCGCCTAAGAGCTATATCAGCAGTATTTTGAAGAAGTAAATTTAGTTTTGTTTTTTGGGCTTGTTGCATATTAGAAAGATATTATGAAAACCACTCTTATTCAAGTACTCAGTTGTTGTTTTTCTTACAAAGTAGCTATTAAAGAATGGTTCTCTATTCAATACCCACTTAGAAAAATACATATTAAGAATATATATAAGCGTTATAAACCCACCATGTGTTTCTAAACTGTGAACATTGAAGCCGCTATTTACGGATAAACTACGTATTTTTGATACAGAATAGTGTCTATGACCAGTAAGCCACCAAGCGGGATCTGTAACCATTGAAAACACGTTATTGTGTTGTGTAGACAAATACAAATAGCCATCTGGCTTTAGCACTCTAAAGATTTCATCAAACATTAATTGTTCGCTTCCCGGTGTTATGTGTTCAAGTACTTCCCAACTAACAACAGTATCGAAAGTATTTTTCTTAAACACGATATTTATTGCACTTCCTTCTAAGAAAGTTAACTTTTTACTTTTAATTTGCTTAGCAATATTTAATGCATCTTTATCAATATCGATACCTACTAATTTATTTGGGTTTAATTTAAGTGCAAACATCTCGAACCATCCAAAACCACACCCAACGTTCAGAATATTTTTATTGACGATGCTTTTTTTTGAAACAAGTTTAAACGCTTTGTAGTGAAAACCATTTAGATTTTCCGATGGAGTACTGTTATGTCTTATTCTCATGATTTATACTGATCGATAATTATGTTTAGGTTCTGATTCGAATAATTTTTCACAGCATATGGCCTACTTGCATTTTTAAGTGATCTCATCAATTCCATATCTACTGACAGCTGTTTTATTGATTTAGAAATAGACTCTTCGGAAATAGTAATGAGTTTTCCTACGCTAGAATTCATAGCTTCAGGGATAGCACCTCTATTTGCGCCAACAACAGGGGTACCACAGGCTAACGATTCTATTATAACGCGTCCAAAACCTTCTTCATGTATAGAAGGGACAATAAGCAGATCAGCCGCAGAATAATAAAGTGGGAGTTTATTCTGTGAAACATTTCCCAAGTATCTAACATTATACTTACTATTGATTTCACAACTTTGAACCAATTTTTCAAGTGGACCAATTCCTGCTATAAGAAGTTCAGTGTTCTTAGGCCATGATTTTAATGAATTCAAAAGAATTTTTAATCCTTTTTCCTGAATTAAACGGCCGACAAATAAAACTACAAAATATCTTTTTAAATTTAATTTTGATTTTGCATTCGGTACATGTGAAAATTTTTTTAAATTTATCCAATAGGTAAAACGTTTTATTTTTGACGCAGGTACTCCTAATCCTTTGACTTCTCTAAGTGATTGATCGGATAAGCACAAAACTGAGTCAGAGTTTTTAAATATAAATGAAGCTAAATTACGATACAGACCTGATTTCGGAAAATTGTAAATTGAGTGAGTGGTAGTAATAACTTTGATGTTAAAGATTTTACCCCAAAAAAGACTAACAAAACCGGCAATAATGCCGTGGCTATGTACTACTTTTATTTTTCTATTATTCAGTAATATAAAGGGTAAAAACAGAAACAAACCGGGAGTCAAGAAAAGAAATTCCAAAACTGGATATTTAACAAATTTATAAAAAATACCTTTTAGAATAGGTAATCTAAAAACAGAGAGACTTTTTGAATACTCAAAATATGGAGCCTTTATATTGCTTGTTAAGGGTTGATAAGTGAGAACTGTAACAATCCAGTTATGCATTTTCAATCCGTCAACTAAATCATCAAAATGTGTTTCTATTCCTCCCACATTTGGAGAAAAACCGATAGAAACTAATAGTACTTGCCTATTCATATAGTTATACTTTTTCTACTAATCATATGTAAAACAGTTGTATATCCATAAAGGAGTGTTGTGACTAAACACATAATTGGATGGACAAACCAAGCGGCGTCATGAATTTTTATGTAACCTCTTAACGCATCCCAGGTAGGTTTAACAACGGTAAGACTATATAAAATGTATATTGCTAACATTTTTTCATCACCTTTCATTACAACACTCCATCTTCGTTTACTTTGTTCGTCAAATTGATACTTATTTACAAATTTGACACGACGTCTAATAAATTGAATTAAGCCGCGAGAATGTGTTAAATGAATGATCGATATTTTTACAAATGCAAACTTGTTGTGTCCCTTTTTAACGCAATCAAACAATACATCTATGGGGTAATGATGGTCTGGATCTGCTTTTGCACAATTTAATACAATTTCCCTACGCATTAAACAACCATTTGATCCTACGGAAGGAAATTCTCTAGGATTCTTGGAAAAACTTACCTCAAAGTAGTTCCCTTTATCTATCGAATTACCTGATAGCGTCCAGATCTTATCTGTTTGTGGCAATCTGTCAGCCTTGTGTAGGTAGAATGGTAACGGTTCACTTGTTCCGAATAAAGCAAAATATCTATCCATTAGATCATATTTTTTATTGTAATCATAATAACAGGTGCTACTTGCCAAAATTTCTTTGTTTTCCAAAAGAGGTAATACCATTGAATGTAACCATGATTTATTAGGTAAAAAGTTGTCGTGATCAAGAATTAACACTAATTCACTCTTCGCTGCATTAAAGGCTACACCTCTATTGTATTCAGCATGTTGTTTATCTCTTGGTACTAAAACTACTTTAGATCGGTACCTTTTTGCTATTATTGCAGTTTTGTCAGTGGATCCTCCATCACCCAGGATTATTTCAATTTTAGATTGCGGATAGTCTTGTGATCTAATAGTTTGTAAGCATCGCTCTAAAGTTGAATCTGAATTATAAGTTGCAATACAAACAGAGATTGTGGGAAGTAATGCTACTTTGTGTGCCATACGTATAGAATCGCCTTATCTACTAATCTCTGAGGTAGTACCTTTAAAAGAAATGAAACAATTGTCGTATCAGATCCAACAAAAACTTGAGAAGGAGGGTTTTGGGATTCCAGTACCTTATTAATTGTAGAAATTACTTCATTAGGTTTTGTAAATGGAAATAGTAATTTCAAAAAGTGCATTTTATCTCTAGCTCCACGACTTGTACTTGTAATTGTTTGGTCAGGAAACTCAATTGCTCCTGGTGCGATTGCTGTAACAAAAATCTTATTGTACATTTCATAATATAATGCCCGGGAAAAGCCTAGCAGCGCAAATTTTGTTGAGACATATAACGGATATCTAGGGAGTGGCAAGATAGAATTTAAAGAGGCAATATTAATAATATTTGACTTTGTTTTCATAATCGGGATTGCTTCTTTTATTAAACTAAACGGACCAATTTGATTTACAGAGATTATTTTCTCAAATTGATCAACATCCATATCTTTAAAATCACCTGATAGACTCAACGCAGCATTATTTACTAATACATCAAGGGTTTTGTGCTTTTTTTTAATACTCGCTATAACATATTTAATACTTTTGTCATTCGTAACATCAAGTGATATTTCAATCGCATTTTTGTTCATAAACAATGACGTTTTTTGTTTAGAATGAAGTCCTGCGTAAACAATATATTTTTTCTGAAGAAAATAGGCAACAATATACCGTCCAAGACGAGAGTTTGAGCCAGAAATTAATGCTATTTTTTTTGACATATTTTGTTAATCACTATCAAACTTCTTTGAGCTGCAGCTTTCCAAGTATACTCTCTCGAGTGTAAGATAGCCTCTGTTGAGTATTTTTCATATAATTTTGAGTCTTGGGCCAATAACAAAATCGCTTTCGCAAACCCGTCAATATCATGTGTTTTAACAAGGATACCTGTTTTACCACTCACAACAGAATCTCTTGTGCCTGACACATCATAACCGATAACTGGCAATCCTTGACTATTTGCTTCAATATTTACGAGTCCCCAACCTTCATGAACAGAAGGGTTTACAAAAATATGTGAGCGCTTTAATAAATCGAATTTTTTTTGATCACTTACAAATCCAAATAATGTAATTTTCTTTGAAAGTCCTAATTTTATAATTTTATCTTTTAGTAAAGTTAGATATGTTGGGCTACCCTTACCAACAATATACAGTTCAGAATTTTTATTCAGAGAAAATACTTTTTTAAAACATTCTATTGCATCCTCAACTCCTTTATCTTTTGCAATAGCACCCAAAAACATAATTGTCAGATTTTTATTTTTTGATTCTGTGGATTTCAAGATTCTTACACCATTATTTATGACAGTAATATTATTTTTCCGTAATCCAAAATTAATTAAATTATTTTTAGTCGACTTAGATACGGTAATGAATGGTATTCCCTTATAAAGTAAAAAAACAAAAGGTTCACCAATTCTTCCAATTACAGTAGGAATCAGGTTTAAAGGGAATCGCCATGTGTTAAGGCTCCAAACTTCTTGAGCTGTTTCATGAATAAAGCCTATTTTGTGAACACGCACATACAGCGGTGTAAAGAAGGGAATACCGTGAAAATGATCTACAATCAAATCAAAATTTTTAGCCTGGGTAATGTACCATAAAAATGCATGTATTTTAACGCCAAAGGCATATCCACCTTTTCTTATAACATTCACTCCATCTATTTTTTCATTTTTTTGGCCTCCCACATACATTGAAGTAAATAATGTGACATGGTGTCCAGCTTTAATCCATGCTCGAGCATATTCCTGTGTTACCAACTCGGCACCTCCTTCATGTGGATGACCGGGTCCTCTCCAACTCAAAATTAAAATATTCATTCTGTTTTTGCTAGTACTTGTATATCATTAGATTCCCAGGCTTTTCTATTTTTGTAATCGTAATAATGTAGGATACGAAGACGATAAAAAACAGCGATAGTATCCCAAACCATATAGAAAACTACATTAAAAAACTTTTTACTTACAATAGTAGACTCTCCATTAAATTTCATTTTTAGTGCCACTGGTGCTTCGTAAATGCGCGTGAAACCCAGATAGTTGGCAACAGCTAGCATTTCGATATCGAATGCAAATTTTTTAACTAGAAGTCGTGGAAGAGTCTTTTCTAGTACTTCTTTACGGAAAAACTTCATTCCAACTTGTGTGTCTCTCAAATTAAGACCAAACAGAATTTTGACTAAAATCTGGTAGCAAACAGACATTATTGTGCGTTGCCAAGGGTAAATAACTTTTGAAGCAGGATGTCGTTTACTTCCAACTATAATGTCTGCCTTATACCATTCAAAATGCTCTAACACCATCGCCATACCATTAATATTCAATTCCACACCAGCATCGATAAAACCTACGATTTTTCCGTTTGCGCGAGACATTCCGTATCTCACAGCATATCCTTTACCTTTATTACTTTTATATCCTAACACTCGTAGATTAGGAAGTGATCGAGCTATTTTCCTAGCCTTTTTATATGTACCATCAACTTTTCCATCGACAACACAAATAAGTTCAAAAGCATATCTTCCTTCATTTAATACTGAATAAACCTTTGTAAGGCTCTTTTCAATAAACCTTTCTGATTTATATGCGGGGATTACTACCGAAAGCGTTACTGAGGATTTTTCGAATTTGTTCGTCTTCATGCACAAAGTATATCAATAAAACTAATAAAAGGGTGAAAGTGACGGCTATTGAGACATATATAATGGAAATCAAACTTTGATGAAACATTATTATTCCAACACTTTGTAAAAATGCCGCGGCACCAAGGCATTTTATTGTAAAATATTTTTCACGAGGTAAGTAGTAATTTACAATTACTAGCGATAAAACGAGAAGATAAATAAAAGTACTATAAGGAAATAGTAATGGAATCGAAGTACTAAATTGACTTCCAAATGGGAGTACCACGATGCTCGGAAAAAAATAAAATAATAATGTAAAACAGCCTCCGAGCAGTAACGTAATTACAAAACTTGTGAGAAAAACTGATGAACCCGTTTCACCACCTGCATGTTTTTTAGAAATAAGTGGAAAAAGTACTGCCGTTATTGGAGCAGTTGCAAAAAGTATTATTTTACCAAGAACAGAAGCTGCTGCAAAACTACCTGCTTCACTATTTCCAAAAAATCTGCGAACTAAGAGTACATCCATTGAAAAAAAGGCCGTTGTAGCGAAAGTAGTTATAAGCACTGGTAAGCCATCTCTTACAAAACTTGAAGTATTAAGGGGTTTAAGCTCCGCTTTGGGTCGTCTTATATCTCGTCTAAGAATAGATAATTCTATTAATATAGTAATTAGCAAGCCTAATACTGCACCTGTTACACCAAAACCCATGTAAAAAAGTAGGACACCAAACAGTAGTCTGCCCATAACTTCATATACTGTATAAATGCTAATACGAGTGAAAGAAAGTCGTCCCTGTAGGTATGATTTATAGAAAAATATTACAAAAGAAATATAAAACACAGGGCTAATCAGTGCATAATTCAATAATGAAATCTTTAAAAGTGACGCAAATATTGGAGTCGTAATTAAAATTATTAAAGAAATTACAACTACAGGTTTATTAAAGTAATCTAAAAAAGCAAAAAAATGATTTAGCGATTCAGATTTTGTTTTATGTTTAGATGCATATTTAGTGATTAGTAGTCCTAAGAATGAATAAAATGAGGCGAGAAACCCAAGTAGTGATAAAAATGCTGCAAGTTCTCCATATGAATCCTTACCCAATATTCTGCCAAAAATAGGATGGTAAATATAAGCAAATATATTTGCAATATTACTCCCTATAAGCATTATGAAACTTCCTGAGAGAAGTGGATTCTTTGAAACGAGCGCTTTTATTTTTTTCATTTAAAAAGAAAATACAAATAAACTGCAGGAACGACTAGATCAAATATGTTTCCTATAAGTACAGAGTATGCTGCACCAATCATTCCATATTGCGGGATGAGAAACACACCAGACAGCACAGCGATCAAAAGTCCTGCAATCGAAAGCCATACAAAGAATTTTGAGTTTGAGAAATAATAAAGTAAAGCATCATTTATTGGCATTGTCATAAGAAATACTGCATAGGCAATGATCAAGATCGAAAGAGGTGCAATTGAAGCAGTAAATACTTCACCATAGAGTAACGGTACGAAGAAATGTGCTATAAAAATACCGATAGGCGCACCAATAATAGATAATATAAGTACAAAAGCCTCAAATTTGAAGAAATATTCCTTGGCTGCTTTTTTATTATCCATTGAAGCAAATTTAGGTGCAGCGACAGTACCCAAAGCAAGAACTATTTGTGATATGAATCCTGACAAACTAACTGCCACCGCGTAATACCCTACCTCAGTTAAGTTTAAATATCTCGCACTAAATAAACTGTCAAGTCTACTTGATAACGCTACTATCACCGTAGTAACAGCTACCCATTTGTTGAAGTGAAACAATTCATTAAAATCCGATTTTCTTACAGCTATGTTTAAAAACTTAGGTAAAAATAAAAGCGACACAAAAAACGCGACAAATGGGATAATTATAAATAGTAGAATTGAAGACTCAGCAGTTTTGATTCCAAAAAACAGTAGAAATATGAATAAGAGAAGTCGCAGCGAATTTCCAAAGACATTTACAAAGCTCCATTGCCAAAACTTTTGTAACGACTGTAAAGCCGCGCACCCGAACGAAAACAACATACTACCTCCCACACCAATAACAGCTATTTTAAATGGATAAAGAAGTTCATTCTTTTTCAATATAAGATGTGCGATCTGATTACTAAATAGAAATCCGATTAAAATAACGATTCCCCAACCAATAAATTTCAGTAACAAACCCTCTTTAAGAAACCGTAATGCCTTAAGTTTGTCTGATAAAAAATACTTAGAAACGAATTTTGTAATGCCAGTGTCAGTACCTGCGTTTGCAATTGATGAGAGCAAGGCAATAGTAACAGTTACAAATGAAAATATACCAAAGTCATATGGCCCAAGTGAACGAGCAACTACAATGTAAAAGGCAACACCTATAATTCCATTCAGGAAGGTACCTATTAAAGTAACGCTTGATTGTCGTAAAGTTGCTGTGTAAGTAGCCTTTTTGATCTGAGTTAAAAGCTTTTGCATACTCTATGATACCCAATATCCTACAACAAACATCATGGTAAAAACAGCTAAAAGAATTGTTGACAATCCGAGTACAAAATATTGATATTTCCTTTTCCATTTCTCGAAATAAAGTGCGATTAATAAAAAGGCTGGAAATAAAACCAGAACATATCTCGGTAGAGATGAAAAGCTGCCAGTTAGTGTTGGAATTAAATATCCAAGACTTACAAAAACAGCATAGCTTTTTCTAAGTTTAAAAAAAGAAAGAATTGAGATGATAAGAAATAGACTGCCTGTAAAAAATTCGAGTATTGTTGTCAAAACAACGGGGAGATATTGAGGTAAGTTTGGCAAAATCTTAAAAATATATCTATAAAAGACCTGAGGCAATAATACAAAATGATCAGAACGCTGTCCTCCAAAATTATTTAAATTGTGAAAAAAAGCTAAAAAATCTCCTGTTGTGTAGTTTAAATACCACATATATGAAACAAGACCAAACGGGATTACAAAAGTAGGGATTAAATTCATCAAGCCTGTTTCTTTCTTTTTATATAATTGCCACCATTCAAGAAAAATTGATATAAACAATACTAGCCCAACAATACGTGTTGCTGAAGCAAAAAATCCAAAAATCCCGGCAGCAATAAAATTTTGTTTTCTGGCAAAATAAAAGCAGGATACACACAGGCAAAAAAACAATGATTCGGTATACACACCTGTGAAGTAAAAGCTCGTCGGACACAATAGTATTAATAGTAATGTGAACTGTGTAACTTTATTTGAATAATCCAATCGTAGAAGTTTATATAAAGTTACAAATCCTATAAAAAAGGCGGTTAATGAAATTAAAATTCCAGCAATAGGAAGTGGAAATTGGAAATAATGTAAATATTGTGCCAAAAAACGAATCATTATTGGGTATAGTGGAAAGAAAAAGTAATGTAATGGGCTATAGCCAAATTGCGCAATCGTCAGATAATGTTCACCATCATAGTTCGCATGCGCCCACATTAGGGAAGCTCTTTGAAAATTACTACTCCCTCCTAGAGAATTCTGTTGAAGGGGTAGATATTGTAAGCCTAGGTAAAAAAAAAGAAGAATCAATACTTGCCAAAGTAAGAGTCCAAAGATAAAAGATTTCCTTTGGTTATTCATTTTGTGTTTAATACCTTTTGATATATTTCAAAAGTTTTCTGTGCTGTTTTCTCCCAACTAAATTTTTGAGATAATGTTTCACCTTTTTTTGATAACTTTGACTGCAAATTTTTACTCGTAAATACTGATTTCAAGACAGAGGACATTTCAGAGATATTGTATGGATCGAAATAAACGGTTGAATCACCATATATTTCTACTAAAGCTTGTGTCCGAGCACAAACAGTAGGTGTACCTAGTGACATAGCGTCCAGCACACTTAGTCCAAATCCTTCGTAGTATGATGGTTGACACAAAAGTATTGCCTTTTTTATTAAAACTGGAAGTTCCTCATCAAGAATGAATCCTATTCGATGGATGTACTCGCTGTTTCCATATTTGGATTGTAGTTCTAATAAAGGCATATTTTCTATATGGTTTTTATCGAAATTTGTTGATATAGCCTTCTTTCCAATAATTACTAAGTGGAGCTTTGCACTTTCACACGCTTCTGCCAATGATACCAAATTTTTATTCCAATTTACGTCACCTATGTACAGAACATATGGAAACTCTATTCCGTGTTTTATAAGCAATTTTTTTACATCAATAGCAGGTTGAACACCCAAAATCGTCGTTCCTAAATAAATAGGTACTATCATATTTTCTTTAATATTCAGAAAACGAACAATATCTTTTTTACTAGTATTAGAATCAGTGATAACAATTTTTGCACGTTTAAGCGTGTTTTTTTGCCGAAATAAATTTATAGTGCCTTTCACACCTAAAGGATATTGTTTTGGATAAATAAGTGGAATTGCGTCGTGTATTGTTACTATAACTGGTGTGCGTTGTGGAACTTTAAGCGTGTTTTTAAAAAAATCAAAGTAAGGATAGTGAACTACATCATATATTGAAAGGTCTTGTGCATTATGAATATCAATTAAATCAATATTGCTTCTGTGATTCGAAGCAATTGTAATAAGCGCTTCTGAAAGTAATTTTGTGTATACTCCAATTCCACGACCAGAGTTCCCATCGGAAAGTGGACCTGCATCTATTGCAATTCTCATGGTGTATTTACAAAAAATTTATAATATGCGATTGGATAATGCCAAGCCGAGAACAATGCCCAGATAAACCCATACATTCCATCGAGATATCCTCGATGAACTACAAATCGATCGATAAAAACCTTTGCCGGTTCAAATGACGAATACCGTATTAAATTCAAAAGTGACTTAGAAACACCCTTTTTTGATATATCAACGGACTGCAGACTTGTATAACGATTTAATCGCATAATATATCTCATTAATGTAGGAGAATCCCAATGTTCCAAAGGGTTGTAAAGCCATGCAACGGCGCCATTTATTTGCATTTGTTCATGGACTGACTTAGCTGGTAAATGCGCCCGACCATTTTTAATTAAACGAATAACACCATCAGGATAAACACCTCCATGTATAAGTGGTTTTCCTAAGAACATGTTTACTCGAGGAATAAAAAATGCAACAACTTCTCCAAAATTATTTTTGGGTTGACCATCGCGCTTATTAAGAAGTGCAAGATGCCTTTCAAAAAGTAATGCATCCTTTTTGTTTTTGGGAACTCTATTATGTATTTCTTCGTTAGTCATTTTAATAACTTCCGATATTTCATTAGAAAGCTGTTTTGTTACAATCTCGTCAGCGTCGAGTTGCAATATCCATTCACCCTTTGCTTTATTTATTGCTTTCTGTTTTGTTACATGAAAATTATCATTATGATTCGTATCAAAAACGGATGCGCCAAATTTTCTAGCAATTTCAATTGTTTTATCAGTAGAGTGTTCGTCAAAAATGATTATTTCGTCGGCTATACTTTTTATAGCAAAAAGACAGTTGTAAATATTTGATTCTTCGTTTCTCGTAGCGAGCACAATTGATAATTTCATAAAATTAATTTAAAACAACTCTAAAATAACGGTAACCATTAATTCCATATATATCTTTAGTAATGTTTGCTCCACTTAAAATTTCTTTATCTGTGCCGATTATAAGACTACCTGGATACTTGTTTTTGAATACTTCAAACGGAATTGATTCAAACCTAAAATTGCTGAATGATCGTACTGTCGAAAAGCCGTATAAATCTCGTGGCGTGAGTGTGTGCTCTTGTTGAAATGTAGCAGGATCATATTTCATATAAAACAAAAACAGAATATATGGCTGATCATATCTGTCTGTGATAATTACGTTTGTGTAATTCTGATGAATCGGCCCTACAAAATTTACTAATTCTTTAATACCATATTGAGATGAAAATGGATATTCTTTTGCCATGTGTACATAATACATATGTACGTAGCGAGCAACAATTACAGTGTATAAAAGTCCGGTTAATATAATAATGAATACTTGTAGTATCCGATATTTCTTAAAATATTGTATGAACTTCACAAGACCAAATGCGGCAATGATAGTTAAAGGAATTACCATGCTTTCAGCACGAAGTGCATGTGGAGCTTGAAATGTGATGGCTGCCGGAATTGGAGCAATTGCAAGCCAAACTAATACAAATATCCATTTTTTGTTTGAACGTTTAATAACTTCGAACATACCAACGCACACAGAAACTATTTCAATTAAATGCATTTGTCCTGTTTCAGGGACTTTGTTCCTTTGAATATCGTCACCTGAAAGAAACAAGAACTCACCCCAATAGTGTTTAGCCCAGTTACTTGCAATAGCGAGTGAATACGCTACGGGTTTATTATGTAAAACTTTCGGAACAATACCATTTAAATTACTGTAGTCCCCTCTAAGTTCGTTCACTCTGTTTTCGGGGCCTGAATCAGACCAAATAGCAACACCGTCAGCACGAGCAAGACCTGCAGGTCCTCTCAATGAAAGTAGCAGTGGTACACAAAGAACAAAGCCTACAACAATCGAGACTATTAGGTACTTTTTATTCTCTATTAAATCTTTGCGGTAGATAACTGCGAGTGTAATTGCTAAAAGTGGTGAAGTAATCCGTGCAGCGTGGTATGTGTAGAGTGATAACACAAAAAAGATGGCTGAAATAACAATTGCTCTTGAATTTGTCCTCATTCGCATAAAAAACAAAGAACCTAGACACATAAAGAAGGTAGCAATATTTACTTCCCAAGCTCCTCTACTAAAATGTATATGCCAAGGAGAGACAGATAGTACAAAAGCTGCAACTAAAGGTACATATTTTTCAATATTTTTGTCTTTCGTCCCTTTTATGATTTCCTTCACTAAAAAGTACAACAACGGAATTGTAAGTATTCCAATAATGGCGGGTAAAAGCCGAACACTCCATTCAGTTAATCCAAAGAAATACACCATAGGTAGGATCAAATATACTGTAAGACCCGGCTTATAATCATTGAATGACTGGAAATACAAAGGCCAAGAATTACCATGTTCATCTTTACCTGTTTTTAGGAGAGAAAATGCATTATATCCCAACGCAGCCTCATCCGCGTTCAATGCTGGTGTTTGCCCTAATTGATAAAGTCTCAAGATACTTCCAAGAATAACTACCAAAAACAAGATAATTGCTATTTTGTGTTTATTTAAAAAATTCATAGTTATTTGATATCAATAATTCGAAGCGAAATAGATTTTCCGTTTAAATACGGAATTTCTTTGATTACATGAAATGCTGTACCTTCTTGAGAATCCCCAACTGGTATACGTTCGCTGTCACCTACTACAAGTGTACCTGTTTGGCCACGCAATACCTGCCAATCAATACCTTTAAACTGTATGTTGTCTAGATTACTTACCTGGCCTACATCTCCATATTTACTGGCAATAAAGTGGTTAGCGCTTTGCGATTGGTATGTCTTTGGATCATATTTCTCATAAAACAAGAAATAAATATAAGGTTGTGAGTAACTTTGTTGGAATATAATAGTTTTGTATTGATTTTGAATAGGAGAGATAGTCTGAACTGCCTGTTTAAACCCATACTCCCAATATTGTGAGTTTAACTTGGGCAAGTGAACAAAGTAAGCGTCAAGGTAATACACGAAAAAGATAAGATAAATTGCACCGCCGATAAAAAGTACGCTTCGTTTAACCGAAATTTTTGTCACAATTGAAGAAAATCCAAGTGCTTCTATTAGGACGAGGGGCACCAGCATATTTAAACTTCGAACTGCATGAACCTGATCTCTAGAGAGAATTGCTGGTAAACTTGCAAATAATAACCAAAGAAAAATAAATGTTGATGCCTCTCTATTTTTTGTTTTTATGAGTACGACAATACCAACTAACAAAAGTGGTAAATCAAGAAAATTTAGCATTCCGACATATGGAGCAGAATGACGGGGATTTTGCCAATCCCCTTCAAAAAATAAAAAGCGGCCAGAAAAATGATTAAACCACCTCCCCATTATTCCTCTTAAAAAATTAAGACCTTCGGGGTGAAATGCATAATATCCTATCGTTCCTACCTGTTCGCTACCTTCGCTTAAAAAGTTCTGTAGATACGCTTCAGGTCTGGGTGCTGAAAACACACTAAAAACTTGGAGTCTCCCCGCTTGGCCATTAAACAACGAAAGAACTATTGGTAGTGACATGAGAAGACCGACTATACCTGCCGTAAAAATAGACTTCTTAGGAAGATTGAAAAACTGCTTTCTAAATGAAATTAAAAGTATTACTACAACAATAGCTGTAGAAAGTTTTGCTCCTTGATATGTTGCTAATGTTAACGCGAAAAAGAATGCAGAGAAAAGAAGATTTTTTGATGATTTAAAAGATTTTAAAAAGAAATATATACCGATTAGTGTAAAGGTGAGCGCAACATCAACTTCCCAGGCCCCTCTACTAAACAATATATGCCAAGGACAAAGAGCTAAAAGAAAAGCTGAAATGAGTGATAAATGCTTCTGTTTTTCTTCTGCAAACAAAAGTCCAACAACTTTATATAATATATATACCGCTAATATTCCAAAAAGTGCACCTGCAATTCGAGACGAAAATTCATTTAATCCAAAAATTGCAACAAAAGGGACTGTAAGATATACATATAAACCAGGCTTATAATCTCCGAAGGATTTGAAAATTATCGGAAGAAGTACTCCATGTTCGTCTCGTCCAGTTTTCAAAATAGAATATGCATTATAGCCGAGAGCAGCCTCGTCTGCAGTTAAATGGGGAGGGACATTCGATAAGTTATAGAGCCTAATAGCAGCCGCAATGGTAATTATGAAAATCAATATCAATGAATGTAAGGTTATCTTATTTATTTTCATATATCTCAAATGCCGTTTTTCCATCTAAAAATAGTATAGTTTGAATTTTTTTCCAACCTTCAGGTGCATTTCCTTCAGATGTTATAAGTGCACATTTTAAAGTAGCACAGTCAGTAATTGCTTTACGCTCAGTAACAAACTTCTCCCCAATCTTTGGAATTTGCCAATCGTTTACAAACACATATTTATCAAAAGAATCGACCCACCACCAATTTGATTGCGTATAACGAACTAAGTTAGTGTCATTCATATACTTATTAGGGCTCCAAGCAGTATAAAACAAAACATACTCGTGTGGCTCTCCAAACTTTTTCGTAATAATAAACTGATCGAATTCATTATAGTGACTCTGAGAAAACTGCACTACCTGTGAGTAACCATACTGCCAAGCCCATGAATAATTTGTCTTATAACTTTCTGTATATATAGAAATGTAATGTATAAGTCCTAATAATGTTAACAATATAAATGAAGGTACAAGAAACGAAAATAATTTAAGTTTTCTACTACGTAGTAATTCGACAATTTCATATAACCCCATCGAAGTTAGAACTTCAGGTATTGGTAACATACTAGATGAACGTAGAACTGCAAACCGTTCTGTCGTAATACTTGCAGGAATTGGTGCTAAGAGAATCCATATGAGCAGAATTTGAGAAAGTTTGTCTTTTTTTCGTGTTGCTCTGTATATTAACAATATAAATCCAATATAAAAAAATGGCGCGCTGAACAAATACAGAAGCCCTTGATCTGGAACGCTAAACTGATACTGAGTTCCTCCCCTTAAAAAAAGAAATTGGGGAGAAAAATAATCAACATAATGTAGTAACGATTGTTCAATTAGATAAGCAGGTCTGTTGTAGATTATCTTTGAGAATAGTGCAGGAAGGGATGAGTTGTTTCTAGTATACTCAATTGCTGCAACTGAACCATCATTTATTAGAAATACTTCAGCAGAACGAGCTCTGGCATTGGGATTTAATAAAATAAAAGGCAGAGGTAAAAGAAATAAAACGGCAATAAAAATATTTAGTTTAGTGAAAAATTCTTTTCTAAATATTATCGCGATTGAGACTAAAAGAAGCGGGGTAAATATTCTTGTCGTATGATAAGAAAAAAGTGTAAGACCTAATAAAAATGTGCTAATTGGCAACAAATATTTGTTCGATTTACGATGAACAAATGCAGCCATACCTGCGGTAAGTAGAAATACTGATAAATTGCTCTGCAAGACAAACCGAGAGGTAAAAACATACCAAGGATCTACTGAAACCAAAAAAGCTACGACCAAACTGACACCTTTCTTCTTGGTTACTCCATATGAAAGTAAGTAACTAACAATGATAGTACCTATTCCTAAAAGCGCATGTGGAAAACGAATCGCAAAAGCAGTCAAGCCGAAAGCCCAAACGAAGGGTACTGTTAAATATAAATTTAAGGTTAGTGGGTAGTCACCATACGCCCTGAAGTTCGCTACTGGAAAATGTACACCCCATTCATCCATACCAGTTCTCAAAATTGAGTATGCGTTATACCCATGAGAAATTTCGTCCCAGTTTAGTGAAGGCGGCATTGTGCTTAAATTTACTAATCGGAGTAAAGCACCAAGTAAAATTATAATTACTAAAATTAATAATGAATATTTTTTTATCATTTGAATTTCTTTATTTTATTTGAAAATGTAAACCAAAGACAAAGCGCAGTAAATGTTATAAATGAAACCATGTTTGAATATGTACGGACTGGCGAATTGTTGAAACTCAAATTAATGGTTTGTTTACCAATAGGAAGTAATGTTGATATTAACCCATCTTTGTTTGGTAAAATTGAAATATTTCCAAGACTACTTGAACCACTCCACCCTGGGAAATATGTTACGGGAAAAACAACAGGACTTTGATTTAAGACATTAACTGTAAATACTTGTGAATTACTTTTTTTGACAAGTGGTTGTAAGTTTGGAAACGACTGTGATTGGAAATCATGAGGAATTACTCCATATTTTGGCCAATAATCACCTATTGATGCTCTTGATTGTTCTACCCAATTTTTACCTGATTGCATTTCGTTATCAGAAGTCACATTCCAGATATCTTCGTGATAATACGAGTAGTTAAAAAATATTGCTGTAAAAACAATTAAAACAGAGATTATTACTCTGAACTTTGAAAATAAAAGCGGCAAATACCCTCCAGCAAGTGAAATTGTAAATAAAGTTACTCCCAAAAATCTCCACGGAAATTGAATATATTTCATAACTGTAGAGAACTCTTCCCATATAAATGCAGATTTATTGTGAGTAAAGAATAAAAACAACATACTTAGGAAAATTAATAATGCTGCTAAAATATCTATATACGTCAGCTTCTTCCTTAAAGATTTGAGTAATAATCCGATTATTAGAAATAGAGCGACAATCCACTGAACTTGACCGAGAGCTAGACTTAACCCATCTTGATCACCCCATGTCGAACCGCCATACCCCCAGAAACGAGAAAAAAGCAATTGAGGAATCGTTACGAAATGTGCTCTAAAATCAAAATATCCTTGGGTAGTTGTTTGTAGATTTACTAGACTTGATTCAAAAACAGTTGGGAATATATAAAATGAAGCAAGTAGAACAGAACATAAAAACCCAAGGAAAAATGATACCAATAATGGCAACGATCTCATTTGGATAAGTCGTGTGAAAATATAAAATAAAATAATAGGGAAAAATAATAGAACAGATAGATTGTGAGTGAGGATGAGAGCCGTAAATGAACTAATAAAACCTAACAAATACTTTTTATTTTTATTTATAAGATACTTTTCGAAAAAAAACAAAATAAGTGGTAAAAAGATAAATGCAAATGATTCGGGCAACGCACCTCTCACCCAAACATTCACGGCGCGATACGGAGCATAGACATAAAGTATTCCTGAAACAAACGCAGAATATTTACTTTTCCACAATTCTTTTGAAAGTAAATACATAGTAAATCCAGAGGCAACAATAGAGAATGCAAACAATAATTTCAAAGAAGATATAGCACTAATACCAATTTGAACTAACAGTGCACCAAAAAAGAATGGGACATGAGAATAGAAGTTAAAGACTGGTTCTCCAAAACCCAATCCAGCATCTGCTGCCCAACGACACGGAATTTGGCCGTCTTTTAGACACTGAGTATATTCAACAAGTCTAAAGTAAGGAAAATCCTGCATGCTGTATATCCCCGGTCGCAGCATTCTACTAAATGTTGGTATTAATAGTATAAAAAACAAAGCAAATGAAACTGCGGAAAGTGTTATTGGTCTCTTTCGTAAGATATTTTTCATGGCTTTTCTGCAACAACCCAAAGTGGTTTCTGATCTGCAGAATATATAGTTTTAACTATGTGCACTTTTAGAGGCATATCTTCAGGGCTTCCTACTACATATGTATTATCAAACTGAAAATCGCGAATTTTGTCTATCGAACCAATAGTATATCTTCCGACAGAATACCCTTCTTGCTGGTCAACCCAATTTAGTCCTTTTTTTTGAAAATTCCAATTAATGGTTGCTTGTTGATATAGCGATGGGTCAATTTGATCATAAAATGCAGCATACATGTGAGGTTCTGAAAGTGCACGACTTATGATAATTTTCTTTGTAGGATATTCATTTAAATACTCAAATAACGAAGACATTCCATACATCATTCCATTGCTTGCATAGACTGGTTGTTCATATATATATTTGGTGTAAGCAAAAAGCCCAAGAATACATGTTAATAATATTAAAAAGGAATAACTCATAAACTGCCACTTTTTCTTTAGCAAATTTACTGCATAATAAACACCAAAACTAGCAGCAATCTCAAGCGCTGGCATCAGTATTGCTGCTCTATTTGCAGCGCCACCTGGACCCACAGAAACAGCTGCTGGAAACGGGGCGACAAGAATCCAAATACTTAACAACAATAAATATTTTGACTTTTGTTTTGTGAGAATCCAAACAAAAAACAACAAACCAGTAAATTCAACAACTGTTATTAAACCAACACCAGGGATCATTCCATAACTTGCCTCACGAGCTCCTTCTGTAATTAGGAACTGGGGTGAAAAATATGAAATATAGTTTGAAACAATTTTACTAAACTTAAATGACGGTTCGTTATACAGTGCCTTTCCAAGAACTAAAGGCATACCAGCATTTACGACTGACGCTCTGATAACTCCTGATCCTAAGTTTTGTGAAAAAATGGTGGCGGTAGCAGCTCGTATTCCAGAGCCAGAGACAAGACTCAAGGCACTTGCTACAAAGAAACCCACAAATATGAACTTAGCAAGCAGATGTGCTTTTCCTTTTGGAAAAGCATCCCTATATATCCACATTAATGTAACAACAACTACTGGAGTAACTAACCGTGAAGCGTGGTAAGTAAAGAGGTTAAAACCAAATAAAAACATAGAAAGAAATATTAACCACTTTTTTTTTCTAGCTTTTAAGAACAGCCAAACACCAGCCGTCATGAAAAAAGTCGTAAGGTTTGCTTCAAATGCACCTCTAGACAATGTAATATGCCAATAAGAAAGTGCCAGGAAAAGCGCCGCAAATAGTGGGACAATTTTTTGTTTGCTTTTGTCTTCATGACAGAATTCAAATGCCAGTAAATATGTTGCTAAAACTGCCAAAGACCCAAGAATAGCATTTGGCAATCGAACAGCTGCTTCATTTAAACCAAATAATGCTACTGAAGGTATCGCAATATACGTATAAACCGGTAATTTATAGTCGCCAAATGATTTGAAGGTGAGAGGAAATGTATTTCCCCATTGGTCTTTACCAGTCTTTAAAATCGAATAGGCATCATACCCAAAAGAAGCTTCATCAGGGGTGAAACCTCCTGGATGGTTCGATAGCCCAACCAATCTCACAACAAACGCGAGAAGCACAATTCCCAGTACAATCATCCGCTGCATATTCACTTAAGTATACGTGGCAACTCCTCTATTTACCATGTGATGCGGTATTTTTTTTAGAAACAAGTAAAAACACAAAAACAACTAAAAGAATTACACCATTAAGAATTGAAAGTGCTTGGGGAAGTGACGGATTTGTGTAAATCGACTCAAGTGATGGTATCCCCGGTGCCCAGAATAGATTGTAAAGATTTAGAAGATGAGAGAGAGACAACAGTACATATGGTACCCAAAGCCACGGGAAGAAAGCTAGTGACACTGTTGCGAGCGGAAAAAAAGGATACAAATATCGTTCATGAATACGGGTCATAAAAAAGAATGATACAAATGACAGCACTGCGAAGATAATAAATTGATTAATTTTAACGGGTGATTTTAATATCCGTTTAATAAGCGGTATTGCAAGAACTATTGTTATCGCGAGTCCAATAATTCGCATACTTATTCCAAAGGTTGTCACGTTATCCAGTACATTTGAGGGACTCGCCATCCACCAAAAATTGAATGCATTTGCGGTAACAGTACCAATTTCACCTGGAAGAAAACGTTGAGTATAGAGGTTAAAGAACCAAATAGGCATATTTAACGAAAAGTGAAAAGGAAGTGAAAACAGAAGAAAAACTAAAAGACACATTAGTATCGTGTTTTTCCATTCTCGCATAGTAAATTTTTGCCTGAATGCCACTAAAAGCCAAAACGGCGCAAAGATTAGAAGTGAGCCCTTGAACAGAACACTCAAAGTGAAAAAAACTGCCGACGACTCTAATTTCTTTTTATATAAGAAACTCAATGAAACCAATCCAATTAAATTAACAATACTGTCTGTTCCTCCCCAAATGGCAGAGTTATACCAAGAAACTGGATTTAGAAGCCATACGGTTGCGAGTATCAATCCTTTCTTCGCTTTTATAAGTTTGTAAATAACAAATGCTATTCCGAGATCTGCAAAAATACCTGGAAGCTTTGCAATATACAACTCCCCCCAACTATCAAACCACCAAATTGTTTTCGAAGGAAATACTGAAATGTGATCATTTGCCCAATGGATACTAGTATTAATCGTGTTTTGAAAAAACGCTGTTGATCCAAATAAAACGAGGTAAAGTGGTGGTTGATTTGGTGCAGAATATGTCCAATTTTCTTGCTCATAAAAGCCATTTGGCCCGCGAGTAAGAAGAAGTTGGCCCCATGAGGTGTTGTTGTTTATATCTCCATGTCTGGCAACTGGAATGAGAAATATTCTAAAAAGCAACCCAAAAAAAAGAATACTCACCAATTTCCAGTTCATTTGTCTATTTTAGTAAATAAGTAAAAAGCGGGTTCTCCGGATGGATATGCAACTGAATTAATTAGCTTTAAATCTGGTGGTGTTCTATTTGGTTCCTTGATCAAATTCACATTCACTTCTTTTGCGCTTGCTACAAAAAGCATCTTTGGGGTAAGAATTTTTCCCCAATCATACATTGCGAGTTTTTCAGGACTTCCAAACGAATATTTACCAATGTAGCTCATTTTTCCAAACCCTTCTACCGTGTGTTCTTTAAATGGATATCCTGAGTGCCACAGATTTGGATCATACTGAGACCAAGCGGCAAAGAAGACCCAAGGTGGCTCATCTCTAGTCGTAATAAATACTTGATCATACTGGCTTTCTACCGCTTTCATGTCTCCTATTGCTTGCTCCCATCCAAAATGCCACCACCGTTCAGATTGTAATGGATTATGTATCCAATAAAGGTGTTGATATGAAGTAAATGAAAGTAAATATCCTCCAACAATAAATGCAACGGCCAATGGCTTCAAGAATTTTTTAGTATTATTTACAATTTGAAGTATCCCCATTGAAACAAGGAAACTCAGTGGTGGTAAAATAAGTATTAGTCGCGTCGCATGATTACCTCCATCTCGAGTTAATGCAGAGGGAATTACTCCAAGAATAAGCCATCCACCAATCAATAACTTTAAACGAGCATCTGATTTAGAAATGAAAAAGGAGAGTCCTGCTAAAAGAAAAACAATTTCAACAATGTAAAGTTCTCCCATTCCATCTATGGAATGTCGAGGATTTGGATCTCCAGTTAAGAACAAAAAGTCAGTCGAAAATGGCATCACCATGTGAGCAATAACTTCACTTCCTAAGTAAGTAACTTTATTGTGATATGCCTTATCAATAATTGTCGGAGTGAGACCTGTCCCTTCCTCACCGCGTGAAAGAGCATCTTCTCCACGGGCGGTACCTATTTCAGGCTCAAGTGTTGGATCTCCAAAAATAGAAATATAATTAAATCTCGCGGTTCCACCACCAAATAAAGTACTGTACAAAATTGGAATACCAACAATAAGCATAGACACAACGACAAAGAGTAATTGTTTACGTGGAAGTTTAACAATGTCTTTTATAAAAAGTACAAAAAGCAGAAGCAAAAACATTGGTACAAAAAGTTTACCTGTACTATAAATCCAAGGTATTAACATAAAAAACACACCTGATAGCCATAAATATTTCCCTTTAAGTCGTAAGCTTCTCAAAAAAATGACAAGTCCAATAAGTAAACAGAAAATCATTTCAGTTACTTCAAAACCTGCTCTTGAATATTCAATGTGCCATGGAGATATTGTTAAAACAAATGCGGCGACGATCGGGAGATATCGAAGTTCCTTTTTATTTATACGATCGACAAGCTCTTTCACAAGTAAATAAAGTGCCCAAACCCCGAGAATTCCGAATAGCGCAGCTGGAAGTCTTACACCAAGTGGTGTAATACCAAAGACAGCCACAGTTGGAACAATTGAATACAAGTAGAGTGAAGTTCTCCACTCGGCTAAACTCTGCATATGAATTGGCATAAAGTTTCCAGAGTAATCTTTTCCAGTCTTAAGAATAGAATAAGCTTGATATCCAGCATCGAGTTCATCACCAAACATGGAAACAGGAACTTTATCTAATTTATTAAGCCTCAAGTACGAAGCGAAAATCAGGATTAGCAATAAAATTACTGTGCTTTTTTTCACATTTAAAGTATACCGCATTTTCATACTAATTTGAGAAGTTGTAACTTTTGTCCGCTCCAAAGCACAAAAGTGTAAAAATAATAGCCAAATCCAAGATATTTTTTACTAGATTCAACAAGAAGATCATTCACCCGACTAGTTCCACTTGCACCGTGAATGTGCACAATGTGAATATTGGGAACATAATATATAAATAACCCAGAAGAATTGATAGCTCTACAATAATCTAAATCCTCGAAATACATAAAATATTTCTCATCTAATAAGCCCACCTTCTTTCTAGCTTCAGGAGTAATCAAAAAAGCAGCCCCTACAACAGACTCTACAATAAGTGGTTTTCCCGCCTTCACTGCATATTTATCTAATACATTTTTCATGCCAAACCAATATTGCTTCATAGCATTCACAATTGTTGGTAAACGATAAATGGATGATTGTATTGATTTATCCAGATTTAACAGTTGTGGTGCAACAACTCCAGCTTTTTTTTCACTTACTGAAATTGCAATGAGCTCATCAAAAATTTGTTCTACAAGTATTGTGTCTGAATTTAATAAGAAAACATATTCTCCTTTTGATTTTCGAATTCCAATATTATTGGCTTTAGAAAACCCTAGATTTTCACTATTTTGGATTAATACAATCTTACTACCTAGTTTCATTAAATTCTCAACGCTTTTGTCGGTAGAAGCGTTATCAACTACAATAATTTCATATGTACATTTTGGAGAAAATTTCTCAATTGAACGGATGCAAGAAACAGTAAACTCTGAAGTGTTATATGAAACAATAATAATTGAAAGTTTCATGAATTAAACAATGTAAAAACTGCTTCATCTGAGACTGTTGTTTCCTTTATTTCTTTTCTTCTTTTTTTCAATACCGACGATCCTTTTTTAAGAGCCATAATTACTATTCTCAGATATCCGGGATGATGTATACATCTATTTAACATTCCAAGAATATGTTTTTGAAACATTTTCTCGCTGGTAATGTTTTTCCAAAGAAACAGTAGTTCATTCCGTTCCTTTATTTGATCCATATATCGCTTTTGAAATGAGCTTGTATTTATTGTGCCTTCATGTTCGTGAGATACATGTGCACTTGGTTCCCAAAGAATCTTATAACCTCGCTTCCAAGCTCGATATCCCAAATCAACATCCTCCCAATAAAAAGGTGTAAAAAGATCAGCGTCGAGACCACCAAGTTCCCACCAGAGTTTCCTACTAAAAACGGCACTGCCACCACTTGCCCAAAATGAATACTGTTGCGTGTTCGATTCTTTCATACCTTTATGAGATAAATATCCATTTGTAAATGTACCAGTTGCCGGTCCATATGAGCTTTCGTGTAAAACTACAGCAAAGATGTTTGATTCATTAAAATGACTTACGGTATTTACTAAGAAGTTTTTCGATGGCACTACATCTGAATTCAATAGACAAAGTAGCGTCCCTTTCGCATGTCTTGCACCCGTGTTAACTGCAGAAGCAAATCCAGAGTTTTTTTTATGTTTGATTATTCGGATCTGTCTTTTGTATGTTTTCTGTAAAAACTGAAATGATTCATCAGTTGAAGCATCGTCAACAACAATAATCTCTAATATTGAATTTTTTTTAGATTTAGATGCTTCGATAACAAAAGGTAGATTTTTTTCTAATAACTGTTTTCCGTTCCAATTAGGAATAATAATAGAGACAGTTAATTTGTTCATATAATTTGAAGAAAATGTTTTTTAAAAACCTCATATGAATATTTCTTCGAACTAAGTTTAGCTTCCTCAGATACTACTTTCTGAAGTGTTTTATCTTGAATTAATTTTTTTGTATATGAAATCATGTCCAGTGGGTTATCCCACAAATATCCATTAACACCATTCACAACGGTTTCTCGATGTCCTCCACCATTGTAGATGATTGGAACACATCCGGCGGCCATTGCCTCAACTACAGTCATGCCAAAATGCTCTAAACGTTGAGGTTCAAGCTTCTGATTTACACCATAGCCTGCAGCAGACCAAAAAAATGATGCCTTTCCATAAAGACTTTTGATTTTCGAGAAAGACGGGTTTTCAAGTATTTCAACTGAATCTTTTTTAGAATGTTCTTTCAAAATATCGACTGAGTCTGTCCGTCCAATATCACTACTTCCTGCCAAAACAAGTTTCCAATTCCCCAAATGAAACTTATAAAATTTCAAGAAAGCTGTAAGAACTACATCTTGCCGTTTTGCCTGCTCCAATTGACTAAAACGACCTACATATAATATTAAATTTTCTTTAGGCTTACTTATGAATTCTGTCACATCAACTGGTGGGTACAATACAATACTCTGTTTAGGGAATTCATCGTCAATATATTTCTTTGTAAATTCTGAGTTTACAATGACATTTGATATTCTAAAAAATTTCATCCTTGAAACAAGTGATTTTCCATCAACATCATGGAAAGGTCTTTGAAAATGAAGAATGTTTTTTCTCGATCTGAGAGTCGGGATACTTCCATCAGAAAGCCATATGCAGAGGTCATATCCCTCACCGCGATTTATAGATTGCACAGCTTTTAAACCATCTAGCGAAAAGCCAAACCTTTGAGAAGCCTTTTGTATCAAGTCCGGAGCATTTGTTTCAATATCTACATTCCATTTCTCTTCCAAAAGAACCCGTGCAATTGATAGCAAGTATCTCTCACCACCACCGAGGGTATCTAAGTAAGGAGTGTAAAGTGCTGCTCTCATTTTTGTTTGTTGTTTGAAATTTGTAGTTCCCACAATTTAGCATATGAACAGTATCTACTGAAAACCTGATAAATTGCCATTACAATTCCTTCTTTCCCGTCTAAGAACGCACGTTCGACAATCATACGTTTCCAGAATTCTCGCCACATTGCAGTGATGAACCTTAAAATATTCATTTGAGGGTGATTAGCATCATACATAAGCCTTCCTTCTATTGCAGACCAGATATTAGTTTTCTCAACCATCTCAAAAACAGTTTCGTGCTTGTCATGTATCAAATGATTTTTAAGATGAATAAATGGTTCATTAATAATAGGTTCTTCATGTAGATCACCAACCCAGCCTTGTAATGCAGTTTTTTTATAGAAACGTTTTACATAGTCGGGCCACCAGCCGCCGTGGCGAAATTCCTTTTTAAAAATAATATTTGATCGAGGTATTGCAAATACTCCGTGTTCTCCATTCTTAGAGACAATTATTGATATCTCATTTTTAAGTTTTTCAGATATTCTTTCGTCCGCATCGATATAGAAAACCCAATTTCCTTTCGCCTCTTTCAAACCACAGTTTCGCCAATCAGAAAATGATTTTCCGTTTGTGTATTCAACAACCCGGGCACCATGTTTTTTTGCAATTTTAATCGTTTTGTCAGTTGAACCTGTGTCTATAACTAATATTTCATCAACCCACAATAGCGTTTTTAGGCACGAAGGTAACATTTTTTCTTCATTTTTTACAATGATAATTGCACTTATTGTGTTTTTCTTCATTAATTCTGCCATGAACCTTTACCAAATTTTTTAAGATAATAATCCATGACTCCTTTCTTTTGCCATTCACGACCATTAATCAAAAAGCGAATACTTTCTTTAAATAACGCTATGTTTGTTCGAAGCGTGGCATACTTTGAGGCAAAAAGCAACCGATTGCGAGTAATAAAATAATCATTTAATAAGCTCCCTATCCCTGAGCTCTGTGAAACTTTGTGCCACAAAATAGCTGAAGGTACAAAATATATCAGGTAACCACGTTGTCGTATTCGGATACACAGGTCGGTGTCTTCCAAATACAAAAAATACTTTTCATTAAACAATCCAACATCCTTTAAAACTGAACTTCTCAGAAACAGACATGCTCCTGAACCAAATTCTGTTTCTAGTGGTTGATCAAACTGTCCTGTATCAAATTGATCTACTCCGTGATTACTCCCATACATATTCTTCCAATCGATATCACCACCTGCATACCAAATCACTTTTCCGAGTTCATTTGTATTATATCGATTTTTGTGAAATTCAAAACCTTTTGCGAAATACATTTTGGGTGAGGCGGCCCCTACTTGAGGTTTATTTTCCATAAACGATACTAAGTTAAAAACAATATTTGAATCTAAAATAGTATCGTTATTTAACACCATGACATAATCACTTCCAAGAGATATCGCTTTCTTAATTCCAATATTATTTCCGCCTGCAAATCCAAAATTACTTTGGTTTTGAATAAGCTCGAAAGCTTTCTGAGAACTAATTGCAGATTTTATTTTTGTAATAGATTCATTTGTTGAAGCATTGTCTACTATGATTGTGTTAATCTCGCAATTTGAGTGATTTAGAAGTTTTACAGACTTGAAAAGTTCAATCGTATCTTTATACCCATTCCAATTCAATATTACAATTGAGACTTTCGGCATATCATTGTAATTTAAATTTTCTTTTTAGCCTTGTTTTTAAAGTCGATTTTTCTTGAAGCTGAGAATGAGCTTTCCAATAATTCGTGTCTTTTTGAGATTCAGTGATTTCTAATATAACTTCGTTTAATGTAAACTGCTTTTCCTTAAAACCTTGTAATTGCCAAAGCTTAGCATAGACTGCAAGTTCAGAAAGACCTTGTAAACTTGAGATGACAAGACCGTGAATACCGTCTCGGTATCCTTCACCTGCAAAATATCTGCTCAAGAATTCATTTGTTGGTTTACGAATTAAATCTGAAAGTGTAACTTTCCTATCACTTAAGAGAAGCTCTTGTGACTGTACTGTCGTATATCTATTCATTCGCTCCAAGTATTGTTCAATAGTTTCATAGTGATGGTGAACCAATGCAAATTTCTCATGATCAAGAATATTGTATTCTCTACCTTCTGTTATAGGAATTGAATGAATTTCATCTTCCCATGTAACAGAGTTTTTCTTAAAAAAGCGTATATTATAGTCAGGCCACCAGCGAGCATACATCATCCATTTACCGAAAATAAGATTTTTACGAGGAATTCGAACGAAATCAGCAATATCTAAATCGACAATTCGTTGTAACTCTTTTATGAGTTCTAAAGTTGCTTCTTCGTCCGCATCAAGTATGAAAATCCACTCGCCTTTTGTTTTAGATATTGCGAAATTACGAGCAGGTTCAACATAATTCATGGGCTTGTGTTTAAAAACTTTGGCACCCATTTTTTTAGCGATACTAACTGTTTTATCCACACTTTGCATATCAACAACGATAATTTCAGTAGCAAAACCTTTTACAGATTTTATTGCACGTTCAATATTTTGTTCTTCATTCAAAGTGTTGATTACTACAGAGATTTTCATATATTACTATTTTATCACTTCAAAAATTATTGTTTCTTTATTTTCAAAAATATTTTTTAGCTGTAACTGCAAATCACCTATTTGCGTAAATTGAGGTTTTACCCAATAAACATAACTAATCTTATTATCTCTAAAGAAATTAAAAACTTTCCTTTGATCAGTTGAAGCGTAAATGTCATCAAGTACTTTTCTTCTTTCTTTCCACTGGTAATTCATAATTGTAAGATTTACTTCATCTTCTAAATAAACGTCATGATTACCGTATGCAGAAACATAGGCAGTCGACTCATACAAATAGATAGGTCTCGGTGGATTTGAAATTGCAGCCTTAGCGAGGAGTGGATCATATGGAAAAGTCAGAACGATACCTTGAGGTTGAGTTTTTAGGAATGCTAATGCTTGTTGCTCATAGATTGAGAGACGTGCTGGGGGTCTTCCTGGAATATATACTTGAAGTAATGTTGAGACTGATGTTGGAATAGTTAACAAGATAATAAAAAAAATCACACTACGTTTAAATACATGAGAGTAACCGCTTTCAAGAAAACGTCTTATGGTAAGTCCCGAAAACAATGCACCAACAAACAACGCATAATAAAAGAATTGAATTGTGTTCCAAGCAGTACCTGTTTGCAAATAAAGCATTGGAGCAATAATTCCGCCTAATCCAAAAAGCAATAAAAACAAAGTAACGGTAGACAATTTTAATAGAGATTTTATTTTTAAAGTAGACGGTTCAATTAAAAGAACAAACAAAACTCGTGATCCAAGATTACCAATTAGAAAGACAATAAATGCAACAGAGTATCCAACTGCTGCTTTGTAGTAAATATGTGCAGCTCTCCAATTAATAATAGCTTCAAAAAGTTTTGGCCAATAAAACCTATCTGATAAAGCTAACATCGTTTCCAAAAACCATCCAGGTTGAAAAACCACCAACTGGCCTGCACTTTTGTTTAAAGGTAAAAATAAAATAAGAGATACAACAGATGAAACAATCCAAAGTAACAATATTTTGAACGTTTTCGTTTGTATAAATACATAAACACTTACAAGGAATAATGTTGTTAAACCAAGTACGCCTGCATATGCTTTAACAGATAATAGAGACGAGAACAAAAGTACGCTCAGTAAAAAATATTTTTTGGAGTTTAGCCTTTGGAATTCGATCAAACAGATAAGTGCAGCAAGAAGAATGATAAGTGATAAAGCAAATGGCGGGTTAATAAGCGTTGAGATTGACTGCTGACTCCAAAACAATGATTCTCCTCCAATCCCTTCACCTCGAAGAAACGTCACAATATATCCAAAACTACCACCAAAATAAACAAAAAAAGTACTCCAAAATGCTGCTGTTTTAGATTTCTGCCAAAGAAGCACAAATTTATAAGTCAATATTCCAATACCTACTGCGAGAATTATTGGGATAATTTGAAAGTACCAAAATGAAATAGGAATTGAAGTAGCTTTATATAACAATGCAAGTATTAAGTCGAAGCCGATATGATAATTTTGCAGCCCGCTTCCTGCAAAAACTGGCATCAGAATCGAACCTCTCGAGAGCGAACCGGCGAGAGCCAAATGCCAAATACCATCATGTGCATTCGCTCCCCAATATCCCAAGTCACCATTAGGAAGTGGCAAGCCGTTTTTAAGCATCGTAATCATCCAACTTAAACTCCCAATTAAAACGAGCAGTAAAATATTTCTATTTCCCAATAACTGTTTTGAAACTTTTTTTAGCATCTTCAACAAGTGAGGCCCCAACAATTACTACCATTACGACTCCATATACAACTGCGCCAACAAGCATCAAAATGAGCATTGTGTACGTGGTTACCGGCAAAAACATTTTAATAATAAGCATTACGGTTGCCATTATTGCAGTACCGAGTAGCGGCTTTCCAATAGAATGGTAAAGTGAAAAATCCACGTATTTCTTAGCTATAAAAATAGCTACAATTGAAGATGAACCAACAAGTGCATATCCAAGAGCAGCACCATCAGCTCCAAATTTTGTTGCTAAGAATGGGATTAAAGCCCAGGTAAGAGCTGTCCACATAATCATCAAGAAAAAAGTTATTTTTATTTTTCCAATTGCATTCAATAGATTTGTAAGCTGTGTAGTTGCTGCGGCAAACATAAAGTTAATTGATACAAACGTAAGCGCAATGAGTGCCGGCTTCCATTGATTATATCGAGGAATGAGCTCCACTATGTATGGAGCAAGTATTGCAAGTCCAACCAATGATGGGAACACCAGGAAACAAATAAAGAATATGGAACGAGTTACACTTCGTGCCAAATGATCAGGTGAGTCTTGCATACGAGAAAATGCAGGAAACGTGACTCTTGTGACAGTATCCATGAAAAAAGTAAGTGGATACCGTGCAAATTTTTGGGCTGTTCCCAAAAAACCTACGCCTGCAGGGCCTAATATCCCACCCAAGATAATTGTCATGCCATCGTCTTTAAACGCAGCTAAAAGAGTGTTTACTTGATAAGGAATTCCAAATTTGAATAAATCCTTGAGTGTTTCTTTTGAAAAAGCGAAACCAGGCTTCCACGGTTGCAACCAATAAATACTGACTAACCCAACAATATCTCGAACGATGACAGCAATTGTAAAACTCCTAATGCCATACCCTTGTATCGCCAAAATGACTAAAATTACGTAATACACTACTTGTTCTAGAATCTGAGGGAAAGTAAGTTTGATAAAATCTAATTTTCGCTCAAGCAAAATGGAAGGAATACTTTTCAGTGATGACAAGAAGAACGAAAGCGCGAGTGCATATAATAAAATCACACCATCACGGTCAAGAGAGTAGTGTTGAGTTAAATAAGGTGTAAATGCTACTACAATACCAATAATTCCCACAACTAAGAGTTCTTGTACAAAAAAAGTTGTTTTAAGATCAGTCTCGGTAGGGTGATTTTTCTTTTGAATAAGTGCTGCGGCCAAGCCGATGTCAGAAAAATAATTTAAGAAGTTAATTACTGCATTAAGGATGAAAAAGATTCCAAGCTCTTTTGGTCCCAAATACGCCCACATGAATCCTGAGGCAACGACAGCTATGATTTGCAAGAAAAAGGTGCGACCAGTGAGTACCACAATTCCACGAACAGAACGCGCCTTTACATCTTCAATACCAATCTCAATTTCACCAGGGTCTCGAACTTCAACTGATTCTTTGGCTGCTGTCGGTTTCACAGCTTCAATTGTAACATTTACTGAACCTCAACTATACCCTTTTGCTTGAAGCTTAAATGAATGGGCATACTTACCGTTAAGCTTCAAAAGTTCCTCATGTGAGCCGTCTTCAATAATTTTACCTTTATCGAGGACCAATATTCGGTCAGCATTTCTGACCGTGCTAAAGCGATGTGAGATTATAATCACAGTCTTACCTTTCATGAATTTGTATATATTTCCAAATATCTGTGCTTCAGAAATAGCATCAATTGAAGCTGTTGGCTCATCGAGAATTAGGATAGGAGCATTTCGGTAAAAAAAACGTGCAATAGCAATCTTTTGCCATTGTCCTCCAGAGGGACGTATACCCCCTTTATATTTTTCGCTCAATATCTGTTTTAAAAGGTTCGGGTATTTCTCAATATCAGGATATACTCCTGCTTTAGTTAAAGACTCAACTACCTTATTTCTGTTGATACTTACTATCGCATTTTTTCCAATCGCAACATTTTCTTCAACATTTAAATGAGGATATGTATTGTAGTCTTGAAAAAGCACTCCTATTTTCTGATACCAAGATTTTATACGGATATCTTGAATATCAAAATTATCCAAAAGAACTCGTCCCTTTTGAGGGCGGTAAATCCGATTTATGACTTTAATAAGTGTCGTTTTCCCTGCACCATTTTCACCTACAATTGCAATTTTTTCACCAGGGTGAACAGTTAGGTTGATGTTTCGAAGTACTGGACTATTGGAATTTGGATATGAAAAAGTTAAATTTTCTACGGTTATTAGAGATGGTCTTGTGGAATTTGAAAGTTTTTTCCTACCATCAATTTCCGGTGTGTACTCATCGAACATAACCAGAGAATCTTGAACTCGAATACTAACCTCGACTGCCCGTCCTATTCTATAACTAAGATTGTCAATTTGCTCCGAAAAACCTCTAAGCGTATTTAAATAAAACGCGATAGCCCCTACTGTAATTGCTCCTGTCACTCCCATTTCAAGAATGAAGTAGACACCGACGATTAATAATGAAATATCAAAAACTGCGTGTGTAAATTCAAATGCCGCCCACCGGGTTCGTATTTTCCGATATTGTTTGTAATACCATTCTTGATAGTTAAAAAACTTTGCTCTTAAAAACTTTATCCCTCCCGATATGAGCATTTCCTTCACGCTAGAAGGGTCTGTGAGATAAGCTGCAGATTGCCAAGCATTTCTACGGTTTTCAGTATTTTCTCGGATAAGTCTCCAAATTTGAGTCCTGAAGCGAGAGTTATTTATGTATTTAAATACAAATAACACAAAGTATAAAATCATCACGATAGGTTTAAACTTGAAAAGAATTGCTCCTGAAATAAAAATTGAAACTGTACTGGATAAAAGTGTAATTAAGGTAGACAAATGGTTACTCAAGTTAGAATAAGACTCCGTATATCGCGTCGATTTATTCGTCAGCTCAGGATCCTCTAACTGGGAAATTCCCAGACCGACCATAAAGTCCATTTGTTTAATGCGTAGCTTGTATGAATCCTGACTCGTGAGTAAAGTAAAAAAGTAATCATATAAATTTGTAATTACCAATATAAATAGATTTATTAAACCAAACAGAAAAATTATAGGAAATAACTCTGATATATTTGTTTGTTTCAGTGATACAGCAGTTATAAGTTTATCTAGAAGGACAGACAAAACATACGCATTTATTAGTGATTGAAGTGACATTATAGTACTGGTCACAATCACACCGATCGTAAGTCCCTTTGCGATTTGGAAGTATATTTTAAAAACTTCGATACTAATCCTTAAGAAGTCTTTTGTGCTTTTCATTCTCCAATATTATCCCTGATTATAGGCAAAAACAACTCTTTAGAAGTTAAGATAGAACTGCTATAATACAGATATCTTCAGGAAGATTTCTTTATGTTCTCCTTCTGTTTATTGAAGACTACAACAAGAAGCAAAATCCATGCAATTATAGTTAGTATATTTCCTATTGATCTTGCTGGAGTGTCCATAAGCTTTGCATAAACCTCATGAGTACCTGTTGGAATGTTAACGTACAATCTCCCCCAAGTTTCTGTTTTTGGAATGAAAGTTTCAACATCCTTCCCATCTACTGTTACTTTCCAATTAGGAAAAGCAAGAACTCCAATTCTCACAGTTATGTCACTCTTGGCATCAACATTGAATCGCTCCCAATTAGTCCCTGATGGTCCTGTAAGTACTGTACCTTCCCCTACTAAGACCTCTGCTTGTACTTTTCGTGGACCCTGCGGAGCCATCTGTGAAGTATTTGGTAAATAATCATAAATACCTGCAGTCTGCTGTAATTGCCATGCGGCACCTGTAAATTTTTGTTCATCTGTTAACGGTCCAAGTTTGCCATTCTGTGGCATGAAGAAATTCCAGCTATATGCAAGAACTGCAATTACTAGCACAATTGATACGAAGTACCTGCTAATTTTGGGCAAAATCGCAGCGATTGCACCCATACAAAATGAAAATCCAAGAATTATCATCGTTAGGTATCTCCATGGAAATTGAATAAACTGCAAGAATTTAAGATGTTCCCAAATTGGAGTAGATTTAGGGTGAGCCATAAAAAGTGCAACCCATCCGACTGTAAACATGCTTCCCACTGCTACCATCAATGGCGTGACTTTTCGTTTTCGCAAAAACTGTAAAGTAAAAAGTGGGACAAAGAATAGGGGAATAATCCAATGGAACCATCCAACTTGGAATGACATTTCATCATTTAGACCCCAAACAGATGGACCATATCCCCAAAAGCGACTAATAAGCAGCTGTCCGATACTAGGAAAATGAGCTGTAAATTCATAATAACCCTGTACCAAAGTATCAGTTTGTACTACATTTTTTTCTAAAAACACAGGAAGTGTGAAAAATGCGGCCAACGCAAAAGCCCACAGACCTGAAACAACAAGGGGCGGAAGTACCTTCCAGTTTCTGTAGTACAAAAGCCATGCTACACACCACAATGCAAAAAACGGTGTAAATATAATTACCATTAAATTATGAGAGGTTAGAAGCGCAGCCCATGCAAGTGCAAGTGGGAGTCCAAGTTTAAGGTTTTGAAAAATCGAATTTTTAGTACCCTTTAGTGAGATGTCTTTATTTGAAATGATGTTATATGAAAACAAAAGAATAAGAGGGAACCAAATCATACCCCAGCTTTCGTTCATAGCTCCCCGAACATAAATGTCTACAGCGTGATACGGAGCCCAAACATAAAAAATTGAAGAAAGTACCCCGCCAAGCCTCCCAAAAAAGCGTTTAGCAAAGAAATACATGGTTACAGCTGAAGCAAAAAAGGCTGTTATAAACAATGCTTTTGCCGTGTCAACGAATGAGTATCCTAAAACCCTAAATATCTGTCCTACTAAATAAGGAAGTGGCGGATAGAAATTAAAAAGTGGGTATCCAAAGCCGTAGCCCATGTCAGGAACCCAGCGACAAGGAATTTGAAGATCCGCAAAGCACTTTTCCATCTCAAGCTGACGCATCATTTGTAGATCGTCGTGCATATTAAAATATCCACCAGCAAATAGAGGTTTAGCTGCAAGCCATGCAAAAAAGAGAACTGCAACTAATGGCAAAAAGTTTTTACTCGAAGTAATTCTTTTGATAAGAGAAAAGAGCCTCACCGCTAATGGTAACACAAATATGCGCTGTAAGGGTAACCCTGTACAGCGCAATGTACTCATGAACAAGCGGTAATGAAAGCTTCCACAAAGTCTGTTCCACTTTTCACAAGCCAAGTTTGGTGTTTACAATCGTGGTAAGACACTTTAGTACTACAATATGGATGAATTTCGTTCTGAACTTCTTCAAAACTATCACTGCAACAGACTAATCCGATACTGCCGCGTCCATCCAGAATAACACCTAGATATTTACCAATGAATTCAGGCGTCCAATATGTAAAAAAAGCCAGTGGAACTTTGGTATGCTCGTGAATTAGAATATCTATCCCCGTCGATCGATCATCTGTCATTTCGAAATGACCAATTACTATTGGGACAAAATATCCAAAGCGTTTTCGGAAATGCTTTTCTATACGTATATGATTCGATGCGATGTCATCCATTCGACGAACCAACACTCCACCCTCATTAAATGGAATGATAAACTTGAATCCTTGCTGATCCATCTTCTAATCCTCCATTAAAATACAGATGTCACAAGTATAGGCCACTGATAAATTAATTCAACTCAAAGAAGTAAAATGTCTCCTGAGGCCCATATCGAACATATTCATGGGTATTTGGCATTCGTAATTCTTTTTTAACAGAATACAGAAGCGTCAGTCCATTTGTTTTAAATGTTTTATCCAACCTTGACGAATTTACCACAAAATATGTTTTTGCACCAGATTTCTTAGCCTCAATCAACTGATTGGGGATTTGTTTAAAATCAAGACCTGTGCCAATCACAACTATATTTGGAATTTTTTCTAAATACATTTGCAGTCCATCTGGGAGCGTTCCAAAATATCCCTCCGTTCCAACAATTATATGCTCACCGGGGTGTGTTGCGGCTTCCTGTTTTATATAGTTTGCAGCTTCTATGATTCCTGTTCCTGAACTCCATTCCTCAAAATATCCACTTCTTTCAGATTCAGGGATTGGTGCCTGAACTGGGCTAGAAATAAGTAAAAAATCAAAATAAATTGAATGTATTGCAAAAAGAAAAACAATCGCCAAATACCATTTCTTTTTAAAAAGGGTCGTGAACCCTGCAAGCACAAATAATGGAGGTAACGTAAATAATATATAGCGAGCAGTAAAAGATTTTGAATACATACTCCCGACAAGGAGTGGAAACGCAAAAGCAACTACAAGAAAAAGAAGCTTTATATTAAGTTTTTTTACAGATGCAAAGTATCCGAATATTGCCATAACTATTACTTCAAATGGAGCCATTTCTATGATCCATTGCAATGCACGATCCAGATTAGAAATGAAAGGATCTTTGGCGTTTGTGAGTATATGTGAAACAGGAAATACATAATCAAGATTTCTGATTGCTATCATTTGAAAATTCGGACCAAGACGTAATATTTGTGACATTACATATCCAATTATTGCGGTTGTGAGCCACAATCCCACAATTTGGAAACAAAGAATAACTGGTCGTTTTGTTCCCCATGGTGCAAAGAGAATGGAAAGAGGAGCTATCATAAGAAAAAATAATCCCGGCGACTTTGTGAGTAGAGCAGCTCCGAGTGCAAATCCCGCGAGCATAGCAAAGTCCCACCTAAGTTTTTTTACAGAAATTAAGAGAAATACAAAAAACCATATGCCTGTCAGTGAAAGGAGAGAATCTACTAAGCTCATTCTGTCAAAAAAGAGTGTGAATGGTGACAAAGCGTACAAAAATGCGGAAAGAAGTGCTGCCTTTTTAGAACGCAAAAGAATAAAACTTAATGAAGCAATCCCCAGCAATGTACCTACTCCTGATAAGACGGAAACCATTCGTCCAGATACAAGCGGATTCAAAAATAACTTCAAGAAGGGAATTGCTATCCACATAAAAAGTGGCTGTTTCCCGTCTGAAAGAGGTAAAAAGCGAAGCGTTGGCTCAGCCCGCATAACTTGTGACCATCGTATATAAATTGCCTCATCTGCAAAAACTGGGATTTTGGTGATCCCTAGAACTCGAATAGCAAATGCAAATACTGCCACAAGCAGTAGAAGTATTCCAAACATTAACCAATGACTTTTTTTAAGTTGCAACATATTAAACGCGATATACCCCTCGGAGTGCATTTATTCGTACTTGGATAAGCCCTTTAAAACCGAGCCAAGAATCCTTAAGTGGATTTACGCGCACACTTCCCACATGTTCCCAGTTTACTGGTACTTCTGCGATTTTTAGATTCAATTTTCTCGCTATATATAAAAGTTCTAGATCAAATGCTGCAGTGACACCAGTCATTCCGGTTCCAGTAGACGTAAAAATTCTCATATTACTAAAAATCTTTTTTGCAGCGTCTCTTTTGAAGGCTTTGAAACCGCATTGAGTGTCTTTGTATGGCAATCTAAGAATTGCAGTTCTTAAAAACATGAAGGCATATGCCATAAGTTGTCTTATAGGTGGCTCCCCTTTGCGACCTGAACGTGAACCAATCACAACATCATAATCTTTCGAAAAGTACGGGAGGAACTTCTGAATTTCTGAAAGTGGGGTAGCTTGATCCATATCTGTAAAAAGAATGATTTCTCCCTTGGCAGAAAGTATTCCTGCAATAACCGTTCCGCCCTTCCCTCGATGAGGTTCTTTTTTGAGAGAAAAGTTTTTATATTTTTTTATTTGTTTACCTATCTCTTCCGCTGTTTTATCAGGAGACCCGTCATCAACAACAATTACTTCCCAAGAAAAAGATTGTTTTTTTAAATATTCATTCACATTAGACAAAACTCCACGCTTTATATTTCCGGATTCTCGGTAAGCGGGTATAACCACAGATAAATAAGGAGATTTCATGAGAGTATTGTATATCTATTCAGTTAGTAAAACCAAATAATGGCTCAGTTAAATTTTGGTTTCCGAAACTACAGCTTTTGGACACGCTTTCTGGAGTGTATTTTTTATAATCTGGATAAATTAGCCCAAGTGCCCCGAAGCTGACATCAATTTTATCAACTAAACTATGTGGGAATACGATAGTGTAAACAGGCGCCTCTGTTTTTGGTAAATTTACTGCTAAATTTTGATAATAAAACAAATATCTATATCCTAAGTTGTTTCCTGGAGTTGTAATATAGCTTACTGCGACACAAGGATAATTGTGAATGGCAGAATCATGTTTTATTTCAGTAATTAGATTCATACGATCAACATATCCGCTTCTATTTACAGGTATTGTTTCAAATCGTATAAAGTTAGCCACAATAAAAGTTGTGAGTAATATAAAGACAAAACCTTTTCCTACAATACTTTCTTGAATTGATTCCAAAAGTAAGGACGGTAGAAGAACCCAAAGTACCGTCATCCCATTCAAATAGTATTCGGAGAGATTTAGCGGATTATGACTGAAAAAAACAATATATAGCGAAACCCAAAGCGTAAAGAGTATTGCCCACTGCAAACGAATTTTCCGTCTGAGTATTAAAAAGAAAAAGATACCAAACATAAGAAGCATTGCAGTCTTGTCAGGCATTGAAATAATGTCACCAGAATATATATTACGAATATTTTTAGATAACAACGTCGTTGTTCTGTCTAACTTCTCAATAAAATTTACTGGTGTTCCCCCACCAACTGCGGATCCTAAAACTGCTCTTGTTTGTAAAAAACCATTTTTTATTTCAAATAACATGAAAGGACTAACTGTTAATGCTCCTACAATCATTGCATCTCGAAGCGCGTAAACGCGTGGCCATTTTTTAGCAAAAATTAATGTCAAGATTGTAACTGGCGCAAGAATTATGAGTGCCAAATTAATTTGCCAAGTAAACGCGAACAGAAACGCACTTAAAACAAGTCCTCTATGTATTTTCTGCTTCATCAAAAGGTGAAGTGAATACAAAAACCAGACTGACCACAATACGACTGTGATTGTAGGGTCTACTTCCCGGTCGGTCATAACAAGCACAAAGGAGCAAGCGTATATAAATGACGAGATGAGACCTACGTTATTTGAAAAAATACTTTTTAAAACATACCAAATACTAAAAATAGTAATTAATCCGGCGAATATAGAAACAACGAGACCTGCAGTCGGGGCCATATGAAACAACAGATAAAAAGGCACGATTGAGTAATACCATGCAGGACCGATATAAACCCCGTGGACTGATGTTTCTTGCCCAATTAGGCGTAGATGGTGATTTTCAACTATATCTCTTACAAACCAGCCTGCAAGATCTTGATCGTGTCCATACGCAAATAATTCAAGGCTTCTGCTCGCTCTAAAAAACAACCCTAAAATTAATACCAATAAAAGTAGTTTATGTGTCTTTATAAAAGTAATTATTTTCATTTTATTGTAATTCGCGTTCTTCGTTGAACAGTTATACCCCCAAAGTGTACCTCATCTTGAACTATTCCAATACCTTGTTGCCGATCTAGCCAAGCTTTTAATCTTTCTGGATGGGGAGGGTCTACTTCATATAATGTGTACAAAAGAGAAACCTTCCTCTCTGTCACATTACCATTTAGTGTTCTTCCATACCAACTAAAGAGATAATCGTATGTGTAAGGAATGACTGGAGGGACATATTCGTCTACATTAAATTCAGACCCATTTGCGTTTTCATATACCCAAGAAACAGCTTGTCTCTCATTTCCAAACGCAATAGTTGTCGGACCATCAATAGGGTTATGAGTCAATGACCAGCTTGGTTCAATGTTTTCCTTATACGAAATAAGTAAAAACAATATTACAAATAATATACCAACAAGACGAACACGCAAAAACTGATATACACATATGCTTAAAAACAAAATGAAGGGTAAATAATATCCGGTTAAGTAATAGTCATAAATATTTCCTTGATTCCCCTGGAAAAACATAAGTCCAATTATCGGAGAAATGAGCAGAAGAATAAGGGCGCGAATATGAACATTCGTCCAGAAAATTTTAATACTTAGCACTCCTGCAATAATTGCCGCCCACATAAGTGAGGTAGATAATGCATCTCTGCTTAAAAACACTTTATTGTAAAAACCTTCTACAAAAAACTGAATTCTAGCTTGTGCAACTGCCCAGAAAGATGCTTTAAAGCTCCCGTCCTTAACAAAAAACTGTAAAATATTGTGTGATAAAATCCTATCATGTCTGAGGTCAAAAATAACAAGTGGTGCAGCAGTCGAAATGAATGCAAGAATTGAGCCAAAAATAATAACAAGTTTAGGGAATTTAAAATTCAGTGAAAATACACCCCATTGCCACAAAGCAAAAACTAGAATTGCGGGCAAATAAAAGAACTCACCTGATGAACCAAAGTGGAATAATGAGCTTCCGGCAATAAAGGACAGCACAATCCAAGCCCAAGACTTCCCTTTTTGAATCAAAACCATCATCCAAAACAATAAGAGGGACAACAATAGCATTGGTGTGGGATTACTTAGCCAACGACTTGCATAAACCAAGTAGTAAGAAAATGTTGCTATACAAACGGCGATAAGCCCTGCTCCACGTCCTGCAACTTCTTTGGCCAAATAATACAAAAGTAAAAGAGCAAGAACACTAGTAAGCGCAAGAAAAATGGCAGGAAAAACTGGATTTCCTCGCCCTATCCAATAAAAAGGTGTAATCAGATAATAGTAAAACGGTCCTCGAAATATTCCTGCAATACCCGTCGTAGGTCCGATCAAAAACCATTTTCCATGCTGTAACAAATCAGATATAACTAAAGCATCTCGCCCCTGATCGAAGTAAAAACCTAATATTTGATTTGTCCTAGTGACTCTTAAAAAAGTTGCTTCGAGAAGTAGACCAAATAGTGCTAAATATATAAAAATGTGGCTCTTAATTTCTAGGTACAAGCGCGATCTAAGATTTGATATACCTCTTTTCTGCCTCATGAAGTTTTCGCTGTTTCCCGGCATAACTGCAAAACTGTTTCAAGTGTTTCCTCAAAAGATTTGTTTCGTATCCATGCGCCAGATGCCCCTGGGTGACCTCCTCCACCGAGTGCAACTGCAATTTTTGATGTATCTACCCCTCCTCGAGAACGAAAACTAATTGAACATCCGTTCGATTCCCCGGTCATAATAAAACCAAATGATGAGCCTTTTACCTTTGAAACAATCATGCTTGCTGCTGTTTCTCGAGTACCATATACGTGTAAGTACGGAGCATATTCTTCTTCAGATATCGCAACATAAGCAAACCCTGCTTTATCCAGCGTAAGTTTGTCTATAACCAAGCCCCAAAATTTAATCAATTCAAGGGGAAGATTATTAAATAAATTAAGTGCTACAAGCTCACGATCAGCTCCATTCTTCATAAGCTTGTCTGCAATTGAGAATGTATTCTTGTGAACTTCAAATTGAAACGAGCCTGTATCTCCCAAAATTCCTGCCAACAGGGTTGTTGCGCGAGACTTTGTAATCTCAATACTCCAATCTTCAAAAAGACTACAAATCATTTCGCAAACAGAACTTGTTTCATAATCGAGTAAATCGATAGCCCCAAAACCTTGATTTGAAGTGTGATTGTCAACAACTACTACAGGGATATTTGGTTTGGTGAAGTTGGGGTCTATAAACAGTCTTTTCCAGCTAGAGGTATCACAAACAATATACAAGTCATATTCACCAAAATTAAATTCTTCGAAATGTACTGTTTCAATTTTGTCTGCTCCATCAATAAATTTTAAAAAATCTGGAATAATATCTGGACAAATAATTTTTGTTTGCTTTCCCATTTCAGTTAATACTCCTGAAAGCACGGTCGCGCATCCAACAGTATCTGCATCTGGATGGTGATGACACGACAACAGAATTTTGTTTGAAACCTTTATTTTTTCAAGTATTTCTGCAGATTCCTTATAATTCATTTTATTTCTTGAGATTTGCGGATGAAGTTGCCTGAGGCTGAGAATGTGTAAGTTTGAAAATATTAACTCCGTCAACCTGCCACGTTTCATCAATTTTACTCCAACCAAAGTTTGCTACTTCTGCTTTTGCATTATGGGTAGGGTCGCATTTTTCAACAGGCAATTCACAAACAACAAACAGTTGTTTTGTAATCGTATCCTTCGTGTTTTGAGGGTCTATTACTTTAAAGTTAGTAGAATCTTGTAAAAAGTACTGGTATGCACCCTCATAATTTCTCTCTGCAATCACTGCGAAGTTAAAGTTGTCACTTCCCTTTTTGTCCAAAATTGAATTTGCTACATCAATTGATCTTGGATATTGTTTGTTTGGAGCATATTGCAATGGGCTTGCTTTCAAACTCACCCAGGTAAGTAATGTGAGAACAATAATGATAAGCCATAGGCCTCTAAATCGATATTTATTACTGATAGTACCAAGTACTCCTCCTATAAGAATAAATGGAACCGGAAACAAAAAGCCGTAGTAATGATCATAAATTTGTTGCTTATAGAGGGCAAGTCCTAGTAAACCAGTTCCGAGCCATACCAACACCAAACTCGCGGATTTTTGCTCAATACTCCACACTTTCAATGAACCTTTTTTTATTACAATAAATACGCTTGCAATTACCCCTAATGCTATCCAATTGCCAAATGTAGTGTCATAACCACCCATTAAACGAGTCGTGATTTGTGTAAGTTGTGGAAGCATTCCAGGTAGTGCTTTCCACGGCTTAATGGATACTGTTGTTTGTCTTTCAGTAAAAAATGCTTTCAAGGCATTGAAATTCATATAGTTGTGTCGAAGATCGAAAATTGCAAGTGGAGACATCAGGAACAAAAAGAGAAATAAACCTCCGAGTGAATACAAAACAATACGCTTTAAGTTCTTTCCTTTTCTTGCCTGCCAAAAAGCAAAAAGCCAAAACAAACCAAGGACGGGCACTATCAAAAGTGCCAAGTAATGTGACTGCAAAGCCGCAGCGATACAAATGCCAACAACTAAAAGCCACCAATATTGTTTGTCGTTCCAAGTTTTCCAAATTCCCCAAACCGCAAGCAGTGCGAAAAATGGCATAATATTCGGATTCCAACTGGAGTGACTATAAATAATAATAGTAGGTGAAATTGCATATAAAAAACTTGCAATAGCCGCAGCTTTTTTACCAAACCAAGTACGAACCGAAAACCAGACTAAATACACAGTTGCGATACCCAATAAGGCAACCATTACAGCTGGACCAACAGGAGAAAACCCAGCAAAAAGTAGAGCAGGAGCCATCATATAGTAGTAGAGTGGTCCTAAATACATATTCCCAATTGAAGTTCCTGGACCGATGAGCATAATGTCACCTTGAGTTACGAAACGTTTTACAATAATGACATCACGCCCTTCATCCCCTAAGAAAGTCATATAGTCACTAATTCTATAAAGACGCATAAACGAGGCAACTACTAATATAAATACAAGTAAAGCAAATTCAGCTTTGTGAGCTTTAATCCACTCTTTTGTTTGAATCAGTAAAAGATTAGTGTTTTTGATTAGCGAAGTTTTAACCATAATTTTAGTAAATCTTTAAAACTTTCAATAATGACATCAATGTTACGGCCAGTTCCTTCGCCTTTCACACGAGGGTAATGGGTGATCGGAATTTCTACAATTTTTGCACCATAACGCTTTGATTTTATAAGCAGTTCACTACTAACAAATGCTCCACGCTCGCTTTCTAGCACTGGAATTTTGTCAAGCATTTTTTTACTAATTAATTTAAAACCACAATCTATATCATGGACTTTAAGTCCAAACAAAAGAAAAACAGCAACTTCCCACATTTTACTTGTGAGAATTTTAAAAAAACTCACTTGGCGTTTTTTGTAATAACCAACAACCAAATCTGCTTTTGTTTTTTCTTGAGTATCAATGAAGTTGGTCACTTCTGAAAAATCGAATTGACCGTCGGAATCAGTAAATACAATCCAGTCGTATTTAGCATTATAAAGACCACTTTTAATTGCAGCACCATAGCCCCTGTTCATTTCGTGCTGGATAGCTCTCAATCCTTTGTGTCGCTTTGATAGCGCATCAATTACCATTCCTGTTTTATCCTTTGAGCCATCGTTTACAACAAGAAGTTCCCATTTAGTTGCAACGGTTGGAAGAATTTTTAGCGCTTTCTCAACGGTTGCCGTTATATTTCCCTCCTCGTTGTAAGCTGGAAAAAACACGCTCAATTCAGGTAGTTTCATATCAATACGCTAGTCTAGCATACGAGACACCCCTCGTGGTACCATTGGTGCATGAAGTTCCGCTCATACATTCTAGTTGCACTTATGAGTATTGTCCCTACATTCCTTTTGTGGGCACCTTTTTATTTACAGATGCCAGCTATTTGGGGAATTCCATTGGCAAAAGGAGGCATGCAAGTCGTTGTATCAAATTACGATGGTCCACTATATTTAGTTGTTGCTAAAACGCTGTATCAAAAGAACCTCATTTTGCAAAATTTCTCATTTTCGCTTCCATACGAATATTATGCTGCTCACTTTCCACTCTTTCCACTTTTAATTCGTATAATAGCCACAGTTACCGGATACCCATGGGGAATGCTTGTTACGACACTTGTTACCAGCGTATTTGCACATCTTATGTTTTATAAGCTTGCTAAAGAATATGTTGAAGAACACCATGCGCTGTGGCTAACACTTGTATTCGCCTTGTTCCCGGCGAGATGGCTTATTGTCCGGTCAGTTGGCTCTCCTGAACCATTGTTTGTTGGAGCAATAATTGCTTGTATGTATTATTTCAGGAAACGTCAGTATTTACTCGCAGGAATATTTGGCGCAATTGCTCAGTTTACGAAGTCTCCAGGAATTTTGATTTTTGCAGCGCTGATTGTAGCTGTTATAGTTCCTCGTCTTCATAGCTTGGCAATCACGAACGACCACAAAAAATGGCTCAAGTCCATCCACCCTAGTGTGGTTTTCATCGGACTCATACCATTAGCGTTAATCGCAGTATTTTACTTATATAGTATTCAGTTTGGAAACTTTTTTGCATACTTTAATTCTGGAGACAATATTCATCTGTTTTTTCCGCCATTTCAAATATTTAATTACTCCCAACCTTGGGTGAATACTCACTGGCTTGAAGAAATTATTTTCGTGTATCTTCTCGGTGCGATTGGACTGATGAAACTCGTCTCTCAAAAAGAATGGGCACTTTCAGCATTTGTCGGAGTATTTTACACAACAACACTGTTTGTATCGCACAGAGATTTAATTCGATATTCACTTCCTATTGTGCCTTTTCTCATAATTGCTTATAGAAAAGAACTCGTAAAACGAGAGTTTTTAGTAGGAGCAATCATTATTTTAATTCCAATATTTCTGTTTAGTTTCGCTTTTATTTCAAATAATGTCATGCCTATTTCAGATTGGGGTCCGCTTCTTTAAGACGTTTTCTCAAGTGAAATATTAAAGCTAGAAACCATCACTGGAGTTTGTGCCAATTTAATTAAAGGTTTTATTGAAAAATTGATAATATCTTGTATACCCTCACGATACGATCCATCTACTGTATGTAATATTTCTTCTTTCTCTACAAAATGGTGGTTGCTTAACTTATAACTTGAAAAAGTTGACAGCGTCTTCGGAATAGTAATTGAATAACATTGAATTTCCACATCAAGCAAACGATATTTTAAAAAAGGATTTGAAAGATTTAACAGAAGCATCTGCACGAATGACCTATCGGAGAAACGTTTCTCGATCGATTCATTTGTGAATACTTCCTGCTGAAGTACGCGCAGAACTCTTTGACCCGGCGTGTCATTAAATTTAGAAAAAGTAAGCGGAATAGTAAGTTGACCAGATAATTTTCCATATTTCAAACGGGAGTATTGTTCAGTACCAACCATTACACTGTTCATATTTTCTTCATCAGAGATTATTAATGCGGTGGCATACCTATTGGTCACCACATTCAACTTAGCCTCAAGAATACGATTGTAAATTCGATGAAGCGTTGCGATCGAAGTTTTAAAATTAAGTGGCATTCCTTTATAAATAGATTCAAGCGGAGATCCTGGTTCCATTTGTTTTACTCGAAAAAAATGAAGGGCTTCAGACAAACTAGTCTGTCTTCCGGCGGACTTGATGATACCAGCATTCTCCAATTTGCGATGCATATCTGCAAACGAAAATGGAACATACTCCTCGGTGTCTTGTAGTGCTTCATCTACAGAGCCTGCCATGAAATACCTATCAATAAGCCAGCTATCGCTATATAGTTTATATTCCGAAATTTCTGTTCTCTCGTGCATATTGTATTGTATCTAACTAATTAGACGAAAGCATAAACTTTTGTATATTTGAGAGCTTTTGAAAGCACACTTACAGCACAATATAAAGAAGAGAGATAAGGAGTAGTTCATGCAACTCGCAAGACACTGGAGGCTAAAGGCCCAACGATATAGACTGCAGGGTGTTCGTTACGAAAATGGTGAGCTTAGTTTGCAAAATAGGCCATCTCCACCAAATAATGGTCAAACTCTCAAAAAGTTTCCCATCAAGAGTGAAGGTACTAAAGCCGCCTAATATCGATGCCGCAACTAGTTTAGTTAAATAAACTTTGCGGCTTTTTATTTATATTCTATTAATGCGTCATGCCAACCTACTTTTTTATGTTCACCGGAAACTTCATCAGCTACGATATCTGGCAAACTATCCCAGATTTTCTGTACTTCATGCATTTTTCCTTTGATAGTGAGTTCTTCCACTAGTTTTTCATACAGTGGAATAAGGTATAAAACGTCCCGAGTTGCATATGTAATTTGCTCTATTGTAAGTGATTGTATTAACCAATCTGAAAGCTGTTCAGTTTTTGATACTGAAATATTAAGATATTTGGGCAGTAAATCAATTAATGAGGTTTTAGAATTATTATCTGAAAATAGAACCTTTGCTGCAATTTTTGTACAAGCAACATTTTCGACGCGAATTCCCCAATTTTTGGTTATCAATGAACAGTCTCCAAATGCGAAGTGAAATATCTTTTGAATATCAGGGTTTTTAAGTACTTCAATTAGATAAAGAGGTCGTTCGCCGTTTTGCACTCTGATAATAATCGCTCCAAGCCCAGGGCTTGAGACCTGAACAGAAGCAAGTTTGATTGTGTCGAAATCAAACTTATTTTGCTCAATCGTTTTATACTCCAAGTCTACCGCAATTTGTTTTGCATGACGGAATCTTCCATAGCTTTGTTTAGGAAGATCCCCCTGAAAAACTCTAGACTCAATACCTTCAATTCTATAGAAATTTGGTTTGCGTTTTGCCACAAGGGTTATTTTAAATCAAAAGGGCTGAAATGTCTTCAGCCCTTTTAAAGGAGTGTCATCCTCTCAACTTATCGCTGAAAGGGTTGTATGTCACGATGAATATTAGAACTATTACAAAGAGACAAACAACCAAATACCAAATTACCGCAAAAGACATTAATATTGAAAGTAGTAGCCTAATCACAATGAGTACCTTTCATTCCCTAAAACTGTAACAAGCAGTATATCAAATCAAAAACGGTTACATCTTCAAATACCATTGAATCCAAGAAGGGATACCTTTTGGAGTAATGTCATGATCAATTTTTGCACAGCTCTCACATTGCTTGTTTGAATAGCGTTGATTTCCACCAATAGGCGAATCACTCAATTGCACATTCGTTAAGATTAAAGGGATACAATCTAACCCACCAACTGTACAATTCTTGTTTGTATTACCAAATCTATTTAAATAGACTTTACCCTGTGTTAAGTCCGTTTTATTATCGTTATTGCTATCAACTCGAACGCCACCATAGCTTGTGTAAATTTGTGTTGTATATCCTTGCCCAGCAGATATCACTGAATTGTTCCAGCGACAGGTTACATCGCCTGCTGTACAAAATGGCATATTGTGAGTAGTTACTCCAGTAGGAGAGGTTGTATCTACATTACTTATTGGATCGAACACCCGAATTACATATCTAAAATCTGATGCGCCGTGTGTCCACCATTCTGCAGCAGGTTCATTCACCAGTCCATCTGGCATAGATTTAACGATTGAGTCAGTAATTATTTTGTGACATCTAAACTCGTCCATAAGACCTTGATTATTTAATGGATAAAATTGTCCGTCTGATGAAAGATTAACAAGTTGTCCACGTATCGGATCTGAATTGCGGAGATTCCAACACGGTTGTGTTAAATAGCCTGAAGAATTCGCGCTTGAGGATACAAAGAGCTGTCCATGGTCTGTCCAACCGCCAGTTCTATAGATCCCACATGTGCTAGCGTCTTTTGGATCTTTACACAGTCTTCCTTCGAAAGAAAATGAATGAAATCGGACTCCTACTTCATTGTGGTGTGAAGACATAAAATGGAATTGCAAACGTGAGTCTGTAATACACCATTTTCCTCCATCACATGTTTGTCCGCGTCTAACAACCCAATAATAACCATAATGCTTCAAATCGTTTTCTTTTTGTCCTTCAATACCAGACTGAGTAAGCGCTTGTGCTTCGCTCATGTCTGACGAGAGGGCAAATGTTTGCCACGGATATGAAATAGATTGTCCGGACTTATCAAACCATGCGCCTGGTGTACCAAAAATATCATTTACATAATTTGGATCGTCACCATGTTCATGATCGTAGTGGCATTTTGCAACAGGATTTACTAAGCCATGCCAAATATCTTTGTCATGCTCTTGTGCAGTACAGAGGCGAGCATAAACGCCATTTACTGCATCTACTTTCGCTTTGTTGAATGCAGCTAAATTAATGCCAACCTCAGGTCCATCTCCAGAACCGATTCCAAAGCCGATTATTGCTGTGGTTGATCCGTTTGGAATAGCTGCTGCAGTTGGTGTTGAGCTCGCGGATGCTGTTGGGTTTGTGTTCGATGTAGGCATTCCACTCATTGTTGGAGTGGGCATTTCTGTAAAAATTGGTGTTTGACTCGCAGTTGGAGATGGATTTGGATGTTGTCTAAAAAGACGTTTAGAATTAAAAAACAAAAAGCTAGCAAACACAGCAATTGCTGAAACTGTTGCAACCTGAGCGAATCCTGAGTGTTTTTGACTCATGAAGTGACATGATCTATGAGGATTGAGGATTTGTCAACAAAAAATGGTTAGTCGAGGCTAATGTTACTTCTTCTTCCCTTTCCAAATGAAGTAGTTATACATGAAATAGTTGTATGGCATCACAACTAAAAGAACAATTACAAACAGAAAAATTGTTCTGTGATCACCAAAAAGTCTTACAAGGAGAGCACCCAGAATTGTTTGAATGATCAATGCACCAGAGGAAGTTAAATTAAACTGGAAAAATTTCTTTAAAAGCATATATAATCCTTCGATTTTCTCAGCTCTAAATGTCCAGATATTGTTTAAGGTAAAGTTACTAATAATTGCAAGTTCTGTAGAAAGCCCCCAACTTGCAATCTCAGGAAAAGCTCTGTTTGAAAAAAAAGCCAGCGCTCCTGCATTGATTACAAATCCAACAAAACCAACAATGGCAAATTTAATAAGCTTTTCGCTTGCCTTCAGTCGCAGCATTAAAACAACTTTATATGTTGATACCATTTCCATCAAACTAAATTTCGATTTTTCTTCTTTACGTGTGCCAAATGCAATTGGAACTTCAACAGTTTTTTTAGAAAGCATTACTGACTGATAAAAAAGATCAACTTTGAAAGCGAATCTATGAAGTTCCATCAAGTGATCCAAGTCAATATGATCTAATACTCCTTTAACTCGTGTTAATCTAAAGCCAGTTGTCGTGTCGTGTAGTTTAGGCAAAAACAAAATAGTTCTGGCAAACATGTTACCCCAATAACTAACAGCGCGTCTGTGCCAGGCCCATGCTTTTGGAATAGATCCTCCTTTAACATAGCGGCTTCCGATCACGTAGTCTGCACCATCGACAAATGCATCAACCAAATCTTTAACATACTTTGGATTGTGTTGGAAATCTGCATCCATTTCGATAGTGGCATCTGCGTTCAATTCTTTGATCGCATATTTCATACCTCGTACATAAGCCATTCCAAGTCCTTCTTTTTTGCCCGAAAGCAAATGTACATTTTTATGTGTCTTTGCAGCCTTTTTAACAACTTCTCCTGTGCCATCAGGCGAATTATCATCTACAACTAGTAGATGCATTTGGGCATTTTTAATTTTTTTAAATTCGATATCTACGAGCTCAGCGATCATTTTACCAATATTTGCAGACTCATTGTATGAAGGCATTACTACAACAACTTTGTTCATGGAGTTACTTGAGTGGCTACTGAATACAATACCGTTTGCAGTATGAACAGAAGTGCGAGCGGAACAATAATCATAAGGAAAGCTTTTTTCTTAGTTATTTTGTAATGCACAGACATTCCGACAATAAGTAAATAAATACTATAAATACTAAAAATCGCGCCAACATACGGAATCCATCCGAAGAAGGACAACGGAGCTCTTGAATAAGTATAGGCTTTATATGCACTCCAATAATCTCCTTTTATACGAAACAGCTTAAGCCAAAGATGCAACGCTCCAGCCCAAACAAAACCGAGAAGAACAACTACCACTGCTGAGACAAAAAATGCAGGGAGAATATCCAGAAGCTGCGGTTTATTGTCAGCTGTAAACACACCTTGTAATTGATTTTGGAACAGCGGGTACAGAAGTGTTATTTCTAAGACACCAAACAAAGCAGCGATAGCTGAAATTACGATAGAGTATGTGAACGCATCTTTCCAACCTTTTTCTTTCTCTACATCCTTAAAAAAAGCTACTGGAGTACGAAATAGTTTTTTTGATTTTTCAAAAAATTCTTTTGGTGAAAAGCTTAATTCCATACCACTATTGTATGACAATCCACACGAAATGTCGAAATTGAGAATTGAACGAACACGAGAGATATACTTGGTATCATTTTCAAAACGGTTGCATATACGTGAGAGATGAGCTCGTACTCGGCAAATGTATCTCAAATTCGTTATACTTAACATATGCTTAAAATCGATATTATTTCTCTTTTTCCAAAAATGTTTGATGGACCATTTGACGACTCACTTATGGCTCGAGCTAAGAAAAAAAAACTGGTAAAAATAAATATTCATGATCTTCGTTCTTTCGGTTTGGGATTTAGAAAAACAATAGATGACAGACCATATGGTGGCGGGGTTGGCATGATTATGATGGTAGAGCCGATCGAAAAAGCAATTAAAAAACTTACAAAAAGAGGTTTCCTCTCCTTCAGAAAACCAAAACGAAAAGTTATTCTTCTTACTCCTCGTGGCAAAAAATTCACGCAAGCGATGGCCATGGAACTTTCCCAAATTGATCATCTGATTCTTATTAGTGGCAGATATGAAGGTTTTGATGAACGAATTCACGAATATTTGATAGATGAAGAACTCTCAATTGGTGACTATGTAATGATGGGAGGAGAACTTCCTGCAATGGTTGTAACGGAAACTGTCGTTCGTTTAATTCCCCATGTAATAGAAAAAGAAGATGCGACCCGATATGAGAGTTTCAGTAATCCAGAACTTTTGGAAGCTGCACAATATACTCGGCCTGTAAAATACAGAGACTGGGAAGTTCCACCTGTTTTGTTGTCTGGCGACCGAAAAAGAATTGAAGAATGGAAAGTTATTGAATCCCAAAAAACTACTGAGAAAAACAGACCAGATTTAATTAAATAAAAATGAAAGCTATTTTATTTGGACTTGTACTATTAATAGTAGTCGGCTTTGGCGGATATCTTTTTCTTTCTAAACAAAGCGCAACAGTGTCTACAGCTACCCCCAACATAAACGTATCATTAGCTGGCACTATTATTTCAGTATCTGGAAACAGTGAATATTCATTCGAATTGCATGGTGTAGACAGAGTAACTAGCCTAAATTCGAGCCATCTTGATTTAATCTCTTATATAAATAAAAAAGTAACGGTTGTGGGTCAATACTCAGGGACAACATTATTTGTTGACTCGGTAACTGAAACTCCATAAAAGAATAAAAAATGGGCAAGAACTATGTCTTGCCCCTATGAACTACCCGATTGCAG